>DATNQH010000095.1:0-15175 GCA_036704105.1 Leptolyngbyaceae cyanobacterium | reverse complement strand
AAGCGAGTATTAATTAGTGCGGGTGGTACAAGGGAGTATCTAGATCCAGTCAGGTTTATTGGCAATCCCTCTACTGGCAAAATGGGCTTAGCCTTAGCACAAGCAGCACTCCATCGCGGCGCAGCAGTGACATTGGTGCATGGTGCAGCTAGCTGGAGCGTACCCCAGGGGGTGCAAGCAATTGCAGTCGACAGTGCCGAAGAAATGCGCTCGTCAATGCTAGAATTTTTTCCCAGTGCTGATCTAATTGTGATGTCGGCAGCTGTAGCAGATGTGAAGCCTGCTAATTATAGTCAGCAGAAGTTACCTAAGCGATCGCTGCCTACTAATCTTCCCTTAGAACCAGTACCCGACATCGTAGCTGAATTAGGACACCGCAAACAGCCCCACCAAATTTTAATTGGGTTTGCCGCTCAAACCGGGGATATTGTCACTCCAGCAATAGAGAAATTGTATAGCAAAAAATTAGATGCGATCGTTGCCAACCCTATCGATCAAGCAGATAGTGGTTTTGGGAGCGATCGCAACTGGGCTGTATTTTTAGATAAACAAGGAAACAAAGTAGAAATTCCATCTTGTTCTAAATTACAGATGGCGCATCATTTATTTGATTGGGTAATAAGTAAATGATGAATTATGAATTATGAATGATGAATTCAAATGCAATTTCATAATTCATCATTCATCCTTTTTAGTACATCTTGTCGTAGCGATCCAGCCGCATAATCAATCTAACTAGGGACACCCCAACGCCAACTGCGATTAAAGCAGGAATCAACGCCAACCAGAAAAATTGATTGACTAATAAAATTGTGGCTGACACAGTAAACGCACTGACTATCAGTGCATAAATAATTCCCATTTGAACGCTACTCTGACGACGCAGCAGCCGTTCTGTTTCGATTGAGCGGACGCGCAGGCGCAAATCTCCCTGTTCGAGTTTGTCTAGCGTGTATTCTAGCCGCCTTGGTAAGCCCAAAGCAGTACTACTAACCTGAGCGGCTTGACGACCTAGCTCATTGAGAAAGCTATTTCCATCAGCAGAGCCATTTCCATTAGTCATAAGCTGCATTGCGAACGGTTTGGCAACTTCCATAAAACTAAATTCAGGGTCTAAACCCTTCCCCACCCCTTCTAGAGTTGAAAATGCCCGCATCACAAAAGTGAAAGTTGCGGGAAAGCGAAAGGGCTGATTGTAAGCAATCTCATAGAGATCGTCACTAATTGCGCTGACTGACTGATTCTCAAACGGCTTATCCATGAAATGATCCAGCATATACTGGATTGATCGCCGCACTGGCCCCATATCATCTACTGGCGCGATCGCTCCCAGTTCTACCAAAGATTGCACAACTTGGGTAGAATCTTTCTGAGCAATCCCAAACAGCGTTTTCATCAATTGCTCCCGCACGCCAGTCTTGATTTGCCCCATCATGCCAAAGTCATAGAAAATCAGAGCGCCTTCAGCACTAACGGCAATATTACCTGGGTGGGGGTCGGCGTGGAAAAAGCCGTTGTTGAGTAACTGATGCAGGTATGCTTCCGCACCTTGACGAGCAAGGAGCTTGCGATCTAAACCAGCCGCTTCCAAAGCTTCGTAGTGGCTGATTTTAATCCCAGGAGCGTACTCTAACGTCAAAACTCGTGGGGAAGTATAACGCCAATAAATACGCGGTACTTTCACCCACTCATAATCGCGGAAGTTACGACGAAAAGTATCAGCGTTGCGACCTTCGGTAAGATATTCAATTTCTTCCCAGAGAATTCGACAACATTCTTCATAAATCCCCAGCCAGTCACGACCGCGACCCCATTCCGGATGACTTTGAAAGTAGCGAGTAATTCCCTTAAGAATTGCTAGATCGATCTCAAATAACTTCCGCAGTCCTGGGCGTTGTGCCTTAACTACAACTTCTTCACCCGAATGCAACTTAGCTTTATGCACTTGGCCTAAGCTAGCGGCGGCTAAGGGAATCGGATCGAAGCTATGAAAGAGTTCAGGAATTTTTTTACCCAGTTCTTGCTCGACGATCGCTTCTACCTGCTCGTAGCTAAAAGCTGGTACTCTGTCTTGGAGCTTGGCAAGCTCTTCGACATATTCGGGGGGAAATAGATCGGCGCGAGTAGAAAACAGCTGCCCAATCTTAATGAAAGTTGGCCCTAACTCTAATAGAGTATTGCGAATCCAGACCGCTTGTTTTTTACGCCTGACCATTCGCTTGGCTTCAGTCATTCCGCCGGGATAGCTCCAGGCTTTTTGATCTAGCCAAAAGTCAAATAGCAACCTTAAAACAAAAAACCAGATGTCTACAAAACGCCGCCGTTTCGAGTAATTTTCTCGACTCCAACGGTAAGACTTATTTTTATAGACCGTTTCCATGCGCTCGGCATACCGCTTGTTTGTCACGGAGTCAGCTGGAAAAACAGACACTTCGTATCCTAAATAGATTTTTAATTTGAGTATGAATCAGAACGGGCTGCCCAGGCACAGGTGATTAGACTGAAACTTCTGTTTAATAGCTCAAACAGAATTACTGCGATAGCGTTGCAGTTCAGTCCTGAGCAAAGCAATTTCAGCCCGTAATTCGTCAATCATTGCTTGCTCGTCAACTAATTGTGAGTTTGGGGTAACTCTCGTGGTGGTAGTGCGGCTGACTGTTGCAGTTTCGGCTTCACGATTTGCGCGTTCCATCACTTGTTCAGTGAATTGCCGCAACTGCTCCCTCGCTTCAGCATCAAATTTACCCAGTTCGCTTAAAGCATCCGTTAGGGCAATTTCTAACTTTTCGCCAAGGACTTCTGCCGCAGCTCTACCGACAAAGAATGCATGGATCAAGGGATTACTCATAGCTTGCTATATAAATTTGTACACACATCCGCAAAGATTATAACTTGCTTATTTACATTGCTGCTTCTGCCTTTTGTGAGGGTTAGGGGCTAAAGCTTTGCTTGATGGGGGATAAATTCTTATCTCCCCACGCCTAAATATTTAATGCTTAAGCACGATGCGATAGCGAGGCTGACCGCTGCGGAGTTTTTCCATCGCGTCGTTGATCTGAGCAAATGTGAAAGTTTCCACCATCGGTTCAATATCATGCCGGACAGCAAAATCCAGCATTTTGGCAACGGTAGCAGGGCTACCAAGCGGACTGGCGGAAATTGTTTTCTGAGCAGAAATCAAAGGAAAGACCTGAGCTGATATTGGTTTGGGTGTTACGCCGACAAAATGCAACCGACCTTTTGGGCGTAAAGTGGCAATATAAGCATCCCAATCCAAAGCAGCGTTAACAGTAGAGAGAACGAGGTCAAATGAGTTCGCCACTGCCTTTAAAGCATTAGGATCGCGAGAGTTGACAAAATGATTAGCGCCGAGTTGACGAGCTTCAGCTTCCTTGTCAGGACTCGTAGAGAATGCAGTCACATCACAACCCCAAGCGTGTAAAAAGCGTAGTGCCATATGCCCCAATCCGCCAATGCCAATTACACCAACTCGGTCGGTAGGTTTAACATCGAACTGGACGATGGGATTGAAAACGGTGATACCACCACAAAATAGCGGCCCTGCTACCTCTGGGTTGAGCTTCTCTGGCAGGGGGATCGCCCAAGCGCGATCGGCACGAACTTTGTTGGCAAATCCACCATGTCGACCGACAATTGTGGCTTCAGCAGTGAGGCAAAGGTTATGGTTTCCTGACATACACCACTCGCACGTCATGCACGAGTGGGAATACCAACCTAGCCCGACTCTTTGCCCAACTTTCAATGTTGTCACGGCATCACCCAAAGCGGCGATCGTGCCAACCACTTCATGACCGGGAACAAACGGGTACTGAGTCGTACCCCACTCGTTATCCAACATACTCAGGTCGCTGTGGCAAACTCCGCAGTACTCAACGTTGATTTCCACCTGCTCGTTGCCAAGATCTCCGGGTTTGTACTCGAATGGCTTCAGTTCTCCACCAATTTCCTGGGCTGCATAAGCTTCGATCATGGTTTAAATGCTCGCTGAAGTAGAATTGAATTTGCAGGTATTGTATTAGCTATTAGCTTGTAATGCGAGAGCGATCGCGGATGTTGGTGATGCACCTCAGTTGGTCAATAGTAATAATTAAACTGCGATCGCGCGATCAATTCCAATTAAAATTTAGTCAAGGTCTGGTTGACAAAGCAACATAAATGTCGCTAACGGAAGAATTTCTTTCCCAATTGCCTGGAGATATTTTAAGTGGTTTACGGCGTGCCGATCGCCTGTTAGCATCATTGCGGACAGATCCGGCATCAGTGCCAATGGTGGTAAAACAAAGTAGAGACGTTGCACCCAACGTTTCTACAGAAACAGTAGATTGGGATGTTGTCATCTGTGGCGGGACTCTGGGCATTTTAATCGGCTGTGCCTTAGCTCAGCTAGGATGGCGGGTTGCATTAATTGAGCGGGGAATACTGCGTGGTAGAAAACAAGAATGGAATATCTCTCGCAAAGAGTTAGAAGTATTTATCGAGTTGAATTTGCTCAAGCCTGCTGAACTAGACGAGGCGATCGCTACTCAATATAACCCAGCTCGTGTTAGTTTCCAGGGTGGTGCAGAAGTTTGGGTTGAGGATGTTCTCAACATCGGTGTCGATCCTGTTTTCCTGCTTGAGACCCTCAAACAAAAATTTCTCTCTGCTGGTGGATGTCTGTTTGAAAATACCTCATTTGTTGGGGCAATGGTTCACCCAGATGGGGTGATGGTGGAGACGTTGCATACAGTGGAGACGTTGCATACGGTGGAGACGTTGCGTGCAACGTCTCTACAAAAATTTTTCAAAACTCGGTTACTACTGGATGCGATGGGGCATTTTTCCCCGATTACTCAACAAGCACGTCAGGGAAAAAAACCTGATGGTATTTGTTTAGTAGTTGGAAGTTGCGCTCAAGGATTTGCTAAAAATGACGCTGGAGATTTATTAGTGTCATTTACTCCTATACAAAATCATTGTCAGTACTTTTGGGAAGCTTTTCCAGCCAGAGACGGCAGAACTACTTACTTATTTACTTATCTGGATGCTCACCCAGAACACCTGGGTTTAGAAGATCTATTTGAAGAATATCTGCGGTTGCTGCCAGAATATCAAGGGGTGGAGTTGAGCCAGCTACAACCGCAACGGGCGTTATTTGGGTTTTTTCCCTCTTATCAAAATAGTCCATTGCCATCGCCTTGGGATCGCATCCTCCCTGTGGGAGATAGTAGCGGTAATCAATCTCCTTTAAGCTTTGGTGGTTTCGGTGCGATGGTGCGCCACCTGAAACGGTTAACTTTTGGTATTCACGAAGCACTTTCAAGCGATCGCCTGGATGCTTCTGCTTTATCATTACTTGCACCCTATCAGCCTTCTTTGAGCGTTACTTGGCTGTTTCAAAAGGCAATGCGAGTCGATTTGGCTCAAAACGTTGCTAGCGATCGCATTAACCATCTACTCTCGGTAGTTTTTCTGGTAATGCAACAGTTAGGTAATTCTGTACTCAAGCCATTTTTACAGGATGTGGTGCAGTTTCCCGCCCTGACACAAACATTGTTAAAAACGGCTATAACTGATCCGATATTAGTTGCTAAAATTATTCCCTCTGTTGGTTTGGCAGCATTGCTAAATTGGATAGTGCATTACTTCAACTTGGGAGTTTATTCGGTTTTATCTCAATTGAGCGAACCGCTACAAAGTTGGGTGAAACATTTACCGCCAAGACAACAATATTATTTCCATCGTTGGTTTGATGCGTGGCAGTATGGTTCTGGTGGTGATTATGATGTTGGATGAAATTGCGCGATCAGGTAGAGACGTTATATATAACGTCTCTACATAGGATTGTATGCAATATCTCTATTTAGGAAATGTTGTGTTTTGCACGTTACACTTAGCTGTTGCTGGCGCACATAGTACACCGCGACCGTAAGAGTAGTCTACAGCCTGAGCGAATTGTAAAGTATTATTAACCCCCGCACTCACCACTAATGCGGCTGCCAAAACCAACGCTAACACCCGCGCTTTTGTCAGGGTGCTAAGTGCTGCTACTACGATTAAAAATGGCAAAAAATGTATAGAGTGAACGAATCTTTCATCACCGTATAACATCTCTAGAGCAAGTTGTCCTAGCAAGCTAAGTCCTAAAATAAGCCGAAATTTTCGGTTTTGCTTTAAAGTGAACAACGCCCATAGGCCCAGACTAAATAACGCTATCCATAACACAACGGCAACGCTGCCCCATACGGTTGCTGAACCTGGTGGGGATAAAGCAACGCTCATTTTAGAGCCGATCGCAAAATCATTCTCTAATAAATTAATTTTGGGTAGGACTATCGTATCGAAGATAAAGCATTTAATTTGGTTGAGCGCCCCGCCGTATAACGCCTCGGTACCGCTAGTAGTGCTTTGGGCCTCATCACCTGCTGTAAGAAACAGCTTGATAAATCCAGCGTTAAAAGCGGGAAAGATCAGTTTTTGCGCAATCACCAGTGCAACCATCAATAAATATGTTTGTACCAGAATCACCAATGACTTTCGCCAAGG
Organism: Leptolyngbyaceae cyanobacterium; assembly: GCA_036704105.1. Classification (GTDB taxonomy): domain Bacteria; phylum Cyanobacteriota; class Cyanobacteriia; order Cyanobacteriales; family Chroococcidiopsidaceae; genus Chroococcidiopsis. The sequence continues at coordinate 8,629 of DATNQH010000095.1, read as the reverse complement.
GTAATTAACTATAGTGGCGAAGATTCCTACCATCCAGTTGGTTACTGTTATCCCCAATGTCAGAAGGCCAACACCTACATACCACAACGGCGACAACTGGCGATACTCCGCTACTGCTGCTAATAGTAACCCCAGAAGCAGAGTGTAGGAACCGAAGGGATATGTTTCTGGCATGACAAACCAAAACATTGCCGAGGCGCTACTACCTGCCAAAACTGTAAATAAAATCGCATCAAAGCGGCGGATGCGGATGAGTCGGAATAACAAATACAGCGAACCAAACCACAAGAAAGTTAGTCCTGCCAAGACGAGCCTAACGGCTGTGACAGGATCGACGGAAAAGACAATTCTGACAAGATAGACTATCGGCATCGTCAATGGGACAATCAGAGGATGTAAATTCGTCCGATGGTGGTCGGCTTCATATACACTCATGTCATCAAAAGTGCGGGTTGTATCATTATTGAACCACCCGTCGCCCAACTGCTTATCCCAGATAAAAGCAGGGTTGATTAGCTGCGCAGCTTGATAGGATAATATGGCTGCGATTAATCCGATCGCAATCAAGAGCAGAATATCTTGCCAATGTTGCTGCCACGAGCGATTTATGGCAGATTGACCGTTAGGTTTAGACAGCGATAATCTCATAACCGTACTGTTAGATAGCTTTGTAATGTTCGTGTGAGTTGAGATGTCGCTGTTGTAGTAGTGGTTCAATTGCTAACCCAAGGCGTTCGGCGACAAATTGCATTATTTGTGCATCATTGTGGCTGAATTGCCGATGGTGAAATGTACCGACGTGAAATACACCAATCGCCCGCTCTTTAACCAGCAGCGGCACACCCAACATTGAGTGAAGCCCTTTTTTACGTAAAATTGGACTGAAAACTTCTATCTGCGATAAGTCTTCTACCATCACTAACTCGCGGCGATGTGCAATGTTACCTGCAAAGCCTTTCCCAACCGGAATTCGGATTCTTGTTGCTATTTCCTCCTCCAATCCAACTGTGGCGCTTACAGCTAGTTGCTTTTCCTCTTCGTTGCCCAGTAGAACTGCGATCGTGTCAACCTGCATCATCTGACGAACGCTTTCAAGCAGTGCTTGCAGCAAGTTTTCAAACACTAGTTGCCTGGATACATTTGGGTTGAGGAGTTGAATTTGATCGCGATCAAGTGCTGTCTTCTCCATCTCGGCTAAAGCAGGACTTAGCGCAATTAAACGGCTATCATCAACATGATGTATGCGCTTTGGTTGAGTGGGTTGACGGCTAGCGATCGCCTTTGCTGGTACACCCACCGCTATTGAGTAAGGCGGAATATCTTTGGTGACAACTGCACCAGCACCAATTACACTACCTTTACCAATAGTGACTCCATCTAAAACTTTTACTCCATATCCCAGCCAGCAATCATCTCCGATCTCAATTCCCTTTTGCGTCACTCCTTGATCGCGAATATATTGCAGCGGGTCTGCAAATGTATGATTGTTAGCAACTATTCCTGTTTGTGCTGCAATCAAACACTTTTTACCAATTTTGACTTTACCGGGGCCGCCAATACAGGTATAAGGGCCAATGAATGTATCTTCACCAATTTCAATTTGGCAGTTTTCCCCAGCTGCAATATCAACGCCACGCTCAATTGCAACTCGATCTCCAATCGTAATCCTACAATTATTGTCTCGTCCGTTTACCCGCACTCCTCGAAATAAATGAACGCGATCGCCTATTTCAATGTTATGAGTACCAATAAATTCAGCTCCATCTTGAATAAAAACGGATTTACCTACCCGCTTAAAAATAGTCGGGTACAGCATTTTTCGCCAAACCACACCTAATGCAACTGTTGGTAGTCCTCCTACTAGGGTAGTGACTAATATTTCTTTGAGGCGCATCCATTTTTGAGTAGATTGTTGTATATCCATAATCAAACAAATCCAAACTAAATTTGCAGCAGTTTGTCAATTTAGCAAAAAAAAGACTAACAATTGAGCGTAATTGTTTCCTCTATCTCTAAAGAGAGAGTTTCTGAGTATAATGTGCTACGATTTAACGGCAGCAGCTAATAAAGTTGGCAAAAATTGTCTACTAGAATTAGCTGAAGTTTAGTAAAACTTAGCTCAAATAGCAAACTAATTTTTTTACTTGAAATTTGCCTTTTGAGTAGCTGCAAGCCTGCGCACGTAAAGTACTCAGCTACAAAGATCAATCTAATTTTCAAGTTTTTTATTATTTATGTGCAGATACGGCTACCTTACGGTGGAGTTTCACCTACTTCTGACATGACATTAAATTCCACCATAGGTGCAAACAAGCAAGCACTTCCTCGATTGCCATGTCGGCATTCTTCTAGGTAGTTTCTCTTGTCTGCTGTTATAACCACAATGATTAGAGGTCGGCTAAGGAATTAATGATGTTAAAAAAAATACCAGTACAAGCTCAGGTAGTAAACATTGTAGTCAATTCCTCTTTTCAAAGCAAGAGGATCTGGAGGTTTCCAAAATGGAATTGTTGAGCCGCAAGTGTTTGTACTCATAGTGATCGTTTCCAGGCGATCGCTGCATAAACAAAAAATATGGATTTATGCATCCTCCATAAAGCAGATTTTAGGGGAAGCGAGTAGATCGGGTTAAGAGTTTAGATAGGGTGGATAAGAAGAACGAAAATTGTAATTATTGAAATTAATTTGCTGACATAACAAATGAGATATGCGCTTAAAAAATAGCACATTAAGTAATAAAAAAGCAATTTAAGCTAAGAGAGTAAATTAGCTCGTAATTTGTCTAAGTCAAGTAATTTTTGCCAAAATAACGCGAAAATTAGTAGTAACAAAGTTGAGCCAAAAGATATGTTTCACAATTTCGTTGCCACAACTTTTGGCCTCGATAAATAAAAATCGGCTTTTTATCTAGATGGAGCAAAAGGACTCCTGTTACGGCGACTCTCGTAGCTTAACGGGATTGGTATTTCTGAAAAAAAACCCATTTCAACAATTCAACAAGCCAACTATTACATTAGTTCGTTAGTTGCTTCAGCATTTGAATTTGCGTTCTTGAATTCGTACCCACTTGTTAAGGATGTAATTTTTGGCGAAGATGCTGCTCCATTTAGAGACTACAAAACTGCAACCAAAGAGTCTTTTATCCGCACGCTTGTTATCAATGTTGCACGTATTGGTGGATATGATTCACTCACCAAAGCCGAGCGTTTTCAAAGGACGTAACATCTACAAATTGTTTCCCTCCTAGAATGAATTATCTCTGGGCTTTCAACGTATACCGCTACTTGATGAGGTTGATACATTTAGAACATACTAACCCAATTACCATCTGCATTAGGGTTTTTAGATGTCGGATGTCTGCCCATTGCTGGCATTGACCTAAAAGAAGAAGCAATTCATTATACAAGTGGGAGATCTTTGCCATTGGTTCACGGTTGGTTGTGTGGTAACTCCATACCATAAACCAGGTAATACCCTTAAGTAAAAGGTTGTATCTCCCACCCTCCGACTTTTGTCAGTCAATTAGCCAAAGAGAAACTAATTGAATGGAAATTACCCCTAGTGGCGCAAAAGCAACTACTACTGAGTATTCCAAGTCCGCCTACAGACTTGAGATTGACGGACTAAGAGCGTTAGCAGTCGTCGCCGTCATTATCAATCACTTCAACAAGAACCTGTTGCCCAGTGGTTATTTGGGTGTAGATATATTCTTTTTCATCTCTGGGTTTGTTATCACTTCTTCGCTAGCAAAACGACAGGGCAAGAACTTTGGTGACTTCTTGCTTGGATTTTACACCAGGCGTATCAAACGTCTAGTGCCTGCACTGGTACTCTGTGTGTTCATCACTAGCATTCTGATATGCCTGTTCAACCCCACTCCAGAACCATCGCTTCAAACTGGCATGGCATCACTCTTTGGTCTTTCTAATCTCTATCTACTAAGGCAGTCAACTGATTATTTTGCGACATCCACAGAACTCAATGTCTTTACACACACTTGGTCTTTGGGTGTAGAAGAGCAGTTCTACTTTTTCTTTCCATTCATGGTTTGGTTCACAGGTTTCGGTCGGCTCGCCACCAAAGGGTCAAAAAATCTTTTTTGGGTTACTGGAGTGCTTTGTGTTGCATCTGTTGTTATTTTTATTTATTTGAGCAAAACTAATCAACCTGCTGCTTATTTTTTGATGCCTGCACGCCTATGGGAACTAGGTGCTGGTTGCCTAGTATTTTTAGGTCTAAAGAGTACTACTCGTTTGTTTGGTGCCATCAAGAATCTGCCTCCTTTGGCGGTGATTTTTGCTGTTATTGCCGTTTTATTCATCCCTATCCAATTCAAAGTCGAGGCGACCATTGTTGTGGTGCTGCTTACGGGATTACTAATCGCTTCTCTTCGCGCTGAGACCGCTGGCTATAAACTCTTAACCTGCCCCCAAGTAGTCTATATTGGCCTAATTTCTTACTCTCTTTATCTCTGGCACTGGAGCGTCCTCTCCATCAGTCGCTGGACGATTGGCATTCATTGGTGGTCTGTGCCTATCCAGGTTGCTTTGATGTTGTTGTTGGCGGTTATTTCCTATCGTTATGTGGAGACACCACTTCGCCGTTCTGAGTGGTCTTCTGTTCGTTGGAAGACCATTGGTTATGGACTAGGTGCTTGCGCTATTGCAGTTGGGTTTTTAATTGGTCTTGGGAAACCTTTGAAGGGGCATCTCTACACAGGAGCAACCAACCAACTAGAGGAGCGTTATGGGATGAAGTCCTCAGCAACTGTAGCGATATGTGACATATTTGACAATAAGGTTGGCTCCATAGAAATTGCTCGCAAATGTGGGTTTGACAGTCATTATGGACACCCTACTATCTACCTTGTTGGAGATAGTCACATAAACCAGTTTAGTAATTCTATATCTTCTTATGCCATTAGCAAAAAAATGAACTTTCGTGGTGTCTGGGGCGGCTCTTGCCTTTTCCCAGCAGCGGTAGTGCCAGTGAATAATGTTAAATGCTATAAATTGCAAATGCAGGTTGAAAAATCATTAATTGAGAAGGTAGAAAAAGGGGATATTGTCTATGAAGTATATACTGACCCGAACGGCAATTCCCTTGCTATTGGGGATGCTGCCGAGCTTTACTCTCAACGTTTAAGAGAGTTTGCCGATGCACTAGTTGCGAAAGGTGCGAAGGTTGTTGTCTATCTAGATAGTGCGCAGTTTTACGGATTGGGTTCTGGTGGCGGCATCTGCGAATCCCAGTGGTTCAGACCCTTTCCAAGTAAAGATTGTTTTATAGATAGTTCTGTTTATCTTGACAGAAGAAACAAGGACTTTTGGTGGGTTTTTGATTGGGCGGATGGTGTCAACAAGTTCGCTTGGGATGGCATAGATTCAACAACTTGTAGTGACGGGATTTGTCGGGCAACCCATTATGCCGACAGCAACCATTTTAAGGAATACTATGCCAACTACATATTCTCCCTATTTATACAAAAGCACTCCACTCTTCTTACCCCCCAGGACAAAGGCATTTAAATTTTAGACACGAGAGCGAAATAGTAACAATAATAATATAGTAAATATGACTAAAAAATATTTATAGGGTAAACGCGATCGCTCAAAAATTGATTTATTATCTAGGCAGGAGAAAGGAAAGTTAACCACTGATTTGATCTGCGATTGACTGCAACGCCAATCTTTGCCTGATTTCTTGCCGCACGCTCATCAGAATTTTGCCCAAGTGATTTTGACCAGTGTTATCTTGCCCGCAACCCCAATAACAGTCAGTAGGCGAATTTTCGACAATTAGCAGATCGCCTGTAGAAATAAGAACTGCTTGAATGTCTAGATGAGTGAGAAACTTTTTCATTACCGCTGCGTGCATCACTTGGGTTTTGGCTTGTTCCCAGTCGGTACGGACAGTACGAGTGCGATCGCGTCCTAAAGCAGCTGCTTGTTCTGGCGTTGGTGCAGCATGGATCGTAGGAATAACCACATCATCGACTGTTCCAACAAACTTTTGTGCTTGATAATAATGCTCTACCGTTGACCAATAAGTACCCTGTAGCTCAATTGGGTGCGGCGAAAAGTTGGAAAAACAACCATAGGGTTCATGCACCTTGTAAAAATAAATCGTCATTTTAAATCGCTTTTTTAACCTCTAGCTTTTATCATGCCTGGAAATGCGGCAGAAAGTCTTGTAGATTATGCATCATTGCTATTAAACCGCCCTTACCGCAAGGCAGAAGAAATCTTTAGCTTCTAAATGCCATTGTGATAGCAGGCGTTGCTAAATGAGATTTGACATGGAAACACAAGGTAAATCAAGCACTCAGTACAGCCCCTTAATTACTGCTGGTGTGCTACTTGGTCTGGGTTTTTGCGGCTTATTCGATGGCATTTTACTGCACCAGATCCTGCAATGGCACCATATGTTAAGCAGTGTTCGACCTGCTACAACTGTCTCTGATGCAGAGTTAAATATGGTGTGGGACGGCTTGTTTGATGCTACTACTTGGCTGCTAACATTGGCAGGAGTAATATCGCTATGGCAAGCCGGAAAGCGTGATGATGTACCTTGGTCTTCTAACACCTTCTATGGCTCTTTGCTACTTGGTGCAGGTACTTTTAACGTAGTTGAAGGATTAATCGATCACCAAATTCTTGGCATACATCATGTCAAACCAGGAGCAAATGAGTTAGCTTGGGATATCGGATTTCTCGCCGTCGGTGTCATCCTAGCAGTAGCTGGCTGGTTGCTGATACAAGCGGGAAAAAAGGGTGAAGTGTGAATTGGGAACGGGGTAATTGAGAAAAATTATGAATTATGAATTATGAATTATGAATTGAATTTAGCATTTAGCATTCATCATTCATCATTACCTCTTACCCCTGTTTATGAATGAATTTGAAAAAAATAGCTGGGGTTGGCAGATTTCACAGTTTCAGCAACAAGTAGGGGAGTGGTTAGAACTTCAGCTGTCACACTTTGGCTCTAAGCTGCCAAATCTGCCAAACTGGTCTTTGTCTAGATGGTCGATCAACTTAATTTTTGCGATCGCTTGGCTATTACTGGGGTTAGTGGTGTTTTGGCTTGTTTGGCAACTATGGCGATTGTTGCAGCCATATCTATATTCTTTGGGATTCCAAACAGAAAAATCGACAGGTATTTCCACTACTACGACTCAATTATCCCAGGAAGCATGGTTAAAGCGATCGCAAGTTTATTTTAACAACGGTAACTATCGTGAGGCTTGTCGTTGTCTATATATGGCAATGTTACAGCGCTTGGATGAAAGTGCGATCGCTCCCCATCAACCCAGTCGCACCGATGGGGAATATCTGCAATTAATCCAACAACAACCTCTTTCTCAGTCTTATCAAACTTTGATTACCACTCACGAGCAGTTATGCTTTGGTGATGTTGAGATTTTGCCAGCAAATTATAACTCTTGTCAGCAAGCCTATCGAGAGATTGCACGGGGAGAATGAAAAAGTCAAAGCGTGTATGGTCGATAGTTGCGATCGCCTTGGGAGCGATCGTTTTGATTACCTTATTAGCCGCCCCTAGTAACAATAAGTTAGGTGCTGGTTCCACCTATAGCCGCGCTCCCGAAGGTTACGGAGCGTGGTATGCTTTTATGCAACAGCAAGGAACACCTGTAAAGCGCTGGCAAAAGCCTTTTGACGATTTAGCCAAATTCAAACAACCGATTACTTTGCTGCGCATCAGCAGTCAGTCAAGTTTTCTCATACTAGGGCAACAAGAACAGGAATGGTTAAAAAAAGGCAATACTCTAGTAGTTTTGGGCGTGTGGCAACCAGTCACAGAAGCAGCCTTTAGCACCTGGCTTGAAAGCGATGCAGGGATTGTTAAGATTGATACGCGGCGACGACACAAAGCAAAGGAATTGCAAAAGCTTTTGGGCGATCGCAACGGTGCTGTAGTGTGGCGAGAACAGGTTGGTAAAGGACAAGTAATTTACGCCACCACCAGTTATTTAGCAGCTAACGCCTATCAAGATTATCCAGGTAACTACAAATATTTAGCTCAATTAGTTAATAAATCTGGTAAAGCCGTATGGGTTGATGAATATATTCACGGCTATAAATATGCAGATGCGATCGCAAATGCAGCCGAAACAAATTTGTTGTCCTATTTAGCTCAAAAACCCATATTTCCCGCTCTATTACAAACAGGTATATTACTATTAGTATTAATTTGGGCGCAAAATCGCCGCTTTGGACAGCCTCAAGCTTTAGATCCCCCCATAGTTGATAACAGCACTGCGTATATTCAAGCCTTGGCTGGAGTATTGCAAAAAGCAGAATCTAGTGATTTTGTATTGGATACGATAGGTTCATCAGAACAGATGCAACTCCAACAAGCATTGGGACTAGGGCAGATACTACTAGAACATCAAACTTTGGTGCAAGCTTGGGTGCAACAAACAGGGCGATCTCCAGCCGAACTAGAACAACTGTTACGACAGCGATCGCAAAAACGTCGCATAAGCGATAAAGATTTATCAATCTGGTTGGAAAAATGGAAAAGCATTCGCAGTTATGCTAAACCAGATTAGTCTTAATGAATGATGAATGATAAATGATGAATTATGAATTTAAGCATTCAGCAT
>DATNQH010000094.1:0-35474 GCA_036704105.1 Leptolyngbyaceae cyanobacterium | reverse complement strand
GTTGGCAGTTAACCTAGCTATGGTGGGTTCTCTTAGCATCCTCGTAGCACACCATATGTACGCGATGCCTCCGTATCCGTACTTGGGGACTGACTATGCCACTGCGCTTTCGATCTTTACCCACCATATGTGGGTTGGCGGTTTCTTCATCTTGGGTGCAGGCGCTCACGCTAGTATCTTTTTGGTGCGGGATTACGATCCAGTAGTAAACCAAAACAACTTGCTAGATCGAGTGCTTCGTCACCGGGATGCGATCATCTCGCACCTGAACTGGGTTTGTATGTTCCTTGGCTTCCACAGCTTTGGCTTGTACATACACAACGACACAATGCAAGCTCTGGGCCGTCCGCAGGATATGTTCTCGGATACGGCGATTCAGTTGCAACCTGTATTTGCTCAGTTTGTGCAAAACATCCAAACTCTGGCTCCAGGCACAACTGCTCCAAATCAATTAGAGCCTGTTAGCTATGTCTGGGGCGGTGGAGTTGTCGCGGTGGGTGGCAAAATTGCCATGATGCCAATGGCTCTGGGTACGGCGGACTTTATGATCCACCATATTCATGCCTTCCAAATCCACGTCACAGCGCTGATTCTACTCAAAGGCTTCTTGTTTGCTCGTGGTTCTCGCTTAGTTCCAGACAAAGCCAACTTGGGCTTCCGCTTCCCCTGCGATGGTCCTGGTCGTGGCAGTACTTGACAAGTATCTGGTTGGGATCACGTTTTCCTAGCTTCGTTCTGGGTGTTCAACACCATTTCGATCGCTGTCTACCACTTCAGCTGGAAGATGCAGTCGGATGTGTGGGGAACAGTTGACGCGGATGGCACAATAAACCATATAACTGCTGGTAACTGGGCACTTAGTTCCAATACCATCAACGGTTGGTTGCGTGACTTCCAGTGGGCGCAAGCAGTTCAAGTAATTCAGTCTTACGGTACATCCCTATCGGCTTATGGTCTGATATTCTTGGGCGCTCACTTTGTCTGGGCATTTAGCTTGATGTTCCTGTTCAGCGGTCGCGGCTACTGGCAAGAACTGATTGAATCGATTGTTTGGGCGCACAATAAGTTAAAAGTGGCTCCATCAATTCAGCCACGTGCTTTGAGTATTATTCAAGGTCGGGCAGTGGGGGCAGCTCACTTCCTCTTCGGAGCGATAGTAACTATTTGGGCGTTCTTCGAGGCGCGAATAATTTCAGTAGGTTAGCACTGGGCCATCAGCGATTGGCTGATTATGCCAAGCGCTGATGGCTAAAGGTCAGAGGATTTACTAAACCTATGGCAACAAAATTTCCAAAATTTAGCCAAGACCTGGCACAAGACCCGACAACACGCCGACTGTGGTACGGGGTAGCTACCGCTCACGACTTTGAAAGCCACGATGGCATGACCGAAGAGAGGCTTTACCAAAAGATCTTCGGGACGCACTTTGCTCAAGTGGCAATCATCTTCCTGTGGACATCCAGCCTCCTATTCCACGTAGCCTGGCAAGGAAACTTTGAACAATGGATCAAAGATCCGCTGCACGTAAGACCGATCGCTCATGCGATTTGGGACCCACACTTTGGTAAAGCAGCGGTAGATGCGTTCACCCAAGGTGGCGCAAACTATCCGGTAAACATCGCCTACTCAGGTGTTTACCACTGGTGGTACACGATTGGAATGCGGACGAACAACGACCTGTATATGGGTGCAGTGTTCCTGCTGTTATTAGCGGCAGCATTCTTGTTCGCAGGTTGGCTACACTTGCAACCAAAATTCCTACCCAGCTTGGCATGGTTTAAGAGTGCTGAGCCACGCTTAAACCACCACCTAGCAGGTTTGTTTGGCGTTAGCTCTCTAGCTTGGACTGGTCACTTAGTTCACGTTGCTATCCCCGAATCTCGCGGTCAGCACGTAGGCTGGGATAACTTCCTGACAACGCTACCTCACCCAGATGGATTGCAGCCGTTCTTCTCTGGAAACTGGGGCGCATACGCTGCCAATCCAGATACAGCAGATCATGTGTTTGGGACATCTCAAGGCACAGGAACAGCGATTCTAACTTTCTTAGGTGGCTTCCATCCCCAGACACAATCATTGTGGCTGACGGATATGGCACACCACCACCTGGCGATCGCAGTGATCTTCATCATTGCCGGACACCAGTACCGCACCAACTTCGGAATTGGTCACAGCATCAAAGAGATGCTCAACGCCAGAAACTTCTTTGGCGTTCAAACCGAAGGACAATTCAACCTGCCACACCAAGGGCTGTACGACACCTATAACAACTCGCTGCACTTCCAGTTGTCTATACACCTGGCAGCGCTAGGCACAGCTCTATCATTGGTAGCGCAGCATATGTATGCCCTGCCACCCTATGCATTCATGGGGCAGGACTACACAACTCAAGCAGCGCTGTACACGCACCACCAGTACATTGCTGTGTTCTTCATGATAGGCGCATTTGCTCACGCCGCGATTTTCTGGGTACGAGACTACGACCCCGAACAAAATAAGGGCAACGTGCTAGACCGCGTGTTGAAGCACAAAGAAGCGATCATCTCTCACCTATCTTGGGTGTCGCTGTTCTTAGGTTTCCACACCTTGGGTCTGTACGTTCACAACGACGTAGTAGTTGCCTTTGGCACACCAGAAAAGCAAATTCTGATCGAGCCAGTGTTTGCTCAGTTCGTTCAGGCAAGTCACGGCAAAGTGTTGTATGGCTTTAATACCCTGCTATCGAATCCAGATAGTGCTGCTTCCTTAGCTGGAGCGCCCTATTTGCCGAATTGGTATGATGCGATTAACAACACCACCAACTCTCTGTTCTTGACGATTGGTCCTGGTGACTTCCTAGTACACCATGCGTTCGCGCTGGGTATACACACCACTGTTCTGATTTGCGTCAAGGGTGCGTTGGATGCGCGTGGAACCAAGCTAATGCCTGACAAAAAGGACTTTGGCTTCACCTTCCCCTGCGACGGTCCTGGTCGTGGCGGCACCTGCCAAACTTCTGCTTGGGAACAGTCTTTCTTCCTGTCGATATTCTGGGCGCTCAACACCGTTGGTTGGGTAACATTCTACTGGCACTGGAAGCATTTAGGTATTTGGCAAGGTAACGTAGCTCAGTTCAACGAGTCTTCTACTTACCTGATGGGCTGGCTGCGCGATTACCTGTGGCTGTATTCTGCCCAGCTGATCAACGGCTACAACCCCTACGGGTCTAACAACCTGGCAGTGTGGAACTGGATGTTCCTGTTCGGACACTTGGTTTGGGCAACAGGCTTCATGTTCCTGATTTCTTGGAGAGGTTACTGGCAAGAGTTGATCGAAACTCTGGTCTGGGCGCATGAGCGCACTCCATTGGCGAATCTGGTACGTTGGAAAGATAAGCCTGTAGCTCTGTCCATCGTTCAAGGTTGGTTGACTGGTCTAGTCCACTTCACTGTTGGCTATGTCCTCACCTACGCCGCCTTCTTGATTGCCTCAACTGCTGGTAAATTCGGCTAATTAAATTGCTGACTCTTGCAGTCTAGGTTAAGTAAAGAAAATCCCCTGCCTTCGGGTGGGGGATTTTTGATTTAACAGTAAAAACTAAAACTTATAGGAGATTTGTGCGTCAGGACTAACAGGATAAGGTATGCATTGTGCCTCTATTTGATAAAAATTCATAACATGAGCGAAGATAAAATTCAGCCAAACGAACAACAACAAAAAACAATTGATATTGATGGTCATCGTCCAGTCGATCCCAGTAACTTTCAAGTGGAGGAAACCTTCAATAGCGACGGTGAACGTCCAATAGCGGCTAGTGACGTTAAGTCCAACGATACTCTTAACATAGATGGTAAGCGTCCGATCGCAACGAGTAATTTGCAGTTTGAAGAGACGCTGGAAATAGCTGGTAGTCGTCCAGTAGATGCAAGCAATATTCAGGTAGAAGAGACGCTAGAAATAGATGGTAGTCGTCCGATAGCTGCGAATGATTTTCAAGTTGAGGAAACTCTTGATGTAGATGGTAAGCGCCCAATCACTTCAAACAACTCTGAGCGAAGCGATCTGTCATCGGACTATATAGACTAGATTTGGTTTAAAGGCGACGAAATAACTGGTGTTGCACATTAATGGGATGAAATAGATAATGGAGGAATGATATGTTTACATTGCTCCTCCACCGCTGTCACCAAGAATGGTCATCGGCGTAGCAAACAGAATTATCACTGTCAGTCCTGTAGGCGGCAGTTCGCCCTTGTCCTACTCGGTCAAAGGCTACTTGGATGAAGTGAAGCAGCACTGTTTGACGCTGTATGTCAATGGCATGGGCTTTCGGGCGATTGAGCGCAGTACGGGCGTGAATCACAATACCGTGATGAATTGGGTCAAGCAGTCGGGCAGTATCGTTAGCCGATGCGCCCGAAAGTCAGACGGTTTTAGACTTAGCACAAGTCGATGAACTACAAACGTTTGTAGGTTAAAAAAACGCTCATCTGGATCTGGACGGCGGTGAGCGGACACGAAGCCGGAATTTTAGCGTGGGTGTTGGGCGATCGCAGTGCGGCGACGTTAGCAGCGGTTATGGTTAGTGTTACGCTGCTCGTGATGCTGACTCTACATCACCGACGGCTACCCCGTCTATCAATGCTTCATTGATGATCTCGACCATCTGTGAGCAAGGTTGCTCCCAACCCGTGTTGAGGGAGAAAATAGTCGCTTACGGCACTATTTGGCTCGACTTGATCGCAAGGCATTTTACTATTCCAAGTCCAAGGAGATGTTGCGCTATTCGATTCGGTTACTCTTGCACTATCTCAAGATAACCTGAGTTCGGGATAAGCCGGAAACAGCAGATTGTGGTCAATGGCAATCGCAGGCTTCTTTGGCTGATGGCAATAGGCAATCAATCCGCCCAGAATATTGACAAAGCAGTTAACCGGAGAACGATGGCGCGAATGCTCAATCTGCGAGATGTTCTTCAACTGGTCGATGATCGTCTCGATGATCGAGCGCTTGCGCAGCATCAGACGATCACTTAAAGGCATCAATCGCTGTTTCATGTTGCGCTTGAGTTTGGTGATGAGTTGGATGCCTGCGGTTTTCAGCAGTTGTTTTGCCAGTTTTTGCGAGACGTAGCCCTTATCGGCAAACACTTTGCCAAACAACTGCTGCAATAACTGTGGAGCGGGGGTGCGGTCATCCACGTTGCCGGGAGTCAGCATGATGTTGAGCAACTCTCCTCGGTCGTTGACGACCAGATGCAGTTTGAACCCAAAGAACCAATCCACCGAGGTCTTACCGCGTGCGGCTAAGTCCTCAAACACTTTGTGTTGTCGAATGCGGCGGTTGTGGCAAACTTTAAGCGAAGTGGAGTCCATGAAGCTAATGCCGCTACATCTGCCAAAACACGAGCGCAGATAGGCGCACATCGGCACTAAGGTACTCGGAACCCAGTCGATGAAGCGCTGGTAGCTGACCATTCCAGGAAATTCAGCCGCCCAATCGGTCTGCACTTTCTCTTGATAATAGGTTTTGAAGTTGCGGCATGACGACTGATGAAACCCAATCAGGATGGTCATGATTTCACTCAAGCTCAGGCTCCGTGGTCGGTTGCGCAGCTTGAGTCCACATCCTAAAAGTTGTTGCTTCCATTGCGGTTCAAAGCCTTGACAGAAATCATCGACGGAGCAAAAGAGTTCTTCTAGACTAAGCATGAGGGCAAACCAGGCGTGAGATTTTAGCATTTTCAGCCTATCGGGTTTGCCCCTTTCTTGTCCCAATCCTTATCCCGAACTCAGGTCAAGATAGGAACCGTTTTAGCTGCGCCTCGCTTCTCCCTGAATCCAACTGCGTAACTCCTGGCAGGTTTAAAGAGATTTGTTTCCGCCCGAACAAATCTCTTTTATCCTAGATTTTATTGTAGCTAACTGCTTAATTTCCTTAATTTTGCTGCATTTGAAACTGAAAGATAAAAAGTTGTATCCAAAGCAGCAGCTACTTGAATAAATACTTGACTAGCTATAGATTTGGGTTCTGCTATTACTATAGGTAGCCCACGATCACCCCAATTACAAATACGCGGGTCAATCGGCACTTGTCCGAGTAAGGGAGCATGAAGTTCTTCTGCCAACTGCTTTGCACCCCCACTACCGAAGATCTGGATCTGTTCGCCAGAGCGCTCGCATGGCAGGTAGCTCATATTTTCGACAATTCCCAGTACTGGAATACCAACTTGGCGGAACAGATGAAGATTGCGGCGGACATCGGCAATAGCAACTTGTTGAGGTGTTGTTACCAAAATAGCGCCACAGATTGGACTTTCCTGCGCGATCGTAATTTGAGCATCTCCAGTCCCTGGAGGGAGATCGATCAGCAGGTAATCTAACTCGCCCCACTCAACTTGATGAATAAACTGAGTAACGATTTTATGCAACACAGGGCCACGCCAAGCTAAAGGGCGATCGCGTTCTGCCAGCAAGCCAACAGACATCACTTTGATACCATGCGCTGTTAAGGGCAGAAATCTTTGACCATTTGGGGTATCAATTGCTTGCACCTCCGCCTGTCCCAATCCCAGCATTTGGGGAACGTTGGGGCCGTAAACATCGGCATCCAGCAACCCCACCTTTGCCCCCCCAAGACTGAGCGCCGCAGCTAGATTAACCGATGTGGTAGATTTTCCTACCCCACCTTTACCGCTCGAAATTGCCAAAGTCGTTTTTACACCAGGAATTGAGCAAACTTGAATATAAGTTTTTTTGCACCAAGGTAAAGGCGACAGCAACGATTGGATCTGCTCTTGCAGCTGATGCTGGTGGCTGCCAACATATAGGCGCAAGTAGATGTAGTCATCGACAATCCGCAGGTTTCGCACCATTCCCAAACTAACAATGTCATTTTTGAGCGTCGGTTCTATCGCCTGCTTTAGGCATTGCACTACTTCCTGAAAACGTGCCTCAGTGTGAGGTGCAGGTACGGGCTGCGAGGATAAAGGATTAGGCATGATACGTTTCTTGCACCGATTGAATCTGCTCAATTGCTCGTTGAGTGTAGATGCACACGTCTTTGTCTGGATCGTCTAACGCTTGTTGCAAAGCATTAAGGGCTGTAGGATTTTGTAAAACACCAAGAGCGATCGCTGCTTCTTTTCGCACGTCAGAATATTCATCTGTTAATGCTTGAATTAAGCCGGGTAAGGCGCGATCGTCAGGAGTTTTTTGCAACGCTTGCAACGCGAACTTTCGCACTTGCCAGTGTTCGTCTCTCAGGGCAGTTTTCAGGGCGTTTATAGCTGTGGAATCTGCATGAATTGCCAAAGATTTAGCTGCATTGCGCCGTACTTGCCAATCTTCATCAGATGTCAGTACTTGAGAAAGCGCCAAAATAACTTCTGCATCTGCTAAATGCCCTAAAGTTAATGCTGCCTCACGGCGTACTATTGCCTCTGAATCGGACATCAGAGCGATCACACTTTGACAGCGCTCTACTTGATTGAGATACCGCAGTGTTGTGACAGCTGCTTCGCGCATTTGGGCATTTTCGGAACTGAAGAAGGGCAGAACGTAGGGTAAACACTGGGCATCGTGAATCTTCCGCAGCAAAAACAAGACATTTAGCTGCACGTTTACGTCATTCTGTTGTAGAGCATCAAGTAGCAACAATAAATGCTCGGCAGAAATTAACTCACTTAAAGCCAAGCGGGCTTCGGCGCGAATCTCTTCATTAGGTGAGGCAAGGCATTTCACTAAAGCCGGAACCGCAACTGGATTTGCTAACTCCCAAATAGCCGTGACTGCCAACTTTTGTACTGCCACATTCTCATCTTCAAGAGCCATTATCAATGGTTCTAGTGCTGCCTCATCTCCCAAGTGTTGCAGAGTTTTGACAGCAACTAGGCGATCGCGTGGGTCGGGCGAGCGCAACATTTCTACCCACTGGTTTAACTCAGAATCAATTTCAGCAGCCATTTTTACTTCTCTAGCGCAACAAGAATGGAATTTGGACTGTAATCGCGTTTGTGGGGCATTCCTTTTCACAAGGCAAGCAGAACCAGCACTCGTCATATTTCATATAAGCTTTGCCTGTTTCTGGATTCTTAGCCAAAACATCGAGAGGACACACCTCAATGCAAGCCGTACACTTTTCTATACATTTCGATTCGTCCACAATTACCGGAACATCAACCCGCTGTGTGACTAAAGCCATAACGTCAATAACTCTACTTGTTTTCACTTAGAACGGGCAGAATCTCTATTGCACAAAACAAACTAGCTTCTGTTGGGTCGACTTTTACCTTGCCCTTGGACAAATCCAAGATACAGCTTGGAGTAGAAGAGCAGGGGAGAAAAATCAATCCAAGGCTCCAAAATCTAAAATCCAAAATCGTATCAGCGCACGGCAACATCATAAACCTCTGTTTTAATGTCAACATCTACTACATAAGGCTCGACCGGACGCTTAAATAGCTCCATTCCCGATTCAGCTTTCTTCAAGTTGACATGACAAAACCATTCATCATTGTTTTTCTCTGGATAGTCTAGATGATAGTGATATAGCCCCCAACGACTCTCACGCCTAAACAATGAAGCTCTTGCCGCCATCTCTGCACAATCGCGGATAAAGTGGACTTCCATACAGCGCATCAGTTCGTGCGAATCGCGTGCGCCCATTAAGTCCAGCGTTTCCTGATAGCGGACAAAGTTTCTCAAACCAATCTCCATCTTGTATTGTGATTTTGGTGGTTGGAGATAGTCATTTACTAATCGACGCAACTTGTATTCCACCTGCGTGTGAGGAATACCGTTATGGCGATTCAAAGGAGCATAAATTCTGGCTTTCTCTGCCTCTAGGAAATTGGGGTCAGGCTCGACGTGCTGCAAATCTCGGATGTAAGCGATCGCATTTTCACCCGCTAAGCGCCCAAACACGAAGGCTCCAATCATGTAGTTGTGCGGTACGCTTGCCATGTCTCCGGCCGCATATAGCCCCGGTACGGTTGTTTCTGCTTTTTCATTTACCCAAACACCTGAAGCACTGTGACCGCTACATAAACCAATCTCAGAAATATTCATTTCTATGCCATGAGTGCGGTAATTTTCATCCCGACCTGCATGAAAGCGTCCTCGGCTTGGTCGCTCGTTTGACCAGAGAATCGATTCAATTTCCGCGATTGTGTCTTCATCTAAATGGGTCATCTTGAGCTGAATCGGGCCTTTGCCAGAATTCAACTCTTTCCAGACTTCTAACATCATTTGGCCGCTCCAGTAGTCGCAACTGATGAAGCGGTGTCCTTCAGCATTGGCGGTATATGCACCAAAAGGACTGGCAACGTAAGCACAGGCAGGACCGTTGTAGTCTTTAATTAGAGGATTGATTTGAAAGCACTCAATGTTGCTAAGTTCTGCCCCAGCATGGTACGCCATTGAGTAGCCATCTCCAGCGTTGGTAGGGTTTTCATATGTACCGTAAAGATAGCCAGAGGCAGGTAAACCCAAACGCCCGCAGGCTCCGGTACAGAGGATAACTGCCTTTGCCTGAATGACGACGAAATCACCACTTCGCACATCAAACCCAACGGCTCCGATCGCTCTTTTTTCTCTTACCAGGATGCGAGTTGCCATGACTCGGTTTGTCACTCTGGCTTTGTGGCGCTTGACTTGTCGGGTCAAAATTGTCTTCAAGTCTTTACCTTCAGGCATTGGTAGCACGTACTTACCAACTCGATGCACCTGCTTCAAGTCGTAATTACCTTGTGCGTCTTTCTGAAATTTAACGCCCCAACTTTCTAACTCCTGAATCGTCTCGTAACCGAGCTTGCCAGTTTGATAAACGGCTTTTTGGTTGAGGATGCCATCGTTCGCAATCGTTACTTCTCGCACGTACTGTTCTGGTGTGGAATGACCAGGAATCACGGCAGTATTGACTCCATCCATCCCCATCGCGATCGCGCCACTACGGCGAATATTTGCCTTCTCCAAAATCAGTACATCTGCTTCAGGATTTGCTTGCTTCGCTTTAATCGCTGTCATTGTTCCCGCTGTACCACCACCGATGACGAGAACATCGGTTTTCATCCATTGAGTATTCACTTAAAATTCCTCTCTTGTGGATTACAACTTGGGTAACTGAGCGACTTCTTTGACATTTAAAGGTTTAGGCAGCAAGCCCAACTGATGGAAGGTATCTGCAATTTGCTGTTGGTAGGCAATGACATCACTATTGATTTGCTGTACGCCGTAAGGCCGTCTTTGGGCAACCTCTACTAATGTCGGCACGTCAATTCCCAGCATGGGCGAGAGTAGCGTTGCCACATCTTGAGGGTGTTTAGCTGCCCATTCATCGACTTTCTGAGTTTCTTCTAAAATTGCTTTTACAGTCTGAGCGTTCTGATTCACTAGGTTGCGAGAAGCGAAGTAAAACTCTCGGTTTGCCACCAAACCCTCTCCATCTTTGAGGGTTCGCGCACCTGTGGCTCGTTGCGCTGCTGCATAAAATGGGTCCCAAATTACCCAAGCGTCTAAATTACCCCGCTCAAATGCGGCTCGTGCATCTGCTGGTGGTAAATAAACTGGTTGAATGTCGCTGTATTTCAACCCTGCTTCTGCCAAAGCTTGAACGAGTAAGTAATGTACATTTGAACCTTTGTTCAAAGCGACTTTTTTACCTTTTAGCTCCGCAACACTCCTAATTGGTGAATCTTTTGGCACTAAAATCGCTTCTCCTTTGGGGTTAGGAGGCTCGTGAGCAACATATACTAAGGGCGCACCAGCAGCTTGAGCAAATATTGGCGGCGCTTCTCCGGTATGCCCAAAATCAATACTGCCTGCATTCAATGCTTCTAAAAGCTGAGGCCCTGCGGGGAACTCAAGCCACTGAACTTTGACCCCAGCAGGAGCCAAACGTTTTTCGAGAACGCCTTTGGCTTGAACAATGCTGAGGGTGCCATATTTTTGCCGCCCAATTCTAATGACCTTGCTGGCAGTCGAAGCGGGATTATTTCCACTAGCCGCAACTATTTCAGACTTATTCGGCGTACAAGCAGAAACCGCCATACTTAAGCTAAAGCCAACAGCAAAGAGTAAAGCGAAGGTTTTCGTAGAACGGGACTTAAATCGATCCCACAAATGCTTAAAAGCACTGGGTAACTTTCTTTCCTCTAACTGAGTTAGCACAGTTCACCCCTAAAAAATTGTCACAAACTAGAAAGATTTTCTCTGTACTTTTTGGTTTAGCGCAGATTTCAGTTAACTACGGTAAATCGGTAGGAATAGTGGACTATTTGTTACAAGTCAGGATTATTGCACAGATAGACTGAATAGAGCAAGGCTATTGGGTTGAATTTGAAACAACATTTCATCAGCGCGATTCGCACTAAGCTAATGTTCACTCCCTTTGCATAAAAGATAGTCGTTAAAAGACTGCTGTGGTCAGGAGCCAGAAGTCATTACAGTCGAACTGTCTCCTGTCTCCCTCTCATTACAGATATGCACGCTTTCATGACGACTATCTTAATAAATAAGCAGTTTGTGCTACTAAGTCCGATGCCTAAAAGCGCTTAAATGATCAATCTACACTAAATCGCTAGGGATACCGCATTTATTTTCTCAGAACCCTTGCTTTACTCAAGCAGATATGCCACACTCGTAACTTAATCACACAAAGTACGGTAACCTGCTCTACTTACCGTAGATTAAATGCAGAAATGAAACTAGCTTCTCCAAAAACGGTGTTACTAAGGCGGCTTTTAAAAATATTGAAGCAGGCATATGGGGGATATCCTCTGGGGCGGCGGGATCTTTTAAATAGGCGCTGCTTTATTTTTAGAAGCCAGGTTAATAACACAATTGGCTTCAGCACTAGGGCCAGTAGTGCAAAGAGCGCGATCTTGGTGTTTTAAATCTGTTCTGGCTCGCTCACAAACAGATCGAGGTGCTAAAAGCTGTTTATTTACAGTAACAGTAATCTCAGGAGACAGTGATGCAACTACTTTGGTTTATTCCAACTCACGGTGATGGTCGCTATTTAGGAACGGCTGTGGGCGGACGGGCAACAGGCTTTCCTTACCTGCGGCAGATTGCCCAAGCTGTAGATGACCTTGGTTATACGGGGGCGTTGTTACCTACTGGGCGATCTTGCGAAGATGCCTGGATTGTAGCGGCAACACTTGCCTCTGTTACCCAAAAGATGCGTTTTTTGACAGCAATTCGGCCAGGATTAATGTCCCCTGGGGTAGCAGCGCGGATGGCAGCGACATTCGATCGCCTCTCGAACGGACGCTTGTTAATTAATGTAGTGACGGGTGGCGATCCGGTGGAGTTAGCAGGAGATGGATTACATCTAAGTCATAGCGAACGCTATGAATTGACAGATGAATTTTTGAGTGTCTGGCGGGCGATTGCTGCGGGTGAAGAAACTAACTTTAGCGGCGACTACCTGAATATTCAAGGCGGTAAACTATTGTTTCCCCCAGTACAAACTCCCTATCCACCCTTGTGGTTTGGGGGATCGTCTCCTATAGCTCAGCAAATTGCTGCCAAGCACGTTGATGTGTACCTAACTTGGGGCGAACCACCAAAGCAAGTGGCAGAGAAAATCAACACCGTCCGCCAACTTGCAGAAGCACAGGGGCGCACTTTACGATTTGGGATTCGCCTGCACGTAATTGTGCGCGAGACTCAAAGCGAAGCTTGGGATGCTGCCGAGCAGTTGATTCGCTATGTAGATGATGAGGCGATCGCCCTCGCTCAAAAAGTTTATGCCCGTCTTGACTCAGAGGGACAGCGGCGCATGACTCAATTGCACAACGGCAGTCGAGAAGCTCTAGAAATTAGTCCTAATTTATGGGCTGGGGTTGGTTTAGTGCGCGGCGGAGCTGGAACTGCCCTGGTAGGTGACCCTGATACCGTTGCCGCGCGAATGTTGGAATACACAGATTTAGGAATTGACACATTTATCCTCTCTGGCTATCCCCACTTAGAAGAAGCCTATCGAGTCGCAGAACTACTATTCCCTCGCTTACCTCTAGAAAACTTGCCAACTACAGAGCGGCAAGTAATGCTGAGTCCATTTGGTGAGATTGTTGCCAATCAAGATTTTCCTCAGTCAAGCTCTAAAGCAGCTCAATTGACTGTGGACTAGCACCAAAACCTTCACCTAGCAAGGAAGTAATTGTATGCAGAAAAAATTGAGCCAACTTGGGATAAAGCAGATCGCACCTTGGATAGTACCAATACTACTAATTATCCTCTGGCAACTACTGGTGCAATTTGGATGGCTTACTACCCGCATCTTACCAGCACCAACGGCAGTGATTCAAGCGGCAATTACCTTAGCAAGTTCTGGGGAATTGCTGCACCACGTTATTACCAGTTCAACTCGCGCTCTTGTCGGCTTACTGATTGGAGGCACGATTGGGTTTGTCTTAGGCTTACTAAATGGCGTTTTTCCCCTCGCAGAGAAGCTGTTGGATAGCTCGGTACAAATGCTGCGGAATATTCCTCACCTTGCCATGATTCCTCTAGTGATTGTGTGGTTTGGGATTGGTGAACCTGCCAAGATTTTTCTAGTAGCTATTGGGGTAATGTTTCCGATTTATTTGAATACCTTTCATGGCATTCACACAATTGACAAAGGATTGCTTGAAATGGGCAAGGTTTACGGATTAAAACCAGTGGAACAGTTTTGGCAAATTATCCTCCCTGGAGCGTTGCCGTCAATTTTAGTCGGGCTACGCTATGCTTTGGGGATTATGTGGCTGACCCTAATTGTGGCAGAGACGATCGCCTCTGATTCTGGCATTGGTTACATGGCGATGAATGCCCGTGAGTTTATGCAAACCGATGTCATAGTTTTTAGCATTTTGATTTATGCTGGCTTGGGCAAGCTGGCAGATAGCACGGCAAAAATGTTGGAAGAAAAGCTACTTCAGTGGCATCCCAGTTATCAGGTGGTCTAGAGTTTTGAGCGAACAAGTTTTTTGCAGCGTTTAACAAGGGAAATTTAAACAGGATTTTAGATGAAACCAGATACAAGAGGAGCAGACCTGAAAGTACTGGATTTGAGTAAAACCTTCGGCAAGCAACAGGTCTTACAGGATTTAAATTTAGAGGTGGCATCGGGAGAATTCGTTGCTATTGTTGGTCGTAGCGGTTGCGGTAAAAGTACCTTATTACGGCTAGTAGCAGGATTAGAGCGTCCGACTAAAGGGGGCATTTTGATCGATGGAGAACCCCTGCGTCAGGTTAACCAGTCTGCACGGGTGATGTTTCAAGATGCGCGCCTGCTATTGTGGCGGCGGGTACTAGAAAATGTGGGGCTGGGTTTGCGCCACAATTGGCAAGCAAAGGCAGAATGGGCGCTCTTGCAAGTAGGGTTGGCAGATCGAGCCGGAGAATGGCCTGCTGTTCTATCAGGGGGACAGCGGCAACGGGTAGCGTTAGCAAGAGCATTGGTGAGCGAGCCGCGCCTCCTTTTACTCGATGAGCCTTTGGGTGCGCTCGATGCTTTGACTCGAATTGAAATGCAACGACTGATTGAAAGTCTGTGGCAGGAGCAAAAATTCACCGCTTTGCTGATTACTCATGATGTCGAAGAAGCTGTATCGTTGGCAGATCGAGTAGTGCTGATTGAAGCAGGTAGGGTGGCAATGGATATGCCGATCGCTCTGTCTCGTCCCCGTCATCGCGCTGATGCTGCTTGCGCTGCGCTTGTAGAACACATCTTAGAGCGGGTTTTAAATTCAGGAGCAACTCGCAAAGAACATACAGAGGTAGATCGAGAGTTTACCTTCTCTGGCAATGACTGAACTACAAGTAATTAGAAATAAATAACTAACAACAGGAGCTTTTGACATGGCTAACATTTTAGCGATCGCTGGTAGTCCATCTCACCCTTCTAGAACCTATGGGATTGTAGAATACGCCACTACACTTTTACAGCAAGAAGGTTTCCATACCAATATCATCTCAGTCCGCGATTTTCCGGCTGAAGACTTGGTTTTTGGACGCTATGATAGCCCCAACCTAGAAGAGCCAAAGGCTCTGCTAGAAAAAGCTGATGGTGTAATTATTGCCACTCCGATCTATAAAGCTGCTTACACGGGAGTGCTGAAAGCGTTTCTTGATTTACTGCCGCAGAAAGCTTTATTAGGAAAAGTCATTTTACCTATTGCAACTGGCGGGACGCTAGCTCATTTACTAGCAATCGACTATGCCCTCAAACCCGTTTTATCTGAGTTAGGAGCGCGGCATCTCTTGGGAGGTGTTTATGCTGTGGACAAGCAGATTCAATGGCTCAGTGACGGGAAAGCCCAACTTGATGAGGAAATTGACCAAAGGCTGAAACATTCTCTGGACGATCTGGTAGAAGCTGTAAAGCAAGCTCAATCGGGAGCTAAAGAATTGGCTCGCGCCAGCTAGAGCGATCGCACAATAGCAAAGAGAGACTTCAGTTCTTTTTTGCTCCAAACGCCTCTAGGTTGCAAGGTTGTCCTTTTTCCACTTGCCAGTAGCAGATGTACTCCCACGCATCTGCTGCTTTCCTCATTTCATTATCCATTGCAGTTGTGACATTTCTCTTAGTCTGCCGAATGCAACGTATTTCTCAAATGCGTTTTCGTTGTTTTAAACCTATTTAAGACAGAGATGTTTTGAGTTTGCGATCGACTACTGAACCGATCAAAGAAATGTAATTGAAATAACTTACTTTCTAGAAATCAGCATGATAGGATGCAACTCACCAATAAAGTACGGCATCTTGGTCGGCTTAATGTAGTTTTGTTATTGGTAGGTCTAGCCCAGTTTGTAAGATAAGTCTTTTAATTTAAAACAAATTTCAACTTGAATCAGAGTTCTGTTGCGTCAGATTTAGTTATATCCGATCAGGTTTAACCAGTGCTTTAGACTGCACTCGGATCGACTTCTTAGTTACAGAACCGAACAATTAACTACAGGCTCAAAGCACAGAGGTGCAAAATGGATATTAAATTTGCGTATTGGGTTCCCAATGTTAGTGGGGGGCTAGTTGTTAGTAAAATTCCCCAACGCACAGACTGGACTTTCGATTATAATGCTGGGCTGGCTCAAACTGCCGAGCAAGTAGGGTTTGATTACGCCCTAGCACAAGCCAGATTTATTGCCAGTTACGGAGCCGAGTACCAGCTAGAGGCACTAACTACAGTAGCGGCTTTAGCTCCAGTCACCAAAAAGCTGAAACTGATTGCTGCTGTTCATCCTGGCCTGTGGCATCCCGGCGTAGTAGCTAAGATGGGTGCAACTATCGATTCCCTAACGGGCGGTCGCTTTTGTCTAAATGTGGTTAGTGGTTGGTTTAAAGATGAGTTCACTATCTACGGAGAACCTTGGTTAGACCACGACGAGCGTTATCGGCGCTCGGAAGAGTTTATCCGCGTACTCAAAGGTATGTGGACTGAAGAGCAATTCCATTTCCGAGGAGATTTCTATCGAATTAATGGCGGTTGGGTTAAGCCTGAGCCAGTGTCCAAGCCCCACCCAGAAATATTCCAGGGTGGTAACTCCAAAGCTGCACGGCGTATGGCATCTCGTGTGTCTGACTGGTATTTTATGAATGGAAACAGTGTAGAAGGAGTGCGAGAGCAAATTGAAGAAGTTTCTGCCCTAGCGCGTCAGGAGGGACGAAAGATTAAGTTCGGGCTGAATGCCTTTGCTTTGGTGCGAGATACCGAGGCAGAAGCTCATGCAGTGTTAGAAGAAATTATTGCCCAAGCAGATGTCGAGGCAGTTCAAGGATTTGGGGAAGCAGTGAAGCACGCTGGCGCTTCTACCCGCGAACGACAGGGAATGTGGGCGAATTCCAATTTCTCCGATTTGGTGCAATACAACGATGGTTTCAAGACTGGATTAATTGGTACGCCCGAACAGGTTGCCCAGAGGATTCGCCAATACTACGAGGTTGGGGTGGATTTAATTCTGTGCGGATTCTTGCACTACACAGATGACCTACCAGCTTTTGGACAGTCGGTAATTCCTCTGGTGCAAGAGATCGAAGCTCGTCGGTACACCTCTGAGGAGTTAGTGGTTGTGTAAGTGGTGAACAGTGCTGGATTGATTAAAACTCGAATATCAATACCTCCGATTAGAAATTAAATTTCCAAAAGGTAGATTAGTCATGACTTCTGTAATTAGTACTGAGCAGAAAGCACATCTAATTGAGGGCGAATCCGAAGCGATCGCGATCGCGCACAAACTTGCAGATCGATTCGCTCAAGAAGCGTCCGAACGCGATCTGCAAAGACGTTTGCCTGTTGAAGAGGTGAACGAGTTTTCTGCTAGCGGGCTTTGGGGTATTACAGTTCCCAAAGAGTATGGCGGGGCATTTGTGTCAAATGTGACGCTGGCAGAAGTTATCAAAATTATCTCCCAAGCAGATCCCAGCATTGGGCAGATCCCGCAAAATCACCTGTACATGGTAGAAGCAATTCGGCTAGATGGGACTGAGGAACAGAAACGCTTTTTCTTTGATCTGGTGTTGCAGGGGAAGCGCTTTGGTAATGCTTTTTCTGAGATTGGTACTAAGTCAGTAACTGACGTGCAGACGCACTTGGAACGCTCTGGTTCTGGGTACTTACTCAACGGGCGAAAATTCTACTCTTCAGGAGCATTGCTAGCAGACTGGATTCCAGTCATAGCTCGTAATGATGATAAAACTGTGGTGGCGTTCGTAGAACGCGGTACGGAAGGATTGACCTTGGTCGATGACTGGAGTAGCTTTGGACAAAGAACCACTGCTAGCGGCAGCACTATTTTAGAAAATGTGAAAGTGCCAGCAGAGTATGTCATTCCTCATTACTTAGCCTTTGAGCGTCCCACCACTATGGGACCAATCGCTCAGATTATTCAGGCAGCGGTAGATGTTGGCATTGCTAAGGCAGCGTTAAGAGACACGATCTACTTCGTTCGCAACCATACTCGTCCCTGGATAGATAGTGAGGTGGAACGCGGCTACGAAGATCCCTTAATTATCTACAACATTGGTAACTTGCAAATCCAGGTTCACGCTGCCGAAGAACTGCTGCGTCGCGCTGGTGAGTTTATTGATCGAGCGATCGCAGATTTAACGCAAACTAGTGTAGCAGAAGCTTCTATTGCTGTTGCTGAGGCAAAAGCGCTAGCAGCAGAGGTTTCCATTTTGGTTACTAATAAGCTGTTTGAACTAGCTGGTACTAAGTCAACTTTGCAGCAGTTCAACTACGATCGACACTGGCGAAATGCTCGGACGCATACCCTACATGACCCTGCCCGCTGGAAATACTACGCTATTGGCAATTATTTCCTCAATGGTGTTATTCCTCCCCGCCATCCTTGGCTCTAGTGAGTGTTGCACAACTTCGCAAAAGCTGAAAAGCAGACAAATAGAAGTATTTATAACCTTGCTAAAAAGACAGTCAAAGATAGAAGAATTACAATCATGACGACAATCATCAAAACCTATGATTTAAAGGGGCAAATTCTCGAAGCTTGCTCCTGTAATACTCCTTGCCCTTGTTGGATTGGTGAAGACCCAGATGGAGGTGCTTGCGATAGTTTCGTTGCTTATCACATAGAGCAGGGTCAGATTCAAGGTGTAGATGTTTCTGGATTAACCCTAGTCAAGATTGTTTATATTCCAGGCAACGTTCTAGCGGGAAACTGGCGAGCTGTAATTTATGTAGATAGTAAGGGTACGACCGAACAGCAGCAAGCATTAGTCAAAGTATTTACAGGCGAACTTGGCGGCGCGCTTGCTGACCTTGCTCTACTAGTGAGCGAAACCCTAGAAGTGCGGGTAGCACCGATCGCTTATCACATTAAAGAAGCCCAAGGCACGATCGCGATCGCAGATGTACTCAGTGCAGAGATGGCTCCCTATCGCAGCAACGATGGCAAGCCTACCAAGTTAGTTGATAGTATCTTCAGCACTATTCCAGGTTCTCCCGCTTACGTTGCCAAAGCCTCTCATCACAAAGTCCACCTGCCTGAATTTAATCTGACTTGGGAGTACAAGGGGCGCAATGCCATCCAGGGTGAGTTTCGGTTTGAGGCATAGCATGACTATTAATTATTTGCAGACTAAATCAATCAAAACAATGCCCAGTGCAGTCTTGAGGAGATTGCATTCCTTTCTGGCAGATGGCTTGAAATGGGTGTGGGGAATAATCGTCCTTGCATGGATACTGATTTTGCTGGCTGAGATTACAGGTTACGGGCATCTGCTACACCATGATTCTCTCTTTGAGTCCAACTCCATCCCGTTAGTACTGAAGCTAATGGTTTTTCTGGTAGCTTGGCAAGTGATGGTTATTGCCATGATGTTACCCAGTTCGTTACCAATGCTCAAATTATTTGCCAGAGCCAGTGGCGGGCAACCACAGCCAGGGCTGGCTCTTCTGGTGTTTATCTGTGCATATGCAACGGTTTGGACTGGTTTTGCTATTGTTGTTTTTATTGGGGATGCCGGACTGCATGGGCTACTGCATCAATGGTACTGGTTGCGCGATCGCCCTTGGATCGTTTCTGGATTTACTCTAGCAGTAGCTAGTGGATTCCAGTTCACTTCCCTAAAACAACAGTGCTTGAAGGTGTGTCGCCATCCCCTAAGTTTTCTCACCCATCACTACCAAAGGGGATTACCAGCCGCCTGGAATCTGGGTATTCGTCACGGTCTGTATTGTCTGGGTTGTTGCTGGGCGTTAATGCTGGTGATGTTTGTAGTGGGAGTTGGACACCTTACCTGGATGCTGGCACTAACAGTAGTGATGACTATGGAGCGAACTCAACAAAACATCTGGTCAATTATTATCGTACTTGGTATTACTCTACTGGCTTTGAGCAGTCTTGTTTTGCTTTTTATTAATATGCCCCGGCGCGTCCGGTTAAAAGCTTGAACAGGAAGTTCATAGAATGCTGTACTGGAAACATAGAGAGAGATTTATTAGAAGGAGAACAGTACTCCACCTAAATTAACACGGGGCTACATTACTCTGAAATACTATCCAACCTCGTAGCCACTTAAGTACGTCAGAGTGGGCAAGCATTGCTATCAGGGCAAGGGCTAGCATATTTGCGTAATCTAATTTTGCATTGACTACTAAGAATATCCCAATAAGAGAGCAGCTACGCCTACTATACAAGATTATACAATGCCAATGTGCAATAGCTTACTAATTGTGAAAACTAGCAAAATCTAAAAGAAAGAACATAATACGATCGCCTTTTTAAGGCAAGTGAATTTTCGTGCGTCAGTAAGCTCATGAGCATTCAAGTTGCGCGAAGTGAGCGCCCAAACCCCCACCGCAAGACTTGTCAACCGGAAAAATAAATGACGATTAGCTTATACGTTTAGTAGCCCCAGCCGTCCCCGTGAGTGTTCGGTTTACCTAGAATCTTGAGTTGCAGTGCTTCCATATAAGCTAGACCGCTACAAATCTGATTTGGCGTTCCCCTAAGTTCAAGGTCAAACTTTCCCTGTGCATTACTATTCGGTGTCAGCATTGCCCCAGTAATGTTGACCATAAGCCCATGTTCCGAGGTCAAACGTGAAATTATTGGTTCTTGCTGATAACGTTGGGGTATATGTATCCGCAGACGAACCTGAGTAACACTGCTTTTGTCAAGAATGGATGAAACCAGCGCTACTTTAGTATTTATTGCGAATTGACGGTTATTTTGCGCTGCCATTGATATTTACCTGTTGCTAAGTAATGAGTCTTTGATATATGGTAAATAATTTACTAACTGCACTCCTTTAGCATTTATGTCAGCCTTATGAATAGAAATTAGGGTTTGGTAACTGTTCGTTGAGTACCCAGTTACCAATGTCTTGCACTTTATAATCGACTGGATCGTGTAAAGTAAAGGTGCGGAGGTTGCGCCAGTAGCGGTCAAAGCCATATTTTCCTGCGGTTGCGCGTGCGCCCATCACCTCAAACATCCGATTGGTTATATCTAAGCCAACTTTGGTAGCGGCAACTTTGGCAATGGCGATCGCTACTGCACATTCCCCTCGCTGTTCCGTACTCAGCCTTGATTCTTGCTCCCAAGCTGCTTGTAGTAACTCTGCTGCTCGATCAGTCAAACAAGTTACTGCTTGCACGTCTACCCACATATTGCCATAGTGCTGGAGAATGTAAGGGTCTTGAGTAGCGCTCTCTACTTTTGAAGTTATCCAGGGCTTTGTAGTGGTGCGAGTGTATTGTTTAGCAGCAGCCAATGCACCTTGAGCAATCCCCAAATAAATGTTTGCAAGATTTAACTGAGTCAAACAAGCGCGGATTGTGTTGAAAGGTGTTGAAGTGCGATCGCGCACTCCTAAAATCTCATCCTCATACACGATTACATTATTAAATATGATGCTGCCGCTATCAGTTTGGCGCTGTCCCATATTGTCCCAATCATCCTGAATCTGGATACCTTGCCGTTGGGTTGGAATTGCCAATACGGTTAACTCATTAGTTTCTATATTGGTAGCAGTAATGGGTAGAATATCTGAATCTTTAGAACCAGAGCAAAAGCTTTTGATTCCATTGAGCCGGAAGCTTCTACCATCAGCGGTTAGCGTAGTTCTGCGATCTAAAGGATTCAAAGCATTGCACCAAAACCAGTTGTTTTGGACAGTTTCTGAGTAATATCGCTCTTTTTGTGCTTCTGAGCCGAAGATGTGGGGTATTACTACGCCTAAATGATGATAAGAAAAGACGTGGGCGATCGAACTATCAACTTTGGCAAATTCGCGCACAATTTTGAGCGTAGTAATCCAGCTTTCTCCTAAACCACCGTAAGCTATTGGTACGATTAGTTTGAGTAAACCACTTTCGCGCAGGCGATCGCGTTCTTGTTTCGGTGTACCTCCTTTGGCATCTCGCAAGGCTGCAGTGGTAGCAAATTCTTCAGCTAAGGTAGTTGCTAGGGCAAGGTACTCTTTCGAGGTTTTCGGTTTTAATAGCTGCATTTCAATTTTTTTGCTAATTCATGCTTCGATAGCGCGGCTCATCAGTACACACAGCCAAGGCGTTGAAGAGTTGTTTTTTCCCGCGTTGAATATTTATATTTTGACTAATTGACAGTAGAATGAATATAATTACCTCTAATCCAGTAGGAATACCGTAATTAATTCTGATAACAGCAGTATGCCATAGCCAGACCAGAAGCACAAGCTATTAAAATACATAACTTTAGACGGTAAACCGTAGTATAGTAAAGCGTTATGCTGAGCAAAACAATTCGCAATTCAAAATTTCCACTGAATAAGTACAATCCCATTCCTTACAGGGAGAAATAAAAAGAAAATTTTCCCACTTTCTAACTTTGCACGATTTAGGAAATATCAATTCTACACATTTGCGCTTCACAATTTTGAAGTCTACGTGACCTGACGGGGTGACAAACTGGCTATAAAGCAGACTGTATAAGATTCATAGCGCAGAGACCTTTCTGAGAATAGGGCAGCCAGGCTTAATTTGTACAGCAATTTTTTGATCGTACAATTCAATTTCGATCTGAGTTGAAGAAATATTTGGTAAGGTGAACAAATATTTACAATCTGGATGTCAGGAAATTTGGCTAATTTTACCAGAAAGTAAATGAGTTCTCGTCTTTGGTTAACAACGGTTTTTATTCACTTTGGCAGAAGTATTTAACACTCAGGTTGTGTTATTAAGTTTCAATATAGCAGTGAATGAATTGTTAGCTAAAGAGCGATCGCGCATTATTCGCCTTTTTGTAAAACATCAAAATTATCAAGTTAACAGCACTTTGCCAGACAATTTTCACCGCTTAAATTTCATTTTGTTTACAAGAACGATCACACCTTGGATTTAAAAGAACGCTTACACAACCATCTGACACAAATAGTACGCGATCGCGATCCCTACCTTTCTACAGGTGGACATTTCTTTGTCAAACAATATATCCAGCAACAGCTAGCACAGTGGGGAGAAGTAGAAACTCATGACTTTGAAGTAGGAGGTAAAACTTTTCAAAACTTAATTCTCAACCTACCAGCTGCTAACAACAATATACAGAAATCACCCATCTTAATTGGCGCACATTATGATGCAGTTCCAGGAACACCAGGCGCAGATGATAATGCTACAGGTGTAGCAGTGTTGCTGGAATTTGCCAGAATATTTGCGTCTGAACCTGTGAAATATCCAATTCGTCTAGTAGCCTTCGATTTAGAAGAATATGGCTTACTGGGTAGCGCAGCATATGCAGAACTATTGCGACAACAACAGCAGCAGCTACGCCTGATGATTTCCCTGGAAATGTTGGGATATTGTGACTCAACCCCTGGTTCGCAGCGCTATCCATCTCCTTTAGAACGCTTCTACCCCAACCGAGGCGATTTTATTGCTTTGATTGGCAATTTATCAACAATTCCCGATTTAATAAGTCTTAGCCGCCATATTCGTAAACAGAAAGTAGCTAGCGAGTGGCTACCAGTGCCAAATAAAGGTAAAGTAGTTCGAGAAACACGATTAAGCGATCATGCGCCATTCTGGGATCGGGGTTATCGCGCAATGATGATTACAGATACAGCAATGTTGCGCAATCCTCACTATCATAAAAGGAGCGATCGCATCGAAACCTTGAATCTTGATTTTCTCACAGGTATCTGTCGCGGCTTAATCCAAGGTATCCGCCATTTATAGAGAATTCAGGTAATTTAACCAGACTTAAGCGCGGTTTTAATCTTATTCCTAAAATTCCAATTCCTCATTTTGTGAATTGGTTTCCCCCTGCTTCTTAACACTTAATCGCCAACTAGTACTTATTTCCTCTTTTACATTTAATTGCTCGATTAAATTTCCTATTTGCTTTTGTAGCTTTTGAGTCAGCGCAATTTCTAGATCTAAGCTTAATTGATTCTTGAGTATAACTTCTGCTAATTGCTCGAACTCTACCTTCAAAGATTTTCGACTCGACTGGGAGAGTTTCAAATCATCTGTTTCAACCACATTTTGCACCTGCATGGCTGATTTAAGCCTAGTTTCAACATGAGTAAATTCTGAGTCAATTAACTGCAATTGCTGCTTCAGTTCTACATAGCGTTGAGCCAGTTGTGACAAATCCTCAGTAGCAGGATTGGGACTGCTCAACTGCTTTAAATGCAACAACTGTTGATGTATCATAGCTACATAAACTGGGTCCATCTTGGCATAATTGAGTTGCTCTTGACTCAAAGGTCGCTGTCCCCAATCACTACTTTGCTGACTTTTATCTACTTTTGGAAGATTACAAAGCTTTTCGGTCAAAGTTTTCAGCGAGAAGTCAGGTAGCTGTAGCATATAATATGGAATAGCTTTTGCCATTTCCAAAGTGCAGGTAACATTTTTAGCTTCACTCTTACCTAAAAACTTCAGATCGTATTTGGCATTGTGAAATACCTTTTGTATTTTGGAATTCAGCATAATTTCTTTAATAAAGTGATCGCTAGCTTCCGGATGTTCTAAAACATCTAAAACTGAAACCTTGTATCCTGTTACATCATTGCGATCGGCTAATATTTGAATTAAAGACAGTTTAGGTTTACGAGTTAAGAAATCAGCAGTTTCTGTATCAATCCAAAGAATTTCTGCTTGAGCATATTCTTTAATTGAAGCAGTTATTTCATCGCTGTTTTGTAAATAAAGCATCAGATAAATTAAAATAACATCTACTTCTAATAATAACGCTGTAATTTAATATCCTCGTTTTTATAAATTACTACTGCTGGGAGTAAGGGTAATCAAATCTTCAATATTGCGTTTCATAGTATTACAAATAGCATCTAGAGGTAAATCATTGGCATCATAACCAAACGGGTTTTCTATTTCCAGACCAATTTCTTCAATTCCGAATAGAGTAAAACTAATCAAAGCCACGATCGCACCCGTCCAAAAGCCTAACTTATCTACCATTTGAAAAGGCAATAACAAACAGTATATTAATAACAACTGCTTGAGATGAATAGTATAAGCTATGGGCATAGGTGTTTTCAAAATCCGTTCGCAAACTCCTAAGTTATCGACCAAATTATTAAGTAAATTTTGCATAGCAACAAGTTGATAGTCACTAGTGCGATCGCGATTATGCTGTTGTTGTAAATAGTCTCCAATCCAAAAGGCTACTTCTAGCGGAGGATTATTCATAGATTTAAGCTTGAAAAATCGATTAGGAGACATCAATTCTTGTAATTCACTGTTTACAGATTCTCCCCTAAGATGTAATTTAGTCGCTACTGTAAAAGCTACCAATAGCCTTAATGCCCAGATTTTTTCTGTTCTATCTTCCTCTGTTTGTTCAGCAATAACCACCCAGATTTGACGAGCTAAGTTACGGACATTGTTAACCAAGCTACCCCAACTTTTTCTACCTTCCCAAAATCTTTCATAAGCAGTATTGGTGCGGAAGACTAGTAATAACCCTAAAACAATGCTAGGAATAACACTCTCGAAGATCGGGTGAGAAACTGGTAAATTAAAATAGTGTAATAGAGAAATAAAAACACCGAACAAACCGCACCAAAGCACTCTGTTATAAATAGCTGGAATAACAGAACCTTTAAATTGTAAGGTTATTTTTAACCACTGAAGTCTTTCAGCCTTCATGCATTGTCACCCGGTTAGTAGGTTTGAAAGTTGAGAAGTTAAGGCATTACAACCTTTTAACCTTCCAACTCGATTTTGCGATCGCACCGAACAAACTTAGTATTTTAGATTAGAATAAGCCAAAATCACCCCACTTCGCGCTCTTCGGGGGAACCCTCGCACGTAAGTGGCTGCAAAATATAAAATTGATATGCGCTGGGAATTTTGGATCGATCGCGGGGGTACATTTACCGATATCGTGGCAAAGCGTCCCGATGGACAGTTGGTGATTCATAAGCTGCTGTCGGAGAATCCCGAACGCTACACTGACGCAGCAATTCAAGGCATTAGGGAGATTTTAGGGATTCGA
The DNA here is from genome assembly GCA_036704105.1 of Leptolyngbyaceae cyanobacterium. Taxonomy (GTDB): domain Bacteria; phylum Cyanobacteriota; class Cyanobacteriia; order Cyanobacteriales; family Chroococcidiopsidaceae; genus Chroococcidiopsis. The sequence goes on along the minus strand of DATNQH010000094.1, from coordinate 9,546 downwards.
TCTGATGCACCGATGCCATCAGATCAGATTGCTGTAGTTAAAATGGGAACGACAGTGGCGACGAATGCATTGCTGGAACGAAAAGGCGATCGCACTGTTCTCCTGATCACAAAAGGCTTTGGTGATGCCTTACGCATCGGTTATCAAAATCGCCCCAATATCTTCGCCCGTCAAATTGTGTTGCCAGAAATGCTATACGAGCGGGTAATTGAAGTAGAAGAACGCTACACCGCCTCTGGAGCCGAATTAATTTCTGTACAGACGCAATATATTGAATCTCTACAAGTAGCCTACAACGATGGTATCCGATCCTGTGCGATCGTATTGATGCATGGCTATCGTTATCCGCAACATGAGACGGAGATAGCCAAAGTAGCCGAAGATATAGGATTTACTCAAATATCAGTATCCCATAAAGTTAGCCCGTTGATGAAACTTGTGAGTCGGGGCGACACCACAGTAGTTGATGCCTACTTATCGCCAATCCTGCGACGGTATGTAGATTCTGTGGCAAGTCAGATGGGAACAGGGGAGCTGAAGAGAGCTGAGGAAGCTGAGGGAGCTGAGAGAGATAGGGATAAAATCCAAAATCCAAAATCCAAAATCGAAAATCGATTGATGTTCATGCAATCCAACGGTGGGTTGGCTGATTCTGGGATGTTTCAGGGGAAAGATAGTATTTTATCGGGGCCTGCTGGAGGTATTGTTGGGGCGGTGCAGACAAGCTTGATGGCGGGGTTTAACAAGATCATCAGCTTTGACATGGGTGGAACTTCTACCGATGTGGCGCATTATGCAAGCGGAAACTCCCAGACTACAGAGTATGAAAGGACATTTGAAACAGAAGTGGCTGGGGTGCGACTGCGCACGCCGATGATGGCAATTCACACTGTAGCGGCTGGTGGTGGTTCAATTGTGCAATTTGATGGCGCGCGCTATCGAGTCGGGCCAGAGTCAGCAGGGGCAAATCCGGGGCCTGCGGCATATTCTAAAGGGGGACCCCTAACAGTAACTGATTGCAATGTGATGGTGGGTAAGTTGCAGCCAGAGTTTTTCCCCAAGGTGTTTGGAGTAAATGCAGATTTGCCTCTTGATGCAGAAGTGGTGCGGCGCAAGTTTGGGGAACTAGCAGCAGAAATTGCAGGTAAGAGATCGCCCGAACAAGTAGCAGCTGGATTTTTGGCGATCGCGGTGGAAAAAATGGCTAATGCAATTAAAAAAATATCTCTGCAACGCGGTTATGATGTGTCGGAATATACTTTGTGCTGCTTTGGCGGTGCGGGCGGGCAACACGCTTGTTTAATTGCTGATGCTTTGGGGATGAAGCAGGTGTTTATTCATCCTTATGCTGGGGTGTTGTCGGCTTATGGTATGGGTTTGGCAGATGTGCGATCGCTACGGGAACGGGCGGTGGAGAGTGTTTTAAGTGAGGATTTGATGCCGAGGTTGGAGGAGGTGTTGGCTGAGTTGGAGGCGGAGGGGAAGAAGGAATTAAACAGGGGAGACACAGAGGACACAGAGGAATTTGAGGTTTTGAGGCGGGTGCATTTGAGGTATGAGGGGACGGATGCACCTTTGGTGGTGAGGAGTGCTGATGTGGAGGGGATGAAGAAGCAGTTTGAGGCGGCGCATCGTCAGCTTTACGGGTTTGTTGCTGCGGATAAGCGGTTGATTGTGGAGGCGGTTGCGGTTGAGGTGGTACGGAAGACGGAAGTTTTAGTTGAACCAAAAGTTTCTCGTCGCACAGATGCACTTCCATCACCTGTGACAATGGTGCAAGTGTATTTGGGTGATGCTTGGTGTGAAACGGCTGTGTATAAACGCGAGGATTTGCAACCAGGAGACTGTATTACTGCACCTGCGATTATTGTCGAAGCAACAGGTACGAATGTAGTTGAAAAAAATTGGCTTGCAGAAGTTAGCGATCGCAATCATTTGATTCTAAAAAGACAGGAGACAGCAGTTCACACTCAACAATCCAAAATCCAAAATCCAAAATCCAAAATCCAACGCCCCGATCCGGTGATGTTGGAAATTTTCAACAATTTATATAAAGCGATCGCGGAACAAATGGGTGTGACGCTGCAAAACACTAGTTCCTCGGTCAATATTAAGGAAAGGCTAGATTTTTCGTGCGCCATCTTCGACTCTCACGGGCAATTAGTGGCGAATGCGCCTCATATTCCCGTGCATTTGGGTTCGATGAGTGAAAGCGTGGAAGCCTTAATTAAAGCTAAAGGAAATAACCTCAAGCCTGGGGATGTATATGTATCAAATAATCCCTACAACGGTGGTACTCATCTCCCCGACATCACTGTTATCACCCCTGTCTTTATTGACTCCCCCTCTCCCCTGTTCTACCTCGCCTCACGCGGACATCATGCTGATATTGGCGGTATCACACCTGGTTCTATGCCACCTAATAGCAATACAGTAGAGCAAGAAGGGGTGTTAATTGATAATTTCCTGCTAATATCTCAAGGTCAACTACGGGAATCGGAACTGCTGGAACTGTTATCATCAGGCGCATATCCAGCCCGAAATCTAGCTCAAAATATTGCAGATTTAAAGGCGCAAATTGCGGCAAATGAGCGTGGTGTGCAAGAACTGCACAAGATGGTTGAACACTATGGGTTAGAGACAGTACAATCTTACATGGGTTATGTACAAGACAATGCGGAAGAATCAGTCCGGCGTGTAATTGAAATCCTCAATGATGGGCAGTTCACCTATGCTCTTGATAATGGTGGTGTAATTCAGGTAGCAATTACGATTGATAAATCTACCCGTAGCGCCTGTATTGACTTTACTGGCACTTCTCCCCAATTAAAGAGTAATTTCAATGCCCCAGCTGCGGTGTGCAAGGCAGCAGTACTTTATGTTTTCCGCACGCTAGTAGATGATGACATTCCTCTGAATGCTGGATGTCTCAAGCCACTAGAAATTATCATTCCTGAAGGTTGTATGTTGAATCCTCGTTATCCAGCTGCGGTGGTGGCGGGAAATGTGGAGACTTCGCAGGCGATCGCAGACTCATTATATGGTGCTTTGGGTGTGATGGCTGCTGCTCAAGGGACAATGAATAACTTTACCTTTGGCAACGGGCAGTATCAATATTATGAAACGATCTGCGGTGGTTCTGGTGCTGGTGCAGACTTTGACGGTACAGATGCAGTTCAAACTCACATGACGAACTCGCGCCTCACCGATCCTGAAGTGTTGGAATGGCGATTTCCCGTGTTGCTAGAAAGCTTTGCTATTCGTTCTCATAGTGGCGGGAAAGGACATCATCACGGCGGTAACGGTGTCATCCGTCGTCTGCGTTTCTCTGAACCAATGACAGCGGCTATTCTTTCGGGAAGGCGAGTTATACCTCCGTTTGGGTTACATGGTGGCGAAGCGGGTGCGGTGGGAAGGAATTATGTTGAACGTAGTGATGGGAAGGTGGAAGAATTAGGTAGTACAGCTACTGTCTCGATGCAGCCTGGAGATGTGTTTGGAATTGAAACTCCAGGTGGTGGTGGGTATGGAGTTTTTAAACAATGAAACCAGATTTTAATTCTATGAGCAAGGCTGAACTAAAAGCTTATGTACTTGCTTACCGAAATGACAATGAAGCCTTTTACACGCTAGTTGACTGCTATAAGGCTGACTCCGAAGATCAAGTATGACATCTCTGTCCGAAGACTCCAGAAGATTGGGTAAAGGTATCAGAATTAGTTAAAGAGCAAATCGAAAAGCTGGAAAAATAAGTTTTTTATCATCGTGTATGAAAAAGCGATCGCTACATTACTGCGTTAAATTAGTCCTAAAGCTTACTGCTGCAATATTTGAGTAACTTCTAGGTCACGGAGTAAATATGATAGTTTGTGAGTCTATTGGTATTTGTAATTGTTGCTTGAACTGAGCGTCGATCAAAAGTAGGAGTAGACCAGCAGACAGAAAAACTAAGCAAAAAGTACTACTAGCTGATAGTTTCCAAATCTTTTTTTGCAATGTAGACCGCATATTTTCTCCTAATTAACAATCTCTTAACCGATCATTACCTCTGCTCTTAACCATTAACTATGTTTGGTAAATAGTTTAACCTAAAAGCCGGAGGCGCAATGTTTTTAGGTTAAAAATTTAAAAAGATAAACTTTGTTTGCACCCACTTAAAGCTATTACTTTCAACAGATTGAAAGGCATCTGACTGATGAGATAATCAATAGCTTCTGATAAGTAAGAATAGTAAGCAGATGTTCATCTGTAGATTCTGGTGTCAGGATCTCGAAACTGAATTGGCAGGCGATCGCCTATCTTCAAACCAAGTTCTAATGTCCTTGTTCCTCCCAATTCAATCACTTGATCCACAGGTGTATCGGAGGTGTAGGTAGGGCAATTATTCTGATTACAAGCAGGCATAGATACCTTAATTAGCTTGATTTGCTCATCTTTGAGAAAAATCGCGTCTAGTGGAACCAGCATATTTTGCATTGATATATCGACTATTTGAGGTGGCGTAAATTCAAACAATATCCCTCGATTTATAGGTATAATTGTGCGATACATTAGTCCTATAGTTTGTTGTTCTAGAGTTTGTGGCACTTCCAGGTAAATGGTTTGACCAGCCGCTTGAATTCTTGCCAAGACTGGCAGCAGTTGTGGTTTTTGGTGAGTATCAACTTGCAGTTCTAGCCAGGAAAGTCCGATAAAAAGAACTGTGAGGACAATAAAAATTGTAATTGCCCGTAGCCAATTTGGGATATTGAAAAACATTCGTTCTATAAGGTTTAACAGAATTAATCGTAGATTGCATGACTAACAGCAACTATTTCTAACCCTTGGATGTTAAGATAACAATTAAATTCAGTTAAGAAAATAAATTATTCAAAGAGCGATCGCCCTTGGTTTGGGCAGTTCAATCTTATTGGAGCATGGTGCAATCAAGCAAGTCGATGACTGTAAATACTAGATAAAACACCGGGGAGATTTGCTGTTATCCTGATTTTCTGTGAATTATCCATCCTCCCCACCTCAAAGTAGATGAAAGTTGCGATCGCACTTCTTCAAACTTTTCTGTTTCAGCGACACTTTTAAAATTAAGCTTCAGACGATGCAACTGACGCACTAGCAGGATAAGTTTTTTAGCTAAAATAAAGATAATAGAGTAATGCTTGCGTCAGACGAACAAGCAGGGTTGGCGCGTATTGGCACTTTCTACTTCTAAAGACATAAAAGTGCGATCGCTCAATGCCATTAGGAATAACAAACCACTTCGGGAACAAAGTTAACCTCAAAAACGCCCAATATTTTAAAACTTGTAAGGAGTATTTTATGTGGCAAAAATTTTTGTATTCAACTATTTTGACTTTTGGCTTGCTGCCAATCTTTAATCCGGTTATAGCACAAACAAATCCGGAACAACAGCCAACTACACCAAAACAAAGCCCCGTGCTTAAACCACCAATTCCTGGTGAATCTTGTCAGGCAGAAACTACCCTTAATGGCGATCGCATTCTTTACCGCACTTCCTACATAAATAGTCAAAACTTAAGTTTTGATGGCAAACCAGTTGAAGTAGATATGCTCAAGAATGACACAATTGTAGCTCATGCCTTAACTCGTTATGCAGGTGAGTTTACCTTTACAGGTGAAACTGGAACTAAAACTCCAATATCAATTCAACTTAAACCCGACCGCAATGAAATTAAAATCACTCATGCAGGTAAAATTGTTTTGGGCAAATGTGGAGAAGTTATGTAGTCTCTTACTTTTGATTTCTTTTCCTAATTGCTATTAATGAATTCGGCTAATTAATTATAGCTGCTTTTACTGGATGCAATACATCTAAAAATACCTTGTTTACAGATAAACTTCCGTAAAATTAAACCTAGTTAATTAACTAAATACAAATAAAAATAAAGAGTTATTTTAGGGTTGATAATATAACTTCTTATTACTAGGTGCAGGCTAGTAATAAGCTAAGAGAAGAAGCTATTAACTTTAGATTTATTAATTCAAATCAGCGTCAGCGGCTTACATATAATATTTGCTGAGAAACAACCACTTACAAAAGTGGTATTTAGAGTGAGAAGATTTCAAAATAGCAATATGTTGCCAGACTGATGGTAGCCTGTCTAACTAGAAAGATAATGTGAAGGTGAGAAGGTATAAAAACATCAGACAGGAGAATTGCTTGTGACTGAAGAATTAAAAAAAGGTGATAAGGTTGAGTGGAAAACTTCTCAAGGTAAGACTACCGGGGAAGTGATAGAAAAACTAACCTCACCTACAGAAATTAAAGGACACCACGTAGCCGCAAGAGAAGATAACCCAGAATACCTAGTTAAGAGCGACAAAACCGGAAAAGAAGCTGCTCATAAACCTGAAGCTCTAAGAGGATGTTTGAAAAGTTTTTAGAGGTTAAAATTTATGCTAATCGTCGAACCATAATGCGTATCATGGCAAGATAAATAAAAGTCTCTGATGTTTCCGGTAATAACTCATAGTCCCGAACCAATCGCCGACATCCCATTAACCAACCGAAAGTACGCTCCACGACCCAACGTTTTTTGAGCAGGACAAAGCCCTTGGTCTGTTCTGGTCGCAGAACTACCTGCACAATCCAGCGACAAAAGTCCATCACCCACTGCATGAAAGGCTCACCATCAAAGCCACCATCCACCCAAATGGTTGTCAAACGAGATACCTGAAAGCTAGATTTTTTGACTCTTTTGAGAACTTTTTTGCCGCCTTCACGCTCACCTACATTGGCAGCCGTAACCAAGACCCGCAAGACTAACCCCAAGGTATCGACTGTCATAAACCGCTTGCGCCCTTTGATTTTTTTGCTTGCATCGTAGCCCACCGCTTCATGTACCATTGCAGCAGTTTTCACGCTTTGAGTATCGATGATTGCCTCTGATGGACACGGATGGCGCTCCTGCTCAATCCGCGTCCACTGCTGGAGACTATCGTGAATTTTCAACCACGTTCCGTCTTTGCGCCAGTTACGAAAATAGGTGTATACCGTCTGCCACGCCGGAAAATCGCCAGGTAACGCTCGCCATCGCACTCCCTCAATTAGAACATAGAAGATGGCGTTGAGAAGTTTCCACATATCGACTTTGCGGGGACGACCACCGGGTTTGGGTTCTGGAATCATGTCACGCAGAAATTCATATTGGGCGCGGGTCAGGTTACTGGGATATGCTTTACTCATGTCGCTCACTTGGTGCTGTGTCTCTTTACTATTCGCAGCTTACACTGAGTGAGCTTTTTTACTATCTACCCGACTTTTCAAACATCCTCTAAAAAAGGTGGAGGAATAAGCCAAAATATGAGTAAAGATGTTAAGTCAGTAATAGACGAGTTTCAGCAAGTCATCAACATGACTCCGAAAGAATTGGAGTCTTGGCTAGATACAGATGAGTCCAAAGAAGTTGGACAAAAGGAAGGCGAGGAAGAGTCAATTGGTCATAAGTCTGGTAAACGTATCATCCAACTGCTGCAAAAAAAGCAGGATGAATACACCGACGATGATTTATCGCACATGAAAAAAGTTGTTAGTTACGTTCACCGCCACCTAGCACAGCGTCCTTCGGGCGATATTGAAGATACACCCTGGCGTTACTCTCTCAAGAATTGGGGACACGATCCGCTGAAGTAAAGGATAACGTGCAAACGCGCGATCGCTCCCTGGCTGAGCCTAGCAGAAATAGAGGCTCAGCTTCGGTTTATTAATACTTCAAATCTCAAATGTCATCGCGTCCCAAATTTTCCCAAAATAGTTAACAACAAGTTTTTTTGCATCTATCCCCATAAATAATTTTATGCTTACTCAAACTCCTACCCAAGTAGAGCAGATTCAACTATCTGGTATCAGTTGGAATACTTATGAAACTTTGTTGAAGGAATTGAGCCATCGCCGACTCCGCCTTACTTATAATCGTGGAAATCTCGAAATCATGGTTCCCTCAGCCGAACACGAACGCTATAGAGAAATATTAGGTCGATTTGTCGAAACGCTAGCTGAGGAATTGGAGGTTAGGATCGATCCCCTTGGTTCAACTACTTTCAAGCGTCCCGAACTTGTTGGAGCAGAACCCGATAAATGTTTCTATATCCAAAACTTAAGTGCAGTTAAAGGTAAAAAGAGGATCGATCTTGATCGCGATCCGCCACCAGATTTAGTTGTAGAAATTGATATTACTAGTAGTTCTAAGATTCGTTTTCCTGTTTATGCAGATTTGGGAGTACCAGAAATTTGGCGTTATGATGGCAACTCTTTCAGAGTTTATCAGTTACAAGAGCGGCAGTATATCTCTTCTGAGCAAAGCCTAGCGTTTCCTAATCTACCGATTATTGAAATTACTAATTTTTTACAACAAGCGATGACAATGGATTATTTAGAGTTAGTTGGCTCGTTTCGTCGCTGGGTTAAAAGTCGAATTCAGGAAAATCAATGAAACTCAGCATAAAATGAATATTTAGTCAAGCATTAGTTGAGAGAAAAGGAAGATTTTCAGCGATCGCATCTTTAACTATCATCCCTCGTTCTCTTGCCCAAAATTGACTTAAAAAGTGAATTTGTCTCAAACCGACAATTAGATTTAACCCAGGTACAAAGATCCACCAGACGACAAGAGGTTCTTTCATTCCTGCTTGACGGTAAAGTGTATTTACTGTTCGATAAAGCTTGAACTGCACGATATAAATCCAGACAATACCCAGAAGCGAGAACCAGCCAAACCAACCAGGAACATCAGGATCGAATATCCGCAAAGCTTGGGGTATTGCTATTCCCAACACAAAAGGAGTTAAGCATAAAGTTCCAGACCATCCAAAACCATTGTAGCGGCGTAACTCTTCTTGAATTATCCACTTATACCAGCCGTAGTACAGCATCAGAGTGGCTACAGACAATAGAATTACGCGCCATAAAGGACGGGGTTTACCCAGTTGAGCGGACATATTACAGCTTGAGGTATCTAAAGGTTTTCTCTATTTTATTTACATTCCTTAATATTTAAACATAGATCTGTGGATTTCATTTTGGCTGATGGTGCTTATCGAGCTTGCCAAGAACGACGCGATCGCAAAAGCTGATTTGATCGCACAGTAAAACTATTTAAAGAATTTAACCCAAGTGTGGAGTTGCAGCCAATTATTCGATGGAAATTACGCTTGAACGCACATGAAGAGTAATGGTACGTTCTGAATTGAACCATTAGATGCAAGCTTAAACAGCATTTTCAAATCCTCAATCCCAGACACCCAGAAGTGTTGAGTATATTTATTAAAACTATAAATTATTGATATCAATCTAAATAAATTTTTGCAAATAAAGGTGTAGTTGAATATTAAGATACATGGTTAGCTTGCATAACCATCAATGCTGATGCTTGCAATCAAATTAAAGTTTTAGGGCGTGTCATCAATTAGATAAGCTAGAGAAGCAGTGGCTTGAAATGAACGCACTTGAATTCACATGACGACTCGACGATATGCTTTGCGCGATGACCAGTGGGTGCGGATCAAAGACTTACTGCCCGGACGAAATGG
>DATNQH010000093.1:0-10535 GCA_036704105.1 Leptolyngbyaceae cyanobacterium | reverse complement strand
AGCCTTAAGAGCCGTTTTCCCTGATGGCCAGCTAACAAGCCATGGCTGAAAAGAAGATCGAACAATAGTTAGCACACCGACTCCAGATAACAAAAGTGTTAAGTGGAACTCTTTTGTGGGTGCAGCGTGAAAAGTATCTGCGGCTTTCTCAACAAATGTCTGAATGAAATCATTTGTACTTTTGTCAAGCAAAACAACTAAGATCTGACCAAGAATGTACGGTACAAGTAGATCTAATAAAGAGAAAAAAGTAGAACTAATAATAATAAGAATTGAAGACCATATATATGACTGATAGTATTTCAATACTTGACGTACATTCTGTAAGTTCATTTCTTCCTTCTCTCTTAAAGATATCGAAGTTTGTGTCTCAGCAAAACGTGTTATAGATTAAAATGCTATACCAAACCCAAGCCCAAATGGTCAATCCAATTGGTTACTCAATTGTTGGGGTAAAGCTGATGACTAGATGTTGTCAACTTAACTATCGTCAAATTCGCAAGATAATATTGTGAGTGTAATACAGCTGATTTCTTTATTTAGACACAGGACTTACGCAACTGGCACAAATAGTAGGCGGGGCGTAGCCGTGCCACACGACAATTTAAATCAAACCAAGCACATAGGAATACTTGGACGTTTTAGTTGCTGAATTAAATAATTAGAAAGCAAATTATGCTTGATTTGATAAACAGTTGTACCAGTTTGATAGGCTAAATTCTTTAATCTAACCCAAACCAACATTGCACAAGCAATATGATTTCTTTGGAGCCTAGCTTTACGACATTGACAAGATTCAATGCCTGTTAGTTGTTTAATCTCTCGGTGAAACTCCTCGATTTTCCCACGAATTTTGCACACTTCTTGTACAACATCCGTGGAACGAGGAGATAAATCGTTAGTGGCGATATAATCCGTTCTGTTGGTAGAAACAGTAACCCGGAATAGTTTCACTTTTTTCTGAGCGGGAAACCCTTTAATTTTTACGATTTTACCACATTCTAACTCTTCAGTACTCCATTCTAATAATTCAATACGTTTATATTTTTCTTGGGCAAATGTATCATCAACTAACCGATTATCTTTTAAAGGGCAATAATAAATTTTTTCTAAACTATCAATATAAAGCATTAAACTATGTACGGCATACCATGTGTCCATCAAAACAGGATCAAATGGTAAAAGCTTATGATATACAAGGTTTTGCAGCATATCTTTTACATGGTCTATCTTGGTTTTACCATCGGCATCAGGATTAAAAATCCGGTAATCTATTACCCAAAATCTTTGAATAGTTGGATTGGCATATACGCAACTAACTACACCAATACCTTTGAGGACACCATGCTCATTACCACTATATTGTCTCCTGACTATTTCTATTTCTTCAGAATACCTTTTATCTAAAACGCTATCATCAAATATTATGTAACCATTGGTATCAGCCTCAACTACCTCTTTCACGTTATCCCAGAGTAATCGAGGTGTTAACTTTTCTCTCTTCAAATAGTAGTTAATTGCATCATGGCTAATAGTCTCTAAATGCTCTGCCAAATTGGTCATCGTATAATTAATTTGACTACTTAATAAGTATTGGCAGTAATTAAGCTTAGTAAATCTCATTACCGTCAGCAAAATTTATCTAATACAACCTCTACCTATTTTCTCATGAATATTTCAATAGTACTTCCAAGACAGCGACTTCTATTGCGAAGACAAAGATTTCGGAATCGGATTTTATTAATACTGATGTACTACCAACGGGTGATCGCATTGTGCCAGTTGCGTAAGTCCTGAGACATACCAATCGCAGTTAAACTCTTCCGTTCTTCTATTTTTTGCTTCATGATCTCACTAGTACAACCTGGCGTAAATAAAGTACCCATATTATGGAACACTGGGGTTAGCTGAGATTAATCGCAGTTAGAGCGCGTAAAAGGAACGAGGACATGGGACAATTAGCTCCAAAATCACTAACCTTAAGTGAGTGCGATCGGGAAGAATTAGAAAAATTGCTTAATCGACGTAGTACACCACAGCAAATTGCACTACGCGCCAAAATAATCTTATTGGCAGACAAAGGTAGCAATAATCGCGACATTGGACGGGAGCTGAACATCAGTCGATACATGGCTCGTAGATGGCGAAATCGTTGGTTGGAGTTGAGCGAGCAAGCGATACCAGTAATTGAGCGATTGCAAGATGGTGAACGCAGTGGTGTGCCAGCAAAATTTAGTATGGATCAAGTAGTAGAATTATTTGCACTTGCTTGCTCAAAACCAGAAGATTATGAACGACCTATTGGTGATTGGACAGCAAGAGAATTAGCAGCAGAAATGGAAAAACAAGGTATTGTCGAAAGTATATCTCCACGTCATGTGGGACGGTTGTTAGAAGAAGCTCAAATCAAACCACACCAGAGTCGCTACTGGTTGACTCCCCCCCCTCGATAACGAATTTGATGCCAAAGCCCAAAACATATCTAATCTATACATCACAGCAATTGAACGTGCGGATGATGGTGAACGAACAGTGTGTATTGATGAAATGACGGGAATTCAGGCAATCGAGCGTCAAGAGAAAGACTTACCATTACGCCCAGGTAAAGTTAAACGTCGAGAATTTGAGTATATCCGTCATGGAACACAGGCGTTAATTGCCAACTTTGATGTCGTTACAGGTCGCGTCCTGAGTCCAACTTGCGGTGACTCCAGAAACGAACAAGACTTTGCCCAAAACATCCGTAAAGTCATTGAGAGTGACCCTGATGCCAAGAAATGGAATCTAATCATGGATTGTCTGAATACCCATCAGTCTGAGTCTTTAGTTCGTCTTGTTGCCGAAATTGAAGGATTAGATATTGATTTGGGTGTTAAAGGTGAATTTGGAATACTTAAATCGATGAAAACACGGGCGGCATTTTTAAATGACCCTAAACATCGAATTGTCTTCCATTACACCCCTAAACATTCTTCTTGGCTGAATCAAATTGAAATATGGTTTAGCATCCTTGTACGTAAACTACTCAAGCGCGGAAACTTTGTTAGTACAAATGACCTGAGAAACCGGGTATTGGATTTTATTGACTACTTTAATCGCACTATGGCGAAGCCATTCAAGTGGACTTATAAAGGCAAGGTATTAGCTGTTTAATGGGTATGCTATTTAAGCCGCGCTCTACTAGTTACATCAACTGATAATTGATGTCTTTTTGGCTGTGATTGTTAGTAAATCATCTCGGCGGCTGATAGGAATTTTTGTGCCTGACCGACTGATTTGAACCGCCGCATCTTCTTCTCCCTCAGCCTTGTCTATTAATGGGAGAGTTCGGCTCGATTATTCAACCCCTTATCGCCGCTTGATAACTTTTCAGTTTGTCGGTGACGACTACTTTTGGGGTGAAACCGATTTTCCTAATGATTTTGCGAAAAAACTTCTTGGCGGCTTTGGTATCCCGATGTTTCTGCATCAAGATATCTAAGACTTGACCTTGTTCATCAACCACACGCTATAGCCAATAAACTTCTACCAGTGATTTCTACCCTCATCTCGTCGAGATGCCATTTCCGGCTGGCTTTCGAGCAATGACGGCGAATTTGAATTGGCAATATGAGAAGCGAAGCCTGTTGTTCCAATCCCTAATTGTCTCGTAAGTGACCTGCAATGCCTCGATAAAGCATTATCTTTTCTATGCCTCGAAAGCTGAGGGAGAAACAGTTGTATAGCCAGACGCAATGACTGATGGTTTCGGCTCTTAAACGGTAGTGACGATAAAGATTTGTACTCATCTCATCATTTTACCCCAACTCCCCCTCCGTTAAGTTGACAACATCCTTAACTCGAGAGCCAATCATAAACTCGGCATGCGAAACGCATTGACTCTTCCATAAGCGGCTTCTTGCTAGTACTAATTGCTGAGTAAACGTGCCGTGGCACACGCATACCAACCAAAACGGATGTTAAAAACGGATTGGAAATACAGAAACAAAGTGCAAAGTCAGCTAACTTCTCTGGTGATAGGCTGAAATGTTCCCGTATCTCAGTTACTCTACTTACTACTTCGTTTATATGCTCCTGATCGAAAAAACTTTCGCGCCAGTCACCAGGTAAAAATGAGTGTCCATGCGTATAGTTTCCAGCAAGTGCACCAGCATAGAGAGGAGAACGCCCCAGTAAGGCTGTACCAGTACGCAGACAAACTTCACCTAGATAACGATTTACTCCTTGATCAAAAAGATTAAACTGCGCTTGAATTGAATCTACTAATCCACTCTCTGCTAATTCGATAGCAGAAAAACAGTCATGGTCATGTAAAGACACTCCTATTGCTTCGATTTTTCCCTCTTCACGCAAAGCTAAAAGCGTTTCAAGCCAATCACCCTCGTATAGCCAACGCGACGTCCAAAAATGTAGTTGCTGAAGAAATAACCGCTCAACTCCCAGATTTTTCAATGATCGCTCTGTACATTGACGAATATGATCTCTAGGAAAGGCCTCGTTAGCATGTATATGAGACGAATAAATGTTAATTGGAACCAATGAAGGAATTTTCGATGCCACTAACGCATCCACTCCTGCTCGATGCGAAGCTATGGCAAGACCTAGAGTGCGCTCAGCCTCGCCATTACCATAAACTAACGCCGTATCAAACAGATTTATGCCAAGCTCTAATGCAACATCCAGTGCTGTATCAAATTGATGTTTATTACCGTCTCGCCATAACGAGGTGTCAAATCCCCACGTGCCAAAGGCTACTTTAGAGACATATCTGTTAGTACGACCAAATAAACTATAGCGCATAATTTGCTAAGAAGTTGCTGTAAATACAGTCTGCAGACCAGGAGTTGCTTCATTTTCAGCCGCGCCACAATGAAAGCTGCCTAGATCATTGATAGTCTCGAATTGATGAAGTACTAGGCTATTGGGAGCTACTTCAACAACATTATTTGGATTTCTAATGAACGGAAAACGGCAACGATGCATATCAGCTATCTGCACTGGTCGATGTCTCCAAATCTCTCTGTAAGAGCTTTTACACTCAAGTACTTTCCTGTCAAGCATACAGAGTAACGGACGTTCCCGACGCATATAAGCATTGTATCTATCTAAGTCAATGTTAGATACAGGAGTGTAACGTGTGCCGTAGTTACGACCAAGTGGCCAGATAAATCGTATAGCAAAGTCTTTCATAGATCGATCAACATGCCATACCAAATCACCTGGAGCAAACCAATTACGAACGGAAACATGGACGCGGTTAACCCTTGACAGCATAATAATCTGCTCAAAAATGTTGATGACTGTTTTGACATAACACTGAAGAGATCCTGTAACACCTATATCATGAGCGATAGGCGCAAGTGTGCATTCCAAATCTCTCTTTATTCTATCAACGTTGTGCCCGGTATCATATATGAAAGCTGGTGCTTGAGCAAAAGCACGCCCGAACCGATCTAAATAGGCAGCTTCAAGAATTGGAATTTCGACTTTCCTATACGGGTTAGTATTATTAGATAGCTCGGATACGAGTGAATCACTGATTGAGATTAAGGGGTGTGTAGGCATTAAGGAAATCCTTTTTAACTAAGCATTTGCATATGAATCTGAGGACACGGATTAAGCGACTAGTTTGGAAAACAATTTGTTTCTCCAAAACAGTAAGAGTTTTTATGCATGATTTGGTGATTGGGTTATTGATTAACAGTTACGAATTTGGAGTATTAGTTTAAAGCTTTATCAATACATCTAAAACACCTTTGTTTCCTTTAACCTATTGGATGTGGGAGTGAGTTGAGTTCACTAGCTTTTACTCCTAGTCGTTCCAGCCTCAGCCCGCCACGATATTGATACGCATGACTATACTCTTTCTTGAAGGCGTGTGGTATTAGTGCACGATAAACTACAAAGTCTAAAACAGCGAAGTCTGGGGGTGTTACGTCAATAATAAGGGGCTGACCCAGCCCTAACTGAGTACAAGCGACCAGTGGATCTGTATTTTCTCGTACAAAAGTTTGAGCTTCATCTGGACAATACCACTCCCAAACAGTTTCGCCATTAAACCAACCCCACATGACATGGTCTTCACTCGTGATAATTTGCTTAGTAAGGTTTGGTCTGTAATTTATAAGTTGCTGAGCCGAGCCTCGTAACATTAATGCTTCCAAAATGGCCTTATTGACATCATTTTCTATGCTGTCACCACAAGCAACGCCGATAGTTGTCTGCTTCCTTGAATCTGTTAACACCGCGATTGCAACTCTTAATCCCTTAGCTTCGCCAATGTCAATCAATCTCAGCGAGAGATCTGCCTGCTTAATTACCTTTATAAGATTATCAGCGACAAAATTTTTATCAAGTGTTCGTTTCGGCCATCTTGGTACTTTCCAAGAGAGCATCAGTGCGTCCCTTTCGAGTACTTCGCATATTGCCCGGTGAATAGTTGAGGCACGATCATAGGAAAACCCTGCAGCAAAACCGACCCCATCGCCTTCTGGTATTGGTAGACAGTTATTAGAGAAACTTTTCCACCATGGTAGAACGGCCACTGCTGGAACATTAATTATTTTCCCATCGCTGATCTGTGTTGCAGCAATTTGGTAGTCTGGTCGACCCTGCTGCATATGATTGAGCCAACAGATTTGTTCATCTGTATATGGGAAAAATGCCGACCATGGAATGTCAGGTTGACCCAACTTGGGTAATGTCATCATTGCCCATTCAGATAGCGCTGCTGTTCGCTCAATCGCTTCCATAAAGCATCGGAATCGAGCGCCTTCAGGTTCGATTCCCATACCAGCGAACACGTGGTCACGTACGTGTAATTGTCCACGGATGTCATGATACAGAATGGGTAACTTGAAGAAAGCTCCCCAAGTTAAATTGGCTACGTCTTCCGGTGAAACTGGTATATCACTCAATTTTTGGAATGCGGCGGTACGTATTGAAGAAGGTAGATCCATCTGCTAAACCACGTAATCCTTTCCGATACGGAGGTAGTAATTAGGGCTGGGAACAGGCAAAGTGCGTTGAAACCAATCATGAACGCATATCATGCCGTCAAACAGTTCCTCTCCTTCTGGCGTAAATATGGCATATTTATTCAAAATCTGCATACCCTCGTAAAAACCGAGTAGGTGCCTGTGTAAACGAAAGCAAACTTCATCCACAGTACTATCTGTATAGAAATGCTTAAATAGCATGACCAGACGCATGAAGACGTAGGTTGAGTGAAAAATTCCGTATAGAGGGCGTGGGTCTTTCCGAATTGGTGAAGGTGCACCATAAAAATCAGGGTTCTGAAGGAACGGTGTTAATTCATTAGCCATATGTAATAGGATGTGGGCTCCTTCATGGACTAAATGATCAGCAAAAGTATAAACCGACCAATCAGGATCTAAATTTAGAAATGCAATACCGTGATAGGCAATATCGGAGCCGCCAACAAAACGCTGGCCAGTCAGAAGTACAATTCCCTTAAGCAGCGTCTCGATCTCTTCGTATCGTTCTTCGCCCGTTTTTCGGAGCAGTTCAATTCCATCAGCCAATTTCTTCTTCAGAATCTCTATAACGGGATCACCTTTCGAGCGGATCTTTAGGTTTTCCTGTCGTTGAATGGGAATAGAGGCAACGGTACTTAGTTCGAGTAGATATTCCTTTAAAACATCGCCAGTTGAGTGAATATGAATTCGGCTACCTGGAATTTGGCTAGGTCTATCTCTCCTTAGATTAAGGTTCTGGCGTGGAACGTCAGCATCAATATTAAAAGTCTTACCTAATGTAGTAATCCCAGTCAGATGAGACATTTCAAGTTTCAGAGTTACAATCGGGATTGGGAAATTCCATTCTCCTTGCGGCAAGCGAGCAAGAGGATCAGAAAAAGTAATAGTTAGATGTTTTCCAGGCTGAATAGCTCCTAGGACTTGCTCTGCGATTAGTGAGGGCAACCGGGCTAAATGTTGTTGAAGAAGTGTGTCGTTCGATAATGATCGAACGTTAGAAAGCCAATGGTAAAGAGACGGGCCTACTGCAAATCGCTCACCATCTTTTACGCACTCAGAAAGATACTCAAACGCGTAATATAGATTGCTAGTAATCTGGCTATCAAGCTGTTGGCACACACAAGCGATGTCATCTAATACTACTAAATCTAATGCTCTCTGTTTTTTACTTGCAGTTACAACAGAGGGAAATACGATGGAGTGCATAGCTATCAATGGGTAGTTAAAAAGGTAAGGATAGGCTAGTGATGTTCGGCGCTCTTTCCTAACTTAGAGGCAATACGAGCGATCGCTAATATCCTCAATGATAGGAGCGAAGCTTTCTCCCACACCACTAATACCTTCAGCAGTACCCCTCTGTACAATTTGATTCTGAATCAAGTCGTCAAAAACGGCAGCATCCACAGTGGCAAACAAAATCATCGCTGTAAAGGCTGTGGTAGAGAATTTGTAGAAGACCTTCAAAACAAAGTGATTGGTGTCGACACTAAGCAGTTCGTTAATGTTAGCTCGGCAATAATTGAGATTACATTTTTTTAATCTGCATAAGCAATGAATGGATGCTGAAAATATTGCATGACTCGGTTTGGCAGTTTTTGTAATTTACGCAGATGCGACAGTTTTCGTTGTTTCAACTGAGCTTGGTTGCGTGTCGGAGGTAAGAAGTGAACTCCGAAAATTGACATCACAGTTCAAGTACTTTGCCGGATTTAAGAGGTCATTTGTAAAGTAAGCGAAACCCTCTTCGATTGGTCGTCGGGTCAAATAGGGGATTCGTGTGGTTATTAGGGTTTCGCTTACTTTATAAATCAATTCTAACTGGAAGTACGGCGGTAGATAAAGGATCTCAATGTCTTCGCGGTGCTGGGCAAGCCACTGCTTGACCGCTTCTGCCCGATGCACCGGATGACAGTCTACAACTAACATCAGTTTGCGGGTCCGTTTAGCAATCAAGTATTTTAAGAAGGTAATGAACACCTGTACTATCAGTTTGTGAATGTACAGCATAAAGCGAATAGTTCCCTGATTCTAATGCTGGCAATATAATTGACTCGTTCTCTTTGCGTGTCTAGTTGAATCTCTGGTGGTTCACCAACTGGGGCATAGCCTCGACCCGTATGAGCATCAGAGCGTATCCCAGACTCACCACCCCAAGCAATCTCTGCCTCTGCCTTCTTAACACGCTGCTCGATTTGAGGATACTCGCTCTTCAAGCAAGCCTCGACTACTTTCGGGTCTTGCTCATACGCTCGCCCCTGCGGTTTTTGAGGGGTAAAGCCCCAGCGGTTGAGATACTCTCCTACAGTGCGAATAGGCATTTTCACCCCAGCGGTTTGTAAGATCTAGATTTTACACTGCCCGACGCGCCCACAATGCATTATCAATCCCTAACTGATCGGGAAAATGCGCTCGCATCAACTGTTGTACCCTTGCTTATTCGCTCTGCGAGAGCGTGCGTCCTTCCCCTTGCTTATTGCCACGGGTCAGTTGCTGGAGCGCAATTGAACTGTATTGCTGATATTACCTCCACCAATCCGAAACTGTGTTGCGGTGGACTCCTAGATAGCTAGTAATATCTACAAACGGTTTTCCTTGTTCTCGCAGCCGAATCGCTTACTGACGAGGGTACGTTAATGAAAAATATGCTATCGTGCCGCACCAACTGAAGACGCTCAACCTTGCAACACTACGAAGCTTAGTCGTTTGTTTTAAACAAAAGTAATAAGCAGTAGATTTGGCTATTGCTAAATGAAGTGGCTCGCGAGATAGTTCGGGGTTCATATGGAACGTCGCAGCAGGAAAGGCAATAGGGATTAAGGCGTTCGCTGACAGCGATCTATCGACAGTGTGCTGTGGTCTACACTGACTTTTAGAAAACTACGAGCAACTTATTCCTAGTAAGCGACATCGAGCGGTGGGTAAAGAGAGTAGCGAGCGCTTCAGCTGCACCCTGTAACAGCGGGGATCGGATTAGTGCGAAGACCTTGTCATTTTCCATATGATTTTCTAGTTTCTAAGAAACTAGAAAATCATATCGACGTTATCTGGTACTTCGTCCACCACTACAATGAATCCTTAGACCTTTTCGCGGGAATAAAATACCGGAACCTTTATTATTCCCTCCGGCTACGTTGTCATTCCCTACGACATAACGTGAAGGTTCCGGTATTTTATTTCTTAGCTTCCTCCTTACTCGTTTAGAACTACCTATCAATGAACATTTTGAAGTTCGGGTTCGGTAGCACCTTCTTTTGGTAACTGAGATTCGAGTCCAGCGGCAGTAATGGCTTTTGTGACAGCCTCCAGCGCTGCATCGGCACCAACTGTTGCAGCTAGACGTATTAGTATTGGCTGTAATGCATTGGCAGCTTCATCTACACCTCCTTCAGGAGATATTTCAGCCATGCGATCCTGCATATTTGAAAAACGATAGCTCTCTTGTTCTCGTAAGCGATCCATCGGTTCGGGCTGATATCTAATCATGGCACGACCACGCACATTATTATCCATCGGTTCGGGCTTATATCTAATCATGGC
>DATNQH010000092.1:0-12639 GCA_036704105.1 Leptolyngbyaceae cyanobacterium | reverse complement strand
TAATAACCAAATTTTAAAGGAGAAATGATAAAGTTCGAGGTGTGGTATCCTTTCGTCAAGGCATAATCTAACAAACCTTCCGGGTTAGAATAGCTTGCAACCATTACCAACACATTTTCATAATCTAAACCCAAAAGTTTTTTGGTGACAGTAATTCCGTCTAACCCACCATGCAACAAAGGCTGGTATAATTTGTTATCCACTGCTGGCAAGTATGGCGGATTTGATACTAAATATTTGGCTTTTGGTCGCAATGAATCAAAGAAAGAGCTATTGTGAATTAAATATTTTTCACTTAAGCCATATTTTTTAATTTTTAAGTTAGCCTCTTCACTAGCTTGCTTATTAAGTTCAAATCCATGAACTACACTATTAGATTCAGTTCTCAGTAATGACTGAATAACCGGGCTACCGTCTCCAGAACCAAATTCAATAAGAGATTCTGTGCCAATACACTGATTTAATACTAATGTTTCTAGGCAATATGCATAAAAATTGGATTCTTCCGGGCAAAAGAAGACCTCTTTTAATTGCTGCGCTGAAGTAAGCATTTAGTTACTGAATAACAACTATACTCAACTTAATGTTTAAGAGTTTTTACTGTCATCTACCAATAGATTTATACCAAAAGTATGTAAGCAATTTTACTAAAAAAATCGAAATTTTACTCAATTGTTTGCTGCGGCATTATGCTATATCATTTTACTATTACTTACT
Organism: Leptolyngbyaceae cyanobacterium; assembly: GCA_036704105.1. Classification (GTDB taxonomy): domain Bacteria; phylum Cyanobacteriota; class Cyanobacteriia; order Cyanobacteriales; family Chroococcidiopsidaceae; genus Chroococcidiopsis. The sequence continues at coordinate 11,922 of DATNQH010000092.1, read as the reverse complement.
GCATACAATCGCCTTCGTTACTCAGTCTAGGGCTGTTTGATTCGTGTAATAACAAGCCGCGAAAATTAAATTTTGCACTTCATAGCTTAAGTCCGCTAAAACAAACTCTTTAGCTTACGCTCAGTTAGTTTTAACTGAGTAAGAGATACCTGGAAAATCACCTCTGTACACAAATCTTTTATTTTTTCGCCTAGTGTAAGGATATCTAACTTTGCGTTATATTAATTTAACTAACCAAATTTAATTTATTCTGTTATTTAGAAAATGTAAGTAGACACGCATAAAATTAAATTTGTTACCGTTGACTAAACAAAATACATCAAACACTAATAAATTTCTAGCGCGGAATGGCACAAAAGTAAGTTAAAGTTTTGATTTTACCTTGGTTATCTTTTTTCCCAAATTTAATTCTTGATTACTCACAATCATTTCTAAATTAGCAATTCGTTGCTCTATTTCCAGGTTCGCTATAGGTTAAAAAAGGTTATTTATAGCTGCGATCGCCCTGATGCCAAACTACAATAGTGCTAACAGTAACACCAGCGATCGCAGCTAGAGGTAGAAGTGGCGATCCAGTCATGCCTACAAGTTGATCAAAATCATCAACAATCTGAATTGGTAGACCTCGTAATGGATACTGACTAGCTTCTGGCTTTGTTTTTTCACAAGGTAAAATCATCGCCACTCCTATACCATCACAAGTAATCATCACCTCCTCACGCCTAATAGCTATCTCATCCAACAACGTCAACAGATCTTTTTGCACCTCTGCTATATCAAGGTACTTCATCTCTAACCTTCCTCCCTACAATACCTCTGGCATCTTTCACCTCCCTACCTTGGCTCTCTTGGCTCCCTTGGCGGTTCGTATTTTTACCTCACCTCATAGCCAAACAAATTCGGATCAACCTCTCCCAACTGCAAATCAGCCAACCCATACTCAGCCCAACGCCTTTCCACCATCGCCGCCACATCTGGATCTGACTCCAACACCGCACCCCAATCATGATCCGTTTCTGGCGGAATCTTCGTAGTTGCATCAATTCCCATCCTGCCACCCAAACCAATCTTTTCGCTAGCAAAATCTAGAGTATCAAACGGAGTATTTGGCAGAATAAACACATCCCGCGTTGGATCGACCTTAGAACTAATTGCCCATACAACCATTCGCGGATCGCGAATATTAATGTCCTTATCCACCACAATTACAAACTTGGTGTAAGTAAATTGAGGTAAAGCACTCCAGAAAGCCAAAGCAGCACGACGAGCTTGTCCGGGATAAGCTTTATCAATAGATATAATCGCCGCTTTGTAACTCAACGCTTCCATCGGCAAGAAGAAATCAACAATCTCACTCACTTGTTGCCGTAGAATAGGCGTATATATCCGATTAAGCGCGATCGCCATCATTGCTTCTTCTTTCGGCGGACGACCGCTAAATGTAGTTAAATAAATCGGATCTTTGCGATGCGTCATGCAGTCGAAGCGAATCAGTGGCGAATCTTCCACCCCACCGTAATAACCCATATGATCGCCAAACGGGCCATCTGGCATCATTTCCCCTGGTGTAATTGTCCCTTCCAGCACAAATTCAGAATCTGCCGGAACTTCTAAATCCACCGTTTTACACTTAGCTAACTGCACCCCGCTACCGCCGTATAGTCCAGCGAACAACCATTCTGACAAATCAACTGGTATCGGTGTAGCAGCTGCCATAATAATTAAAGGATCGACACCAAGAGCGATCGCTACCTCTAATTTCTTCCCTCGTTCCGCCGCTTTGCGTAAATGCCTTGCGCCACCCCGCACCGATAACCAATGCACAGTCATTGTATTGCTTGACTGCAACTGCAACCGATATACACCTACATTCGCCGTACCCGTTTCACAATCTTTAGTAATCACCAATCCCAGGGTGACAATTTTCCCCGCATCACCTGGATAAGGTCGAATAAATGGCAAAGTATTTAAATCTAGTTCATTGCCTTGAATTACGACTTGCTGACAAGCTGGAAAAAAATCTCGCCCTGGTTTCGCTTTCAGCACATCAAACAGCACCTTACCAAACTCTACAGCTTGGGAAATCTTCTTTGGTGGCTTGGGCTGTTGCAGCATACTTAGCTTTTTCCCCAAATCCTCCAACTCTAGGGGTGTCTGCATATTCATCGCCCAGCAAATCCTTTCAACCGTCCCCATCAAGTTAATCGCTACTGGATAGGATGAGCCTTTGACATTTTCAAATAGCAACCCCGGCCCGCCTCGTTGCAGCATTTGATTGGAAATTTCAGCAATCTCTAAATCTGGATCGACTAGGGCGCTAATCCGCCGCAATTGTCCCCTTTCTTCCAGTAGTTTCAGGAATCCCCGTAAGTCTCTTGCCATGTCTTTATATTTAAGAAGTGTGAAGCAATCTCTTTTATTATCAACTCCCGGTGACAAACTGCCCTTGGGCGTTCGAGTTATTATTTAACCGCCTCAAAGCGATCGCTTGGTAGCAGCGATAATGAAAACAAAATCCAGCAGATACTAGGTGAGTATAGTTTTAACTGCGCGGCAACTAAAATCAATCATGCCTGATGTCACAGCACACAAGGCGATAAAATACCGACACCCGAGGAAGTCGCTTCCCAGACACAAGCGCAACTAAAACAAGAACGAATCAGATCTGAACGACTAGCCCAAAGACTGCGATCGCTGGCTATCAATCCAGCAGGGAATTAGTCGATAGATCAAATTAGGGACATTTTAGAGATATTTGGAAGTCTCCCCTTAGCAGACGAGGAGCGATCGCATTTTGCTATAAATCGCTATTTTCGCTTTTGTAGCTTTATCCATTATGAGTTATGCACTCTATAAATAGACATAAATGTGCGTGAAATATCCTGGCAAGTTAAGTCAGTCGTTAGTAAGATGAAACGAAATCAATTAATGTCTAAAGTTTAGACAAGTAAGATACAAATAAATTGCTTAAATAAAATAGGATAAAGTGGTGATTGCTCTGGTAAAAATTAAAGATTTCGAGCCAAAATACCGGGATTATTTTGAACAAAAAGATATCAAAAGCATAATTTACGAAGAGACTGCTGACATTCACAAATAAACCTTTGTGCGTGGGAAAGTCATCAATAAACTCGTGTAACACGAAACGATTCTTCGTGAAGAAATAGATATCAATATTGACAGCCATACAGTTAATAACAGAACTAGTAGATTACCTACCGTTTTTAAGCAGTCCTCTTAAAAAATCAGTTCAACAAGTTAACGTTTCAAGCCATCTTATTACATAGGAGATCATGATCGTGACCGAGAATAAGCAACCTTTAGATAAGCATGACGAAAATACTGACCTCAATCAGGAGGCTGATGCTCAGTCAGGTGGCTCAGGCATAGGTGCTGGGATAGCTGGAGCAGCGATTGGTGGTATACTCGGTGGTCGAGCGGGAGGAATCGTTGGTGCTGTAGCGGGTGCTGTAGCGGGTGCTATGGCTGGTAAGGGTACATCTGAAGCTGTGGACAAGACTGTAGAAGGTGTAGTGGATGCAGCAAAGAGTGTAGCTGAAACTGTTAACCACACTGTAGAAGATGTAGGGGACAACGTTAAGCATATAAGTGAAGATGTCAAGCCCTCTGTAATCGGTGTAGTAGATGCAGTCAAGGATACAGTTCAAGATGCCAAGCCATCTGTAGTAGATGCAGTCAAGGGTGCATCTGCTGAGGTCAGACCAGCTATAAGAGGTGTAGCGGACTCGGTTAAGGGTGCAGTCCAAGAAGTCAAGCCAGCGGTAGTAGATGCAGCAAAGAGTACATCGCAGAGCATCAAAGCATCTGCAACAAATGTCAAAGATTCGGTAAAAACTACTGTTGAAGAAGCCAAACCAGCGGTAGTAGATGCAGCAAAGAGTACATCGCAGAGCATCAAAGCATCTGCAACAAATGTCAAAGATTCGGTAAAAACTACTGCTGAGAATGCTAAGCAGTCTAGTAATCAAGGCTTCAAGCCAAGTGAAAAGCCGCCCGTTGCAAACAATCAGCACTTCAAGACGCAAGAGGTCAGCATTGGAAAGCCAGTTGAAGCCAAAGATAAAGTTACTCTTTTTCCTCTTCCAACTGAAACACCCACTGCTAGCGAAACGTTAGACCTTGATACTCAAGACCCTAACATCATCATTAGAGATAGTAGAGACAACACTCTGTAGTAAATTGGTTTGTGCTTACTCGGTTGTTTAGAGTTTGCAATTACAACGTTTGTTAAGGGGTGGGTCATTGTTGACCTACCCTTTTTGGTGTATCGCTCACAGAAAAGGATGGTGAGAGCAACGACTCTTCCCTATTTTGTGTTTCCAGAGCTTTGTGTAAGTCTTAAATCCCCATTTATCTTAGTGGCGATCGCTTTCTGGCAAGCATTGGCATTTCTAATAACAGCGCCGCTTAGCCTTTAGCGGGTACTAACTCGATTACCAGTGGATGATCTGGCACGGTAAGATTCAGCTGCTTGAGGCGATCGCCAGAACTGCTAGGTGTCAGAATTGGGCTAGTTGAATTTTTAGGATCGTAGATTTTTGCTTGGCTAATAGCGGTATTGAGATTAAGATTAATTTCCCGCTTAGCAATACCAATGTCTTTCTTGTTCTCATTGTCCCAGCTTTTTACTTCTTGCCAGACAATCAAATAGAACTCTCCACTACTCTTTTGCAAGAGTGTAGTATGCACTTGTTCAGTATCGCCGCTCAAAGTATAGTCCAAGCTTCCTGGTGAGAATTTTGCTCCTGGCTCTTTTAACAATAAAATTAGGTTTTTAATTGCCGTATAAGCAGGCTTGGAAGAACCATCTTGGCGTAGCAACCCATAGTGTTGCTGCACGTCACCTTCGGTATCTGGATATTCATCAATCAACTCGTAAAGATACACCCGCTTAATATCACGATTAAAGTTCTCCAACAATAAGCGTGGCAGATACTTGCTTGCTGCCTGTTCAGATATACCCAAATCATCGGTAATCAAATTATGGTAGCTGGTTTCAGTCACCCATAGCGGCTTGTTTTTACCTGCTACTGTTTGCGCATACGGGATAAAATACCAATCAAGACCGTCTGTTGGCGGATTACCAAGATTGGGGTAGCTGTGCATATTACCAATATCGCCCGACTCCAGATAGCCCAATTTTGGCGAGTTCTCTCCCCAACCTACAGATGGTAACACCACTGGCAGATACCTAGTATCGGCATCGCCTTTGATTGCGGCGTAGAGATTGTTTTGGTAGTTGCGAGTCCCTTCTGGGAACTGCTGACCTTGGTAAGAATAATTGTTCACCTCTAAATCTGACTCGTTTGGCCCTTCTATTGCTTCTATAGCCCCTTTAAGTGTCTTAGCAGTAGAGATAACATCTGCTGTTGGGTTGCCAGCAAAAATTAGCGTTGACTTGATTCTAAGGTTGCCAAGTTCCTTAATTTGGTTCATGAATGTAGCATCTTGATAGCCACCATCGCGGACGTGACGAATCCCTAGTTCCAGCAACTTTGGTTTGATAATTTCGTTGTATTTGCCATAAGCAGATTCAGTATAGGCGAGATGGATATTGACCCCGATACTATCTACAAAAGCATCAGCACTTTTAGCAGTTACTGGCGCAGCTTGCACTGCTGGCACTAACTGATTGAAGATTGGTATCGTTACCAAAAGCGCAGTAGAAAAAAGCGCCACCTGCCCTAATTTGTGTTGCAATTTCATTTCATCCCTTGTCTAAACTGTAGTAATCCCAGCAAAAAATAACCACTCAAACTTTGCTCTGCTGTACGCAGAAACAGGCTGTGAGCAGCAAATTTTTACTTAGAATTCTGCCAAATCCTAATTACAACAGAGTCAGCTATGCAGCTTTGGCTCAGCACAAATCAGCTACATTTCGGTGGAGTCAATTACTCCACCGAAATGTATGTGGTTTAGATTAATTTTTAGAATTAGCTTTGCCTGAAAACAAAAATTTTGAAAGCAGTTTAGCTAATTATCAAATCAAATACTGTTCCAAAAACATTACTATCCTGCTTTACCTCTGTCAGCAGATAAATATTAAAACTATAATCTTGAAATTGCAACCTTAGTCTATAGTTATTTTGATTAAAAAATATTAAATCATAAATCTTACCTATACTTTTATAATCATAAATTGATAAACCAATAATTTTAAATATAGTTAATAGTGTTTATTTTTTAATAACTATTTATTGATAAATCAATAAATTTAATCTAAGCTTTGCTTGATAGTAGGGATTCTAATTTGTCTGAAAAGGCTGAATTAGATTACGCGATTGCCTTGATATTAATTAAAAAACCCTAATTTTAGCTTCCACTATAATTAACGTTTAGCTATTATTAACCTAGTACAGCTAAAGATTTTCAGTAAAAGAGTGATTAATTAAGTTTAAACTCATCAAACTTCACTACCTTCGATCCTGGTTTTTGCGTGTCAAAGCGATAGCTGCTGATGGTTCCATTTGCTGTATCAAAAATGCTGAAAATCGTGATATCATTACTAGCAATATAAGGTGTAGGCCGACCATCTTTATCTAGCAGTGGGGCAATTGTCGGCACTATTGGTTCGAGTCCATTCGGATCACCTATTGCTACATAATCTTTATTATTACCTGGTGGAACTTGTCGCTGCTTATTACCCTTCGCCGCAGCACCATAAGAATTACCCACATTTGATGTTTCCAACAAGTGCATTCCACTAGGCTTAACAAAGCGGTTCCACAAGTGAGAATGCCCGTAAAATACTAGCTGCACCCCAGATGCTTCTAACAGTGGTATCACATCGCGGATGAGATAATCTGCTTCCTTTGGGTACTCATAACGCACTGCTTTGATGCTGCCGTCAGAATTACGCTCAACCACTGGCACTGGTTCAGTATAAGCAGGAACAATATTATCACCCAGAGAATGGAGTGGATGATGCAACATGACGATTTTGTACTTTGCGCCGCGAAACTCAGAACTTTGAAGTTCTTGCACCAGCCAGTTGTACTGGGGGGTACCTTTGGCAATATCACCAAAAATAACCTGTCCGTGTCCCCAGCGTTCGGGATGATTCAAATCTTGCTGTCGTTCCTGATACTTTCCTTTAGTATCTTGATCAATATTAGGTGATCGCCACATATTAGTTGCGTAAAGTACCACCAAGCGCACATCACCAAAAGTAGTGGCGTAGTAAGTCTTCCCACCCGAACTACTTTCGGGTAGAGTAAATATTTCTTCGTAAGTGTCGGTATTAAAAGAATTATCCTCAAGAGTGCGATCGCTTTTACCCTGTTTCGCTTGCAGTTGCTGCGCAACCTTACGTGGAAAAGCATCGTCAAACTCACCACCTAAGCTATCACTCTTACCAAAACGCCCCATCACTTCATGATTGCCTACAGCGGTAAATATAGGAGCGTGTTGAATGATCTCCCCACCCTTGTATACTGCCTTTGCTAGTTTGTAATTTGCCTTACCTTGAAGACAGGGAAAAAAAGCACCGCCGCGATTATCATCAAACCACTCCGAAGCGCGATCGGGAATATTAACTAAATCGCCAGCCATGAAAACCGCATCAATACCCACCGTCTCAACCACCTTCTGGAGATTAGCAGCAACCATCGGCTTGAGTTGATGATCTGAAGTCAGCAAAATCTTTAGTGGTGCGCCTGGTGTTGGCTTGGGGGCGAGAGTGTATTTATCGCTACTGAAAGCCTTGCCATCTTCTCTTACACTGGTTACACGATAGCTAACACGGGCATTAGGAGTTAATCCAGTTACTTCAGCTTCGTGTCTCCAGATATCGCGCCTTGTTAGCTGTTTGTTGCGATCTTTTTGACTTTTACCTAGACGCGAATCTCGATCTTCACGTACACGGCTAAGCTTGGTAGTATTGGCTTTAGCAGAAGACTTGAGATTATTGCCATAAGCAACTTTATGATCGGAACCTGCAAACTCGGTAAACCAAACCACACGAACTGAGTTTGTAGTAGGCAGTTGCAGAAATGGATCGCTGAGTAACCGGGGTGCAGAAGATGATATCATCGGCTGTCTCATTGCTTGCACTAGAAGCAGGCTCAGCAAGAAGCATACCAAAAACACAGATGCGGTGATGGAACGATTATTCAAGCTGCTAAGCATGGGTGTTTTGACGCAAGAGGTTTATAGAAGCGCACGGTAACACTACGCAAAAGAGCGATCGGTTGTTAGTTATCGTTTATCCTTCAAATATTAACCTTTAACCGTCAACCGTCAAATTCACTAATAGCCAACAACGGTATAGGGGTAGGTTTGACAGCCATGCCTGTAAGACTACAGATAAAGGTATTAAACTGATCGTTACTAACACTGACTACCCCTGCCCTGAAAAACATCATTTCTTCATTGTTTACTTGCTATTTCTTTACGGTTTCTTGATGAACGAAAGACTTTTTTGCTGTTTAATATAAACAAGGTAAACAAAATAATGTTTACTCAACGCAAAACCTAATATCTCAAGCACTATACTGTAATCTTTATATTTTAACCACAAACCCGCATCAAGCAATTGCTTGATGCGGGTTTGATAATTCGTAGGTGTGCTTTAAGTAAGTACCACTGTGTTAAGAACTACTGTGAGTGAAGCGAGAATATCCTTGTCACCTTGTGATCACATTTATCACTTATGCTGCTTTTAAGTAGATCAACAGTCTGCTTCCTCATGCAAATAATCATACCCTCCTCTTTTCAACCGGGGAGGGGATTTTTTTATTTTAAATTTCAGGCTTTGGATTTTAGATTGTAGAGACGCGAATTTCTACGTCTGTGTCTGGTACATACCCAGGCTGAGGGAGCAGTTACAACTTTTGAGTCAAATCATCCCCAGCTCCCACAGGGGAACTATAAGATTCATTCCACCTCTTGCAGTTTTGCCCGAATAGTCTCTATCCTTTTGCGGTTGACTCCTAGATCGGACTGCCCTAGTCTAGAAGCTGAACGGACGTGAATTACTTTTGCATCTTCATCTAGATAAAACTCCACATCATCCACAAACTTCATAATGGCGCTAGTGAATTCTGCATACAGATAGTTTGGAGATTCAGTGATGATTTTAGTTCTTGGTTGACTTGCGATCGCTTGCTTCAGTTGAGTAAACGCAACTTCAGGAGTAGACTTGTAAGTTAAAGGCTCAATTTTATGTTCTGCATCTTCACTTTGGCTACAAACGCAGTTTGGGGTAGAGGGGCATGGTGCTAATTTACCGTCTCGCACACCCAAATTTGATGGTCTTTTTCCGGTAAACACAATCGTTCCTCCTCTGATTCACCTTGCTAATTTAAGTTACCACAGCACAATTGGCTTTAATAGTCTCGCGCATAACCATGCCCGGATTTTAAATGAGGTGGGGGCGGTGGCGAAATAATCTGTTTTTCTTCAGATATTCTAGATAAGTTTTGTCAGAAGCAGTTTCACAGATGAGTGTATTCGCCTGCTTCGCAAGGCAACAATGTCACATTATAATGATTTCAACTACTAAATCGCAACAATTTTTACATTCATTTATTCAAACTGCATTAATTACGCTCTAATTTTTTAGCCAATTTTATTCTGCCTAGGCGATTTTGAGCGGAATTTAATTCTTCAGTCGTTGCAAAAATTAAGTTGTAACTTATACCTACTTGCTTTTAACACTGAAGCTAAGAATTATTACAATAGAGCGTTTTATTTTTTACAAACTAACTGAATTTTGATATAAGTACGTATAGTTTGTGTAGATTAAGATAATTAATAGCCTGATAATAAATGAGGCAGTTGGTGCTTTAAACTACAGATTGTAATTAACTAATTTAAAAAATATATTTATTTAACGCCTAATTTACTTTGCCCTAATCATTGAATATTGATATTAAAAGAGTAATTGTATTATCTGGTTGTAAAACGCTAAAAAATACTTTTCACTAGCAAATAATAAATATATATTTTTTCAGTAAAAATGAGAGAAATAAGAGTATAGCTGCCAAATTCAGCCAGGAGTTAAAATTGTGAATCCACCAGAAGAAAACTTAAGTTATATTGATTTAGAACCTGTGAAAGAAGATTCAATTCAAGCAATGAATAGATATCAGGTGTCGAGTGGCGATCTAGCAGGAGGTGGTAATTTAGATAAAGTTAGAGATATTCTCTTTGGTACGCAAATGCGGGATTACGAAAAAAGATTTACCCGCATGGAAGAACGTCTGATGAAGGAATGCACTAATTTAAGGGATGATACAAGAAAACGTTTAGACTCTCTGGAAACATATATTAAACAAGAAATTGAGTCTTTGGGTGAGACAGTTAAAAAACAACAAAGTACCCAAGATGAAGCGTTAAAAGATATTGCGCAAGAACTTAAAAATCAAACAAATTCATTAGAGCAAAAACTTTCTCATTTGGATGAACAAACTAATAAAAGTGCTAAGGATCTACGCCAACAGATTTTAGAGCAATCCAAAAACTTGGACGATGAAATTAGGCAAAAATTTAGTGAGATGTTGGCTGTAATCGAACGAGAAACTAAGGAACTGCGTACAGACAAAGCTAATCGAACCACATTATCGGCTCTATTTGCAGAAATGGCCATGCGGTTGAGAAGCGAACAATAAATTAAGATCGCAGCCAAAATAGTTGCTGTTTGGGCAAAGCATGGTAAGAGCCTTAATACTAAGGGCTTTGCCTTTCTCAAGTTGAAATTAGCTTCAAACTGCTGAACATTTATCGCCCCCTCAACCACATATAGATATACAATTCGATCTGGGATCGGGGGATTTAGGCAATGAGTGACTCTTCTACTCGCAACACATCTAACAAGGCTCCAGATGGCGATCGCTCTTTAGGGGAAGAAGAAGCACTAGCTGAACTGAGGAATCTACTATTCACTCATCAGCCAGCCCAAAACCAACTTGACTCAAATGAAGAAGTGCTGGCAGAACTTAGGAACCTGCTATTCACTCATCAGCCAGCACAGACACCCCAACCGCCAGCAGCACAAGTGCAGCCTTCCCAGGAAACAGAAGAAGAGGCGATCGCAGAACTGCGTAGCTTACTATTCGGTGCGGATTTGCAAGCGCGATTAGATAATCCCAAAGTACTTGTAGAGGATGTTAGCGCTGTGCTACCAGAAGCGATCGTGCTGCGAACAATGCAAGACGAACAGCTTACCAAAGCAGCTGTACCAACTGTTGAACAAGCCATTCATACATCGGTTAAACAAGATCTGAATATTCTTTCTGATGCGCTTTTCCCAGTAATGGGGCCAGCTATCCGAAAAGCTGTTTCTACAGCCTTGAAAACCCTAACCGAATCTATGAATCAGACGCTGGACCAAAGTTTGTCTCCACAAAGTTTTAAGTGGCGGCTTGAAGCACTACAAACAGGAAAATCCTTTGCCGAAGTTGTAATTCTGCGTACTCTTGTCTACCGCGTTGAGCAAGTCTTTTTGATTCACAAACAAACTAGCTTAGTTTTGCAATAAGTAGTAGCTCCCTTGGTAGCTGCTCAAGATGCAGATCTTGTTTCAGCTATGTTGAGAGCTATTCAAGATTTTGTTCAAGACTCTTTCAAAGTGTCACAAGAAGATGCGCTTGACACTTTGGAATTTGGAGAACTCACCATTTGGATATTCCAAGGGCCGCAGGCAGTTTTAGCAGGTGTAATTCGAGGGAATGCACCGCAAGATTTAAGGTCAGTTTTTCAAACCACAATTGAAAAAATTCACAAAAAGTTCCGCAAAGATATTATTTCTTTCCAGGGGGATAGTACACCCTTTGAACCAAGTAAGCAGTATTTAGAAGATTGCCTTCAGTTTCAGTTTCAAGCCAAAGAAGATAAACCTTCGCTGATTTTATTGATATTATTAGGTATTATATTCTGCTCCCTTGGATTGTGGGTCTTTCT
>DATNQH010000091.1:0-14345 GCA_036704105.1 Leptolyngbyaceae cyanobacterium | reverse complement strand
CTGCTGTTGGGATGATTTTGATGATAAAGCTGAAGCCGAAAGCTGTCTGCTAGCCGCGTCAATGCCAAAAAACAAACTGTTGAGTATAACAATATAAAGATAAAAAGCTAGTCTTTTCATTCTTGGCATTCCTAGCAACAGCTTCATTAGTTCACACTCAAATAAACTGGGTAAATAGTAGGATATACCTAGCTAGAGCTAAAACTTTTACCACCAAACAATGCCAGTGAAAATAACAGTTAGCCTGGAAAGCGGTATTTAGAACCTACTGTTAACTAGAATTCCCAGAAATGTGCTTTGATGTGACACTATTTATTCTTTTGTAGCTAAATCAGAAAAGTTCTTGGGCAATTATTTATACAATTCAACAAAAACGCGATCGCAGGCAGTACCGGAAACGCAACCGCGATCGCGATAACACATAAAGGCAACGCTTACGCCTTTTCCTTCCCTTGTGCTTGGCGTACTTGGTATCTAACGGCAACGCTATCGCCTACGGCTGAGGCGGTTCGTCACTCAACTCAAAAACAATTCCCGAATCCCCGTACTTCCTATCTCTACCGCCAGTGCAGCCAACAAAAACCCTAAAAGTTGAGTAATAATCACCGCACCTTCTGCACCGATCCACTTGTCAATCCGGGCAGAGGATCGCACAATAAACCAAGTTACGAACATGGCAGCAACGATCCCAGCGACGACACTTAAATGAGCGTCAGGAGATTCAGACATCAATAGCATCACTGTAGTTAGCGTTCCAGGCCCAGCCAACAGGGGCAAAGCAAGGGGAGTAATAGCTACATCGCGCTGCTGTTCTACTATTGGTGTGTCTAGTTCTCCCTGTAGCATCTGCAAAGCAATTAGTAGCAGCAGCAAACCCCCAGCTACCCGCAAAGAGCCAATGCTGATCTCCAAATATTTTAAAATCCACTGACCACCAAAAGCGAATACTAGTAGCACTGCTGTTGCTACAAGACTAGCTCGATCCACTACGCTGTTTCTTTGCTCTGGTTCCATGCCCTTAGTTAGAATTAAAAAGATCGGAGCATTACCTAAAGCATCTGCCAGGACAAAGACAGCCACAAAGGTTTTAATCAGGATAGAGACATTCACAGGCGCACTTGAAAAATTATTTTCTTAAACCCTAACGCGATCGCCTGCTAGCTTTCCACTAAAAAAATTACCGAATCAGAATTGAGAATTAAAAACAACTTTATTTCTCCCCGTCGAAGCAAGCGCGATCGTTCTGACATTTGACTCGTAGATTAGTAAATGAGCGCGCCTCGGTTGATTGCATTCGATTTCAAACTCCGCACGATTTAGTGTTAATCTACGGGCAACCAGTGGTCAACTTCAACTCAGTCTGATTTGGGGAACCTAGGAAGCAGACAAAAACTTGATAGCCGATCGCTATTTACCTGGGAAAATATATTTTAATCATCGATCTTGGACAACCTCAACAGAATACATTACATGAAGTCTTATCTCGCCGCTGCAATTCAAATGACTAGCGTGCCTAACCTAGAAAAAAACTTGGTTCAGGCTGAAGAATTGATCGAACTTGCCGTGCGTCAAGGAGCTGAGTTAGTATCCTTGCCAGAAAACTTCTCCTTCCTGGGTTTGGAGACGGACAAGATCGCTCAAGCAGCAGCGATCGCCTCTTCAACGGAAAAATTCCTCAAAACAGTGGCGCAGCGCTTCCAGGTAACAATCCTAGGAGGTGGCTTTCCCGTTCCCGTAGATAGCGATCGCGTCTACAACACAGCCTCACTAATTAGTCCCAATGGTGAGGAACTCTGCCGCTACCAAAAAGTACACTTATTTGATGTCAACGTCCCCGATGGCAACACCTATCGAGAATCAAGTACCGTGATGGCGGGGACAGAGTTACCCACAGTCTACCCCTCACCCGAACTGGGTAACTTGGGAATTTCCATCTGCTACGATGTCCGCTTTCCAGAACTATACCGCCACTTAGCTTATAAGGGAGCCGATATTCTGTTTATCCCAGCTGCTTTTACCGCCTACACAGGTAAAGACCATTGGCAAGTGCTATTGCAAGCAAGGGCAATTGAAAATACTTGCTATGTTATTGCGCCAGCCCAGACAGGTCAACACTATGCCTTACGGCAGACTCACGGCCATGCTATGATTATCGATCCTTGGGGAGTGATTCTAGCCGATGCTGGAGAAAAACCAGGAGTGGCGATCGCAGAAATTAAACCCTCTCGCTTGCAACAAGTCCGCCGCCAAATGCCCTCCCTACAACACCGCGTATTCGTCTAACTCTCTATTTTCTCTTCCTTGGCGTACTTCGCGTCTTTGTGGTTCGATAAAAAAACCGGGTAGCTCAACAACCACCCGGTCAACTAATCTCTAGACGTAATGTATTACGTCTCTACAAACAAAGTTAGACAGTTACAGCCTTCTTAGTCGTAGCAGCCAATTCACCTTTAGCATATTTAGCAGCAAACTCATCCAAAGATAGCTGCTTGATCTTGCTACCCTGGCCAGCTGCCCAGAACTGCTGATAGCGATCGGCACAAACCTTCTGCATATACTTAATTGAAGGCTTGAGGAAGTGACGGGGGTCAAATTCCTTCGGATTAGCTGCTAGAGCTTCCCGTACCGCAGCAGTGATCGCCAAACGGTTATCGGTGTCAATATTTACCTTCCGTACACCGCTCTTGATTCCTTTTTGGATTTCTTCAACGGGTACACCGTAGGTTTCTGGAATTGTACCGCCATTCTGATTGATGATGGCAAGCAAATCTTCTGGCACGGAGGAAGAACCATGCATTACCAAGTGAGTGTTTGGCAAGCGGTTGTGAATTTCCTCAATTCGGCTGATTGCCAAAATTTCCCCAGTCGGCTTGCGCGTAAACTTATAAGCACCGTGACTGGTTCCAATAGCAACTGCTAAAGCATCTACTTGGGTTTGTTCTACGAAGTCAACAGCTTGATCTGGGTCGGTCAGCAACTGATCGTGAGAGAGAACACCCTCTGCACCGTGACCGTCTTCAGCTTCACCCATACCAGTTTCGAGAGAACCCAAGCAACCGAGTTCGCCCTCAACGCTAACACCAACAGCATGAGCTACTTTTACTACTTCGCGGGTAACATCAACGTTGTATTCGTAGCTAGATGGGGTTTTGGCATCTGATTCGAGCGAACCGTCCATCATCACGCTGGTGAAGCCGTGACGAATCGCTGAATAGCAGGTAGCTGGGCTGTTGCCATGATCTTGGTGCATGGCAATGGGAATATGGGGGTAGGTTTCTACTGCTGCCAAAATCAGGTGGCGTAGAAAGTATTCGCCTGCATAGGAGCGAGCGCCGCGAGAAGCTTGCAAAATCACAGGGCTATCTGTTTCATGGGCAGCCTTCATGATGGCTTGAATCTGCTCCATATTATTGACGTTATAAGCTGGAATGCCGTATCCATTCTCAGCCGCGTGATTCAAAAGCAGCCGCATTGGTACGAGCGCCATAGAATTTCCTCCTAATTTTGTTATCAGCTAATTGTTTGAGACGATCGCAATTCTTAGGATAATCTTAAGATACTTTTCGACTTATAGGAAATTATATTTATTTTGGCAATAATTCACACTCTTTCCAACTCGATGCTGATGTAAAGCCAGTTGGCTGCGACTTTACCAATGACACAAGCAGCTTGACCGTTGCTTCCAATAGTCAATACAGACGATTTTGAGCTTGGTTTAGGCGATCGCATTGTCCCGCCAGCAGGTAAAAATCTCGTAAGGCTTTTGGTAGACGGACGTTAAGGCGACGTTCTCCAGTTCTCAATTGTTCGGCTGGCACTTTGTCTTTAGAAGTCAACGGTCGAGCTAAGGCAGCAATAGTATTTTGGTATATTTTTAAATAGCTTGCAGGCATAGACTTTACCGCTACGTAAAGTTATGAATTATCAGTTATGAATGCGTAAATTAAAGATTAATAACTCAAAACTTTGAAACAGCCTAACTTGAAATAAAGTATGTTAGTTACTTAAATTTAGTCAGATTTTTAGTCTAAAGGCCTAATTTGACTAAGTTTCAGCTTATCGGCATAATTTCTGTCAATCATTTCCGTCGATGTATCGCACCATTTAGCGAGAACAGCACTGGGGACACCCTTTAGTAACTGGAGTGCGATCAAAGTTTCTTAGTATACTTTTCAACAATACAAGGATGCCGATGCTTCTAAACAGCGTTTGTATAATACTTATACAAGATCGGAAATACAAGGTGGTTTAGATTGCCCAAAAAAAGAATCCAGCAATTCTGTCTGTTCGCTGGATTGCTTGATTATCGTTAGTTTTGAGTCAGAATTTTATATGGGTCGCCTGGGATTCGAACCCAGAACTATTCGGTTAAAAGCCGAGTACTCTACCGTTGAGTTAGCGACCCGCTTGTTGCCATTTATTTTTGCAACATTTGCCAATGTATCACGAGTCTTTGCTGTAGCGCAAGTGGTTTAGAGGAAATTTACAGATAATCGCACTATTGACTGCCAAGTATCATTTGGAGCTAACTGAATCAATTGCTCTCCAGTATTGAGTGCGTTACGAGCAGCGCTCCAAGGTTCGAGACAATAGTAATCTTTGCCTTTGATTGTCCAAAAAACCACAGTTGAATAGCTTTGCTCCCAGTCGAGTTGCAGCTGTAATTGGCGGCTTAAGTCGGTTACAGTGGCTGATTGACTGCTTAAAGGCTTAAAAGCTACATCAATCTCATCATTATTGAAATCAAACTCGCCTCGCCAGGGATGAACGGTTTTTGTTATCTGATCCTGAAACTTAGTAGCCGGAATTTCAAACTGCAACTGAGTTTTATCAGATGCTAAAAAGTAGGGATGCAAGCCGATAGAAAAGGGCATTGGTTCATCAGAATGATTGATACACCGTTGCTGAATCTCTAGGCTGTTACCCACCAACTTGTAAGTAAAAGCAAGTTGGAAGTCAAAGGGGTATGCGCGGGTGGATTCGTTGCTATTGAGTTCAAGCGTGAGGCTAACACATTCTTGAGTTACTTGTTCTGTGACTTCCCAAGGTAGATCGCGGGCAAAGCCGTGTTGTTTCAGGGTATACTGCTGACCTTTATAAGTGTAGGTGTTGTCAGGTAAGTTTCCGCAGATCGGAAACAAAATCGGAATTCCACCCCTGACACTCAAACTAGGGTTAGCAAATCGCGCTTTATCCAGGTAGAGAAGCTCTTTACCTTGAACTTGCCAGCTAGTAACGATCCCACCGCGTTCTGGTACTACTGCTAGTTGAGACTGACTAACAGCATCAGAGAGGATGTAGGTTTTATATTGCTGCTGTTGAGTTGCAATTGCAAACACGAGTATTTAATGATGAATGAAGAAGGATGAATTATGAAAATATCAGCATTTCAGCATTAATAATTCATAATTCATAATTTATCTTACCGATCTTCAGCAAACACGAAGCGATATAACTCACTCGGATCGGGTTCTGGACTACTTTCGGCAAATTTCACGGCTTCGTCTATTAGCTGTTGAATCTTCTGCTCGATCGCTTTGAAATCTTCTTGCTGGGCAAGATTTTGCTCGGACAGATATGCAGCCAAACGCTTAATCGGATCGCGGGAGAACCAGAATTCTTTTTCAGCCTTGGAGCGCATTTCGTCGGGATCGGCGAGGGAGTGACCCCGGAAACGGTAGGTCAAGGCTTCAATCAAAGTTGGACCTTCCCCTGCACGGGCGCGGGCTACAGCCTCTTGTGCTACTGCCCTGACTGCCAAAACATCCATCCCATCTACTTCTACTCCTGCCATGCCAAACACGCTGGCTTTTTTATAGATTTCTGGCTGGGAAGTTGCCCGTTCGTGTGCCATCCCAATCGCCCACTTATTATTTTCGACGACGAACAGAATCGGTAGTTTCCATAAAGCCGCCATGTTCAACGTTTCATAGAACTGACCGTTATTGCAAGCTCCATCGCCAAAAAAGCAAGCTGTCACTTGATCTGCACTTTCATCTTTTAATACTTCGCGGCGATACTTGCTTTGAAATGCGGCTCCAGCTGCAACTGGAATGCCCTCAGCGACAAAAGCATATCCTCCCAACAGGCCGTGTTCGGATGAAAACATATGCATCGAACCGCCGCGCCCTTTACTGCAACCAGTTGCCTTACCAAACAATTCCGCCATCACTTCTTTGGCTGGCACTCCAGCACTCAAAGCATGGACGTGATCTCGGTAAGTACTGCAAACAAAATCTTCACCTGGTCGCATGGCTTGGATCACACCAGTAGAAACGGCTTCCTGACCGTTATACAGGTGAACAAAGCCAAACATTTTACCTCTGTAGTACATTTCGGCGCATTTATCTTCAAAACAGCGCCCCAAAGTCATATCTTCGTACAGCCGCAATCCCTCTTCTCTGGTAATTCGAGCTGTAGCAGGGTGAAAAACTGGTAATGTTCGTTCTTGAATCATTACTTTAGAGTACCTTTGTAACAAAACCTAAAAGTTATTTTTTCTTAAGATAACCTGAAGAGCGATCGCTAAATGTAGTTTGTGATCGCTTGAGTGAAGAAAATAGGTGACATCTAAGTTTAGATTAAGTAAAATTTCAGTTCACCACCACCGAACTATTCTTGCTTCAATCTTGTAAAGGAACAAACTGCGAGGTTCGATCTTACAGGTTATTATGATGGCACGGTTTATTAGTTCTGGGGAACGCGGCTGTCAGATATTTTTATTACTCACGGTGCAGAGGATCTAACACTGTGCGAATTCCGCTTGATTATTACCGAATTCTGGGATTGCCAATTCAAACCAGTGCTGAGCAGTTGCAACAAGCTTACCGCGATCGCACTGTGCAACTGCCGCAGCGTGAGTATTCTGCCGCAGCGATCGAGGCTCGCAATCAACTCATAGCAGCGGCTTATGCTGTTCTGTCTGACCCAGAACAGCGTCAACGTTACGATGCCAGCTATTTTGCTTCAACTTATGAAGTCGAGGCTAATAACGACTTTGAATCTACAGCCATAGAACATCCGCTGCTTCTATCTTCTGCCTTTGAACCAAATACTCCCAGCATTGAAATTGCTGACGATCTGTTTGTTGGCGCGCTGTTGATGCTACAAGAACTGGGAGAATACGAACTAGTTTTGGAGCATGGCCTTTCTTTCCTCAGTACAAGTAGCATCACCCAAACGCAGGTGCAATTGGGCGAATCTCACATAGTTCGCTCAGATGTTGTTTTAACTGTAGCCCTCGCCTATTTGGAACTGGGGCGGGAACAATGGCAGCAAGGTCAATATGAAAATACGGCTACTTCTCTAGAATTTGGTCAAAAGTTGCTAGCACGGGAAGGGCTATTTCCTGTTGTAGCAGAAGATATACAAGCTGATTTAGATAAATTGCGTCCCTACCGGATTCTAGAATTACTAGCGCAACCCGATGCCCATATTGCCGCCAGACAACAAGGATTAATATTATTACAGGCAATCTTAGAAGAACGCAAAGGCATTGAAGGGACTGGCAATGACGGTTCTGGTCTAAGTGTTGAAGACTTTCTCCGGTTTATTCAACAATTGCGTAGCTACCTCAGCGCCGCAGAACAGCAAAGTTTGTTTGAAGCAGAAAGCCAGCGTCCTTCTGCTGTTGCCACTTATCTTGCTGTTTATGCGCTGATCGCCAGGGGATTCGCTGAGCGTCTGCCTGTATTGATTCGTCAAGCAAAAGTAATGCTCGTGCGTTTGGGCAAACGTCAGGATTTGTATCTGGAACAAGCGATCTGCGCGCTGCTATTAGGTCAAACAATCCAAGCAAGTCGAGATCTAGAACTTAGTCAAGAGTATGAACCCCTAGCTTTTATTCGGGAACATTCCCAAGGTTCACCAGACTTACTACCGGGATTGTGTCTTTATAGTGAAAACTGGTTGCAAAAAGAAGTATTTCCTAACTTTCGGGATTTAGCAGATTGGCAAGCTTCCCTAAAAGAATACTTTGCCGACCAACAGGTACAGGCTTATTTAGAAGCTCTACCAACCGAGTTAGAAGCGGCTGAGGACTGGAAAGTTGATTCAAATAGCTCAAGGGTTGGTGGAGATGCTGAAGCTAACGAGGCATATGAAACTAGCCAGCAGTTAGCTGCAACGCATTCTCACAATTCGCTGTCACCAAGCCAAAAGCTCAAGACAAGAACAGCAACAGCAAAGGATCGATCGCTCACAACGCCCAGGCGCGAGACCAGAGCTACCAGACACGAGAAAGAATTCGATCGCTCCCAACAAGAGCGCCCGTCGCCCCTCAACTCTGGTGTCGCTGTTCTCCCAGAAACAGAACGTCCAGAAAGAGCCAGCACAAACTCTTCAGTTGACTGGGTGGGGAAAGAACAATCGCCACCACGTTCGAGAAGAAGAGCAAAAAATCGCTCTAGCCGCAAAGCAAATGGGCGCGATCGCACAGAACCACTATTTCATTCCCAGGATAATGATGTTGTCTGGGCTAGCAGCGATCGTAGAGTAGTTAAAAAGAATCGACTACTTTTACTTTTAGCTAGCAGCGTACTAGGAATAGTCGTTTTGTGGTTTTTAGCCAGTCTTGCCGCAGGTTTATTCAGACGCACTACCCCTGCGCCTGTGGCTTCACCACAGCTAATGGTGGCTCTGAATCAGCCAGCTGTACCTATTCCTAAGCCAGAAAAAAAACCACCCGCAGTAGCACAAACACTGAATCAGGCAACAGCTACACAGGTAATTCAAAGTTGGCTATCGACTAAATCAGCAGCTTTTGGTCAAAATCATGCTGTAAACCAATTAGGGCAGATTTTAGCCGAACCAGCCCTGTCGCAATGGCAACAAAGAGCCAGGAATGACAAGGCAAGTAACCGAACAAGGCAATACAAGCACAGTATCAAGATTAATTCAATCCAAACAAAAGCATCTGCCCCTAACCAAGCACAATTAGTAGCAACTGTCAATGAAATAGCACAAGTCTATGAAAAAGGTCGGCTGAATCGGCAAGCTTCTTATAATGAAACTTTGCAGGTGCGGTACGATCTGGTTCGCCAAGGCGATCGCTGGCTGATCTTAGCAATGAAGGTTTTAAAATAGCTGTTATTTGTCATTTGTCCTTTGTTATTTGTCATTTGTCCTAGCCTACGGCAATGGCTAGCGCGTCTATGTTATTTGTCATTTGTCTATAACTCTTGACTAATGACTCTTGACTAATGACTCTTGACTAATGACCAATAACGATTCATGACAGAAACTCTATTTCATGCTTACTTGCCCCTGGTTGCGTGGACTAGCCTGGGGCTATTACTGTTTCGATTGCTACCAGAAACTATACCCCGATTTTTAGGGCGCGGTCTTTATTGGGTTGGTATACCGTTGGAAATTCTGGCTTTAGCCCGAAAAACAAATTTTTCTGAACCAGCAGGACTTGCGCCAGCAGTAACTTTTGTTGCTTTGGGACTAGGCTTTAGTGTTACTTATTTATATTTACTGAGTTGGAAATGGTTGCAAACGCGATCGCTCAAACACGATCAGTTTGAATTTTTGCCCTTTAACTGGCAGGATGCTTCTTTTAGCGGAAGTTTTATCCTAGCTGCCGTGCTGGGCAATACAGGCTTTGTCGGGTTAAGCATTGCCCCTGCTTTCATCGGTGATGATTATTTAAGTTGGATTGTGTTTTTCAGCATCACTCATAACATTGTTGGTGCTTATGGGTTTGGAGTATTAGTTGCCAGCTTATTTGGTCGTTCAAATCAGCCCCATCCCTGGTGGGTTCATCTGCGTGACGTTTTGACTGTCCCCGTACTCTGGGCTTTTGTCATTGGCTATCTAACTCAGTCCGTTTATCTGCCGCCCATAGTTGAATCGGGGCTACAAGGTTCTATCAACGTTATCATCGCCTGTGCCTTTTTATTAATTGGAATGCGGCTGTGTCAAATTCAAGGTTGGCAAAGTTTAAAACAAGCCCTGATCCCCGCTATCTTAAGAGTTTTGATTATCCCTGGATTAGTTGGTGTGACTACAACGCTGTTGTTTGGATTAAGTGGCGATCGCCGCTTAGCTATGGTTTTGATGTCTGGAGTTCCCACTGCTTTTGCTGGGCTAATTTTTGCCGAAGAATACAATCTTGACCGAAAATTAATCGCTAGCAGTATTTTCTTATCTACTATCTTGTATTTGCTCGTACTACCTCTATGGTTAGCTCTGTTTGACTAGTTTTTTAATAAGGCATTGGTGGCGATCGCACCCCCTCTTTCCCCTGCGATCGCCTTTGCGTCAGCCTTGTTCGCATTTTGTCATCAAATCTTGATAATTAACTTGGTTTGCGCTCCCCAACGCCTAAAATGTCATGTTTCTCTGACATAACGATCCCGTTAGGGCTAGTAAATTCGTAAAGCGACCAAAATAATGGGTTAAGCCTTGATCCCACCCAAGAGATTTTCTGCTAAAAATTTATTAACAAAGTCAATCCAGCGATCCCAAAAAAATGTTGATAACAACATGACAGGGAGTTGGAGCGACAGCTAAAGCCTGCAACTTATAAGTAGGCTAAATACCAGAACGGGAAGAGTAGACAAACCCAAGGGTTAGGTAAAAAGGTGGCAAAACTCGCATAACACAATATTTGTAACAAAGTGAGAGTTTCGCACTAAATAGCTTTTGATTGACCGTTCAAACTCACGGAGGCCAAATTCATGGCAAAAGAACGCCCACCTCTAGAAGACATGACATTGCGGCAGCTAAGGCGAGTTGCCAGTGAATATGGCATCTCTCGCTATAGCCGAATGCGTAAGTCACAACTACTGGCGGCAATTCAACAAATTCAGCGCACTAAAGTCTCTGTTATTCCATCTAGTACACTGGAGGCACAAGAAACAGTGGAAGCAGCAAAATTTGAACTAGGTCAAGAAGACCGTACCGGAGGTTACTTAGCTGATGTTGATGAAGGTCTAGCCGATCTACCAGCTGGCTATGGTGATAGCAGAATTGTATTAATGCCCCGCGATCCGCAATGGGCTTATACATACTGGGATGTTCCCAACGAGCATAAAGAAGAACTGCGTCGGCAAGGGGGACAACAGTTAGCTTTGCGGATTTATGACGTTACTGATATTAGCTTAGAGTACCAAAGCCCCCACAGTATTCAGGAATATCCAAGTGATGAACTGGCGAGGGAATGGTATTTGCCGATTCCGGTGAGCGATCGCGATTATGTTGTCGATATCGGCTATCGTTGTGCCGATGGTCGCTGGCTAGTATTAGCTCGTTCTGCACCAGTCCGCGTTCCGCCTGTATATCCCAGTGACTGGATTGAAGATCACTTCGTCACCCTCAACTTTGAAGAAGACCTGCGAGGCCAGACTGTATTTGAACTTGTGCCTCCTGCCAAGCGCATGGCAACAACAACAACTGGTGTTGGTACTGGGACTAATGGTACTACTAGTACAGACGGGAACCCGATTTATGACGAGATTTTTGGCATGGCTCAAGGTGCTGAAGCTCAAAGAATTGCTGGTTCTCTATATGGCTCGATGCAGCACGTACCAGGTTCGATGCAAGCAGTCTCACTGGCTGAACAAGCAATTAGTTCCTACGTCTTCCCCTCTGGTCTGGGTATGTGGGCAGTACCAACTATGTCTGGTTTAACCATGTCCGGTGCTGGCTTCTCAGCCTCTGCTGCACCCATCCGTCCGCGCCAGTTCTGGTTAATTGCTGATGCGGAATTGATTGTCTATGGTGCAACAGAACCGGATGCGACTGTTACCATTGGTGGACAACCGATTAAGCTCAACCCAGATGGTACTTTCCGCTTCCAGATGTCATTCCAAGATGGTTTGATTGACTATCCGATTAAGGCAGTGGCAGCAGACGGCGAACAAACACGCTCAATTCAGATGAAGTTTACCCGCGAGACACCATCGCGCAATACCAATACCAAGGAAGAAGCCGTTCCTGAATGGTTTAGCTAAATTTCAGATGAGCGGATTGTAAAGACGTGGCATAGCTTGTCTCTACAAAGATTATTCCCCCGGCAATTGTCGGGGTTTCTTTGTGATTAGAAGGTGTTCACAAAGCTAAAGTAGTAATGCCTGAAAAACCCGAATCCATCTTTTTTAGGCATCATTGAATTGATGTCAGAAGATTATTGTAATTTAATGAATCTAAAGCCGAATAATTCGCCCATATTACGTATAGCTGTTAGTATTTGCCTGATTTTCTCCTGCCTGACGCTTAATGCTTGTCAAGGTGTGGCAGCGAGGGAAGTTGTAGATACTAACGCTATCTATCAGTATCGCTCCATACATAGCCCTGATGGCATTGGCAAGTTTTATATGGGTCGAGAAATTGCTCAAGTAATGGGACACACAGCCGCCATGTGGTTAGAACGTCCCAGCCGTGAAGCCGAAGAACAGCCAACGAAACTGGTGAACGAGCTTGAACTCAAACCTACTGATGTTGTAGCAGATATTGGAGCCGGGACAGGTTTCTTTAGCTTTCGGATTGCCAAAAAAATTCCATCAGGAAAAGTGTTGGCTGTAGATATTCAGCCAGAAATGCTCGATATGATAGAGTTTCTCAAGAAAGAAAACAATATTACTAACGTAGAGCCAATTTTAGGAACCATTAACAATCCCAACTTGCCACCAAACAGCGTTGACTTAGCACTGATGGTAGATGCCTATCACGAATTTTCTCATCCTTATGAAATGATGCAAGGGATTGTGAAGGGGTTAAAACCAGGCGGAAGAGTAGTGCTGGTTGAGTACCGCAAGGAAAATCCTTTTATTATGATTAAAGGATTGCACAAGATGAGTCAGCAGCAAGCACGTAAAGAAATGCAAGCGGTGGGTTTGCAGTGGCTAGAAACCAAAAGCTTTTTACCCACACAGCACGTAATGGTATTTGAGAAGAAAGGTTAGTTTTTGGTGGCGGATAACTGCATTAATCTAAATTTCCAGCAGTTAATACTTGCTCTACCGTCAAAGAAAGCTGAGGAAAAGTGCGAGAGACAATTGTTTTATTTCCAGTAAATATTTGTTCCTCGTACAATCCCTCTTCTAATAACAACACTGATACTTTATCTTCTATTGGATCGACAATCCAATATTCAGGAATCTCTAAAGCTGCATATTCAGAGCGTTTATAACGATAATCTCGCTTGACTGACTCAAGGCTCACCACTTCAACCACCAACAATGGAGGAGTTTCACAAACTGCTGACTCTTCCAAAGATCCCCTTACCTGCTCTGCTGTCACTACATACAAATCTGGTAATCGAGACTTCCGCCTTCCTGTCCTAATTCCTGCCTCTTTGAAACAAAGCCAAGGTAAACCCAAACGCCTAATTTCTGCCTTCAAACTATCTTGAATCAAATCAGAAATTAATAAATGTCTAAATGTCGGTGGATTCATTAATTCTAGTTTTCCATCAACCAACTCATAGCGATTATCTGGATCGTCATATTTGAGATATTCTTCAAAAGTGTATAAATTAGTTTTTATTTGTGTCATAAATAGTTTTCTTCTAATATTTTTTCTTTAAATATTTCTATTCATTTTGATTGTAGGAATTTTATTTGATTTTTTATATTCAACTTGGTAACTGAAAATAACACGCTCTGCGCCTATAGCAAGCGAGATATCTTTGTCTTGATCGCTAAGCAGATCGTAAATTACTATGCCTAATGATGCTAAAGCTTAACTTAGGGGTATCCTGCTGTTTGATTTAGTTCATTCTTAGGCAAACAGAAAACTTGAAAATGTGCCAAAATTCGATGCGGACATACATCGAAAAGATTGCCGCAACTGCACTCAAACTGTGACAATGTTTGCCCTATTACAGCAGAGTTGAGCGCAGTGAAGAATTTATTGACGTAGCTGCTGGGAATGTATTGTCGAGCTTCAGTAGTGAGGAGCGATAGCCCCAAATCCGGTGAAGAGCTAATAGTGCGGATTCGAGCCTCGATTCCATCTTTCAGTTTGAGCAGCAGTTGCACGCACTGGAAAAACCAGCGACGCTTGACAAAGGTACAGCAACGGCGATCGTTGACGCGGTAGACTATGTACGGCGTATTCGAGGCGTTCCTAGTAAAGCCAACTCGCTCGACTGTGATGGATTTAGGGACTATTGGTTTAAGGAGCGGGGCGATCGCATTGTTTTGCTGTGCTAAGTAGGAATTGAGATCTGTTTGCGCGATCGCTTTTGAGGAGGAGGAGTTAAAATACATGGTAGGCGTATGTGCGTGTATACGTAAGCGTGTATGTTCGTATGCGCTCTAATTTCAAAAGCCAGAGGGAGTTGGTTGGTGGCCTGTGCCTCTGGCTTTTGAATCTCAATTTTATTATACTATATTGTC
>DATNQH010000090.1:0-6784 GCA_036704105.1 Leptolyngbyaceae cyanobacterium | reverse complement strand
AAAAATCTCAAATCTAAAAGAAGGTTTCAAGCCTCTCCGTTTACGGAAAAAGGGAACAAAGAATTTTCAGAAGTCTGCGCCTCAACCTTCAAGGGAAGAGGTTAATTCAAAATCGTAAATCCGCTCATCCAAAATTGGGTGACGCTACCGGAGTTATGTTTGCCCATGCCTCGTAAAGAAGCAATTGCTACAGAATTTTCCTTCACGTTACCATGTGGGCTAATCGATTCCCAAAACCGCATCCATCGCCAGGGAAAAATGCGCTTAGCCATTGCCAAAGATGAAATTTTCGTACAAAGACAGCAACAAGTTCAGGATAATCCTGCCTATGGCGGTTTAATGATGCTGTCGCGGGTAATTACGCGCTTGGGCAGCCTTACCTCTGTAACCCCCGACCTTTTGGAAGGTTTAGTGCTGCGGGATATTGCTCACTTGCGCGAATTCTACAATCGAGTTAATCAAAGCGGACAACCGTCTATCCCCACCCATTGCCCTCACTGTAATTCTCAATTTAAAGTGGAGCTTGCCTTATCGGGGGAGTCTTAAGCTACCCCTCAGCCAAATTGTATGAGGAGGTAGCTTTTATTGCGTTTCACTTCCACTGGTCGCAGGAAGAGATCTTCAATCTTGACCACATAATCCGCCAACGCTGGGTAACAGAAATTAATCAGATTAACCAAAAACTCAGCACTAGTGGTTAGTGGGCATTTGGTGGTTAGGGAAAAAGTTAACTCATGCCTGTCATAAATGGACGGAGTGATGGTGTCCTTTGTCCTTGAGTAAATATTCTACGAATGCGATCGCAGTGCCGAAACCTTTAAAATGCTGTGGCAGCAAGTCCAAAAATGGGAGAGTTTTTGGTATGTCACCGATGGCTATAAGGTTTACGCACGTTTGATTCAATCAGCCGGCCATTT
Source organism: Leptolyngbyaceae cyanobacterium (assembly GCA_036704105.1). Classification (GTDB taxonomy): domain Bacteria; phylum Cyanobacteriota; class Cyanobacteriia; order Cyanobacteriales; family Chroococcidiopsidaceae; genus Chroococcidiopsis. The sequence goes on along the minus strand of DATNQH010000090.1, from coordinate 5,867 downwards.
GGTAAGTAAGATTTACATGACGCGGGTTGAGAATGATTTCAGTCAACTACGTCATTATCTTGCACGATTACATCGTAAGACATTCTGTTACTGCAAATCTGTTGAAATGCTTGAGTTCTTCGTTCGTCTGCTATTACATTATTTGAAATTCAAAACCATTCCTCTTCCTGCCTGAATCATTAAAATTTCAGCAACGCCAGCCAGAATGCTCTGTTGCTCAACTACGGCCTGTATGAATTAGACAGAAGTCGAATTTTTTTCTTTCAAGGTTGATGTCTAATAAAGCCAGTTAGCAGTTGTCTTGTTTTTTCTTGCAAGTGGGTGTGAAGCTATAGAAAACTGATTTTGCACAAATAGAGCCACCAAAATAATTATATTTGTTAGTTTTTATACATTTTAACTTTATGCCTTGTTTAGCTGTTCGTTGCGTGGTTTTTAACCATTTATCTTCTATGTAATATTTGCGCTCGACCGCACCAGCAAAATTTATTGATCAAAGCCCTATTTTCTAACTAGTTGCTAATTAAACCCTCTACTCGCTCTAATCAGGAGACTGCATGAAAATCAAACTTTATAACTGCCAAACAAACGAGGAACTTCAGGAATTTGACCTAGCATCAGCAATTCGTACTACTGGAAAATGTATTGTTGGTCGCTCTGCTACTTCTGGTTTAATCCTTGAAAGCTCCGATGTTAGCCGCAATCATGGTGAGTTTTCATACAAAGGTGGACAGTATTATTTTGCTGACATAGGCAGTTCTAACGGTTCGTTATTTAACAATGAAATTGCTACAAAAAATCAGACTTATCTGTTAAAAGCTGGAGACGTAATTCAGCTTGGAGATTTCCTGCTGATTCCGCAACCAACTACTGGAGTATTTGAGGAAGCTACAGTCATAGCACCAATAGCAAGTCAATTTCCATCTGTGCAAGAAAGTAGTTTTTCAGAAGTTTCAGCAGACGCAGAACCAGTAGCGATCGCAACCACACCAGAATTTGTTGCTAATTCGGAGTTACCAGCAGAATCTCAAGTCGCTATGGCTGCGGCTGATGAGCGGGACGAATCCAAATCTGAAGAATCAATCTCACCAGCAACTGAGGATTCAGAATCTGTTGCTAATTCGGAGTTACCAGCAGAATCTCAAGTCGCTACGGCTGCGGCTGATGAGTGGGACGAACCCAAATCTGAAGCATCAATCTCACCAGCAACTGAGGATTCAGAATTTGTTGCTAATTCGGAGTTGCCAGCAGAATCTCAAGTCGCTATGGCTGCGGCTGATGAGTGGGACGAAAACATCTCAGCAGTAGTTACTGAAGCTAGCTTTGAAGAATCAATGCCTCCAGAAGCGGATGAGCAATATATCTTAGAGGAGTTTTCAGCAGCAACGACGGCTGAATTAACTATGCCAGAAGAGTCCCACTTCGATGGCGTTCTCTCGCACGAAGCTGTCGAGCAGATCGAAACAGCGATCGCCCAAGAAGCCAATCTTCCACAAGAAACGATGCAGCCAGAAGCTGTAGAAGAGAATATTACAGAGAAGCTTGATGATAACGGCACTTCTCAAGAAGAATCGAGTGCGGAAATTTCAGCGGTGGTAGTGGAAGAAGCCAATATTTCAGAAGAGTCGATGCCGCCAGAAACTTTTGCCGAGGGGATAACAGAGGAATTTCCAGAGCCAATAGTGTCAGAAATCACTACGTCAACAGAAAGAGAAGTCGAAGCAGCACCAGTAGATGAAGAAACTTACGTTCAAACTAATCTCCACGAACTGACGGCTATAGAAACAACTGACGCGATCGTTTCCCCTACAAACGAACCAGAGATTGAATTAACAGAAGCAACTGACGAAGAACTTGGCGATCGCGATGATGGCTTAGCAATTCCAGAAGTCCTCAAGGAAAAATATATTGCCCTTTTAGCTCACGAAAGCCAAAAAGCAGAACTAGTAGATTTTATCGAGCGCCACCAAACAGTTTTCTCAAAATGCCAGTTAATGGCAACTTCACCTATCAGTGAAGCTTTGATGCAGCAAAGCGACATAACTGTTAGCCGCAAGTTGGCTAACTTAACTGCTGGCGGTTATCAAGAAGTGAATTTTGCGATCGCTTCTAAAGAGCTTTTAGCTGTGATTTTTCTGCGAGATTTCTTCGTTCCGCAAACAACGCAAGCGAACGATGAAGCTTTAACTAGAGCTTGCAATGTCAATCAAGTTATCTTTGCAGGGAATGTTGCTACAGCCCAAGCGCTTGAGGGATATCTCCAGCATCTGATTGCATCTACGCCCAAGGTCTATCATAGCTAAGGGTTTCAAAGCAATGAAAGTAAAAGTATTTAATTCGCAAACCCAAGCCGAAATTACCGAACTAGACCTAGATGAAGTATTTGCGCGTGAAGACGCTTGCTTAATCGGTCGTTCTGCTAGCTCTGGCTTAGTTTTAGAAAGCTCTGATATTAGTCGGTTGCATGGCAAATTTTTTCTTCAGAATGGGGAGATTAATTATACCGATCTTGGTAGCAGAAATGGTTCCCTGATTAATGGTGAAGCGGCTGTGGTGAATCAGGTTTATTCCCTCAAGCCTGGGGATGTCGTTCAAGCTGGAGAGTTTGTCTTGATTATTCAAGAAACTAGCTACATTCCTGAAGATGTAACTGTTGTTAAACCTTTAGATGCAGAAGAGATTGCAGCGTGGCGCTTCAATGCAACTAAACAAGCTAGTACCGCAGATCCTGAAGCAGTTGGGGAAGTTGTTGAGGCTGACATTATAGCACAACCAGGTGCTTTGGTTAAAGCGATGCCAAACATAGAAGCAGACGATGCGAAACAGCAAACTCTGGCGTTATTTGCCGCCGTCAACAAACGGGTCTTAAATGAGTTGCAGGGAGCGGGGCACTTAACACGAGATGTTTATCTCAAAACAGTCCGTAAAGCTCTCCAGAAAATTGAAAATAACGTTTTAATCGACCCAGAGGAAATTGAAAAGCAAGCGGAAAAGCAATGGCAAACTTTCACCAAAGGCACTTCAGAGTTTAGCGGCCGCCTCGGCTCGGCTGCTGTAAAAAAAACTTCGCAACTTGGTAGTCAGATAGGTTCCGCCGCTGTTAAAAGAGCATCAGGACTAAAAAATCGGATCGAATCTGTAACTAAAGCCGCCTTTAACGCTGCCTGGAAAGAGATAACGACTCCTAAGCCAAATTCCCAAAGTGTAGTTAGTCACAAGTCCTCCGATTCCTTAGAAAATAAAGTGCAAAGTGAAGCTAACGAGGAGCAAAAAGAATAAGATCGGGAGCAAAGGAGATAAGTAGAGTAATTTTACCTCTGCATTTGAAGCTCCCCTGCTGTCATAATGATGAGTTTTGAACTAAAAACGATATGACTCCTCCCATGCAGAATAATCCTTGGATTGATCGCCTTCTAGGTGAGGGCGATCGCTACCGCATTTTAAGACCTATTAGCACAGGTGGCATGGGAGAAGTTTTCTTGGTAATAGACACCAAGAAAAACCAGTCGTTCGCACTCAAAGTACTCAAGGAATCACTGGCAAAATCGCAAGAAATGTATCAGCGATTTAAGCGCGAGGTCGACTTGTGCGCAGCGCTAAAGAGCGAACACATCATTCACTTTGTCGATTCTGGCACGACTGGTGAAGGCTTTCCTTTCTACGTCATGGAGTATCTAGAAGGGCAAAGCCTAGGGCAACTGCTCCAGCGACAAAAGCGACTGCCCGTTGAGCGCACGCTAGAAATTATCAAACAAGCTTGTACGGGTTTGCAACTTGCTCATGCTGGAGTTGTGGTGCGAGGCGAACAAGTAAAAATCGTGCATCGCGATCTTAAGCCAGACAATATTTTTCTAGTGCCTAAACGTTGGGGAGAGTTAGTCAAGATTTTGGACTTTGGCATTGCCAAAAAAATTCGTGATAGCTCCAACCTAGACGGAAATACGATTGTCACGAATATGTTCCTTGGTACTTATCGCTATGCTGCTCCAGAGCAATTAACACTTTTGCGGGATATTGACGGGCGCGCCGATATCTACAGTTTGGGCATTATTTTCTACAGAATGCTCAGCGGTACAGATCCTTTTGGTCTTCGCAGTGAGCTACGGCCAATTGGTGATACTACGTGGATGAAAGCACATACTTCTCAGCGTCCACAGCCTTTGCGATCGCTGGCTGGGTGCGAACAAATATCGCCACAACTAGAAGCCGTAGTGCTGAAGTGTTTGCAGAAATCCCCTAGCGATCGCTTTGCTTCGATGGCAGACTTAAACCAAGCAATAGATGAAGCGATCGCTGCTAGCCCTGTTGATCTTGCCTCAACCACCAGCAATACAATTGTCCAACCGCGCCCATCTACGGCAGGTTCTGATACCCCTACCGTAGCGCGATCCCCCCTACCTGCGGTAGGTTCTGACAACTCTACTGTAGCGCGACAAATAACTCCTGCAGCAGAATCGGCGATAAATGAACCTGTTACCATCCCTCAAATTCCTGTTGCACCTGAATCAATTGGACAGCCTAATTGTGACGATGGGGAAATTTTCGATCAAACAATTTACCAAGAAGTTGCCTCACCTGCATCAACTCAAGCAGATCAAACGCGCTTCCAACCTCGTTCGCCAAACCAAAATCAACTAGAGCAAACGCGCTTCCAACCTCGTTCGCCAAACCAAAATCAAGCAGATCAAACGCGCTTCCAACCTCGTTCGCCAAACCAAAATCAACTAGATCAAACGCACTTCCAACCTCGTTCGCCAAAGCCAGATGAAAAGGATCGGACAAGTTACCAAAGGCTATCCCTCTTCACTCGTCTTCGTAGGATGTCCCGGCAGTTTGAAAGAGTAAATTTCCAGTCTATCATTAGCTTAATTCCCCAGATAGGGCGATCGCTGCGTAAGATAGAAAGCTGGATTCGTAGCCGCAGATTTCGTTTGTAATAGAAATTGAATACTTACTAATACTGAGGTTTGATTTTTGTACGCACGGCTTTGGCAAAATAGTCTATTGTTTCAGATGTAGATTCGGATCAACCCACCCCTACTTCGACTTTTGGCTAGTTTCGATCGCAGCAGCTAAACCGTAGCCTAGATGTAGAGAAATTCTTTTTACTACCATTTCAAATGCAGGTCAATCCATCTGCTTTCTTCCCAGAAAGTATTACCAATCCAGCAACCTACACATCGATCACTACTATTTCTGATAGTGACAAAGTTTCAGCAGCAAAAACGTATCTTAACGATCCAGTACTTTTAAGCCAGCTTACTGAGCGTGTATATGAGTTATTGCTAACAGATTTGAAATATCAGCAGGAAAGAGTAAGAAGCTATTCCAGAAGGATATAAGATGCCTGATACAAATATAGACAGTCACGCTAAAAATTATATCACTACCAATCACTTTTATGTAGAAATAGGTAGTAGTATTATTGCTTGTTTTTCTGAATGTTCGGGTCTTGGCGTTCAGATCAAAAAAGATGTTTACTTTGAGGGAGGAGTCAACGATCAACAGCGGATAACTCTCGGCCATGCCGAATTTTCTGATGTTACTCTCAAGCGTGGAATGACAGACGATCCAACTTTTTCGCAATGGCTAAGTGAAGTATTTAAGCAAACAAGTCAGCGACGCAATGTTAATATTCTTGTGTTTAATCAAGCAGGTGAGTTGATGAAAAGCTGGACTCTCATTGGTGCTATTCCTATAGGTTGGAAAATCTCACCACTGCAAGCCGATGGAAATTCTGTTGCAATTGAAGAATTAACGCTGGCAATTGAAGGTTTAAAAATCGGGAAAAGTTCAGCCGGAGGTGAATCAGCTGCCCGCGATGCTTCTGGCTTTTTTGGATCTAGCGCTTGGAAATAATAATAAAT
>DATNQH010000089.1:0-6941 GCA_036704105.1 Leptolyngbyaceae cyanobacterium | reverse complement strand
CCGCCTTCACTTGGAAGGCGCGGCAATAGTGAGTGCTCGCGGGCGTTTAGTCCCAGACCCCGGACGGGAAGGGCTTCCCTTCCCCGAACCCATCCCACTTGAAACGCGACTAAAAAGTCGCGGCACATTACTCTATTTTTGAGCAACACTTAGTTCGACATTTTCTTGCGCCAACTTATTGCCACATTTTTGCCACTTCTGTGCCAAAAATGTGGCAATAAGTTGGCAGAACTGGGCGCGGCTTTGCGAAGTTTTAGAGATTGTTGATAATTCGATGCAATAGGCAGAAAAGTGATGCCGCAAATTGTCCGCAAATTGCCAACAATTTGTCATCAACTTGTCACTAACTCGCCATAACTTGTCCACATTTCTGCCATCAGATAAATTTTTTCTTCACCCATAAATCAGGAGTAATCGCTTGAAACTATTGCAATAATTGCGTTCTCGCTTGGCAGATGCTACTAAATGCTCCCAACTCTGACAAGCCTAATTCCTGAGAAATCTTATTGAGAATTGATGAGAAATTGCGCGCACCTAATACCAGTATTTACTCGTGTTTAATGTAGATTAACTTCTAGCTAGGTTGATATTTCAAAACCCAAGAGCAGACACAGCCCGATCACTTCTGCTCTGGGCTAACTTCGCTCGTAACGCTGCGGATCGTCCCGCTCGTCATTGTGTCCCGATATTTCCTGAATCACCCGCAGCGGTATCCCGGCGCTAGACATCATTGTTAAGGCATTTTATATACCAGAAAAAATTTCTGAAATTCTTATACTGCCAGTTTTTCAAGGAGAGGATGGCTACGTTGCAGTCACACTGTTAACTGTTGCCTAAATCTGTACATTCGGTTCTAACTAGATCTAAGTACTTAGGTAAATATATGTTTTTAGCTGCTGAGGTAATAAACGCTGGATAGTAGTCTGGTAGAGCATAGTAGGGCGCGGTTAATTTCCTTGTATACTCTGTCATTTCCGATTCGACTTCATCATCTGACAATCTTTGGTTAAATAGCTCCGCTGCATGAACCACGTCACTCATTGGAGCACCACTTTTAATCAAGTCATACGACCATCCCTCTTCTTGGAATTGGGCAATTAGTTGGCCTTTAAGACTTGCATAATTACCCAACCCAGTTGTACTGCTCGCTCGCTCGTAACACGCACTAGTGAAGGCTAATTCTTTGACCTGTTGCTCGGTTAGCGCTGCTACTGTTTCCTCCTGATGTAATGGGGATGAAGCAATAGGAGTGGTAGCTCCAGGTTGACCCACTTCCCCGCCAACTGCTTGAGCAAACTCCAATGCACGATTGTAGTTAGTGAAACTCGCTAATTGCACTGCGCTCTTGCCCGTCTTCTGCCTGATCGTGCTAGCGGCATCTGCACAGTATCGGCTGCGAATGTCGCTTAAGTCCCCGCCGTCAATGAACACGGGATACCAAGTGTCGTTCCCGCCTGTTGCTTTATCACCACAAGAAGTTTGAGGAAATGTGAATCCGTTAGTAGCAAGGGGTAAAGATTTGGCGCTTTGATCTGCCTGAAATTCAGAAGAGCTAGGGGTGATAAGTGGAGTTGAGTTAGCAGTTGATTTAGAAGAATGCTCAGAAGAATTACTTCGTATGCCTCCAATTCCCAACACAAATACACCGCATATAATAGTGCTAATGATTGTCGTCTTCGGGTGTTGTTGATAGGCTGCCTTATAATCATCAATGCAAGCCTTGATAACCTTTCGGATATCCTCAGCCGTTTTCTGCCTTGCCGCTTCTCGTGCCGCTTCTTGCTGCTGTAATCTCTCTTTTTCTCTTTCTACTTTCAGCAGAAATTCAGCTTGCTTTCTTGCTTTAGATTTAAACATAATTAAAAACTAATATTAAGAGCGCTACTTGGGGTTAGGCTATCCTTTCATACTGGCTTCTGGATTTTTCAAATTAGTTTTAAAATCATGAAGCTTTGGATAAAGATTCGACAAACACTTACATATTTCGCTTGAGGCCTTGTATTAAGTTATCTGCGGGGCAATCAGTGTTTCCATCTTGTTACTAACTATTTCAAGCAAGCCTATCAAATGCCAAAACGCCTCTAGAATAATCTCTAAAGGCGTTCTGTCTGTTAATTTATAAAGCTAAAAATAGTTATCTTCCGTATATATACAAAGCTTAGTCGGTGAATTCAACTTTCAGGTAAAAAACGCATGAATCTGGACTGGGATTTTATGAAAAGAGTGTTAACTGAATTCCTCCGTATAGTAATAGTGTAATTGTTAAGCCTCCCCTTCTGGAAGTAGTTTTGCTGCTGATTCATTCATGCTTTTATCTTGCCTTGTGTATGAGTCTAATACCCCAGTGCGATCGCTGAAAATTCGGTTCAATTTCCCCGCTACTTGCGTAAAGTTACGCTTGTGCAAGAGATACATCGTCAGAATCAGCACTTGTCATAGGCTATCCTTCCTGCGTAGCGTCACAAAAGGAAACGGCTGGTACTCCTCTACCTTAGTTCCGCCCAACTCCTTGCCACAATCTGGGCAAAACCATTCCCTAGTTACAGTCTCTCGGTAAAAATGATACGCATCATAAGGAGCGGTGCAGTTTTTACACCTGTATTCGGGATTCCATAATTCATCAGACCATTTTTTACTCATGGTTACTACTGCCATTGCTTTTTGTATTTGAGTGATTTCATGGCGATAGAGGGGGCAAAAGTCATAACCTGAGTGTAGCAAAGTCTCCCACTGGACAAACACCAAGCGCTCTCAAGCGCTTGAGAGCGCGTCGTTATATCCCGATATCTCCTAAATCACCCTTATTTGTTACCTCAACCATTGCAAAAACTGGGATTTTCATCGTCGGTCTACTTTTTTGCAATTGGAAGTAGCAATAAATGCAAGAGTAAACATTTTGTCATAACTCTTTTTTTCGTTTATGAATTGTAATTCCCAGGTCACAAGTGTTATAGCCACAACCCCAATCAGCTATCTTTTTTGGGTTGGCCAAAATCCAATCGATTAGTTTTTTGCCATAGGCAATTGCGCTGTCACGTCTTTTAAAGCTTCCTACTACTGGCACAAAGCATTCACCATTAGGTAGGTGTACTGCAAGTATTAGATAGCTAGTTGCACTATTGCCATCTGGTACAAAGCTCAATAAATCAATAAAACTATCTCGATAAGCCTCCAATGTGCTTGATTCATCCATAGTCATGCGTCACAACTACGAACTGGCTTCCACATTGTAAAGTGTCGGGCGGGCATAAAGCCTTACGAGCGTCCCTTCTGCTCTTGGATCGAGATCTTGGTTATTAATCAGAAAAGAGATATAAGAATTTAAAATTGAGCCAGACCAAAAACAAGTTGGACAATAACAATAAAATCTAACATCGTCATCCGAAGAAGGTTTGGATAAATCAAGATCGCAAACAAATTCGGCGACATCTAAAATCCCTTTATTTCCACATTCAGGGCAGATATCTTTACAGCAAATCTCAGACCAAATCTCACTTAAAATACAAAGTTCATCAATAGAAGCATCCAACCTAAAGTTGCCACACTTAAAAAAATTTGGGCAATCTTTAAGAGCAAACCCAGTCATTGAATAGCAATCAAACCCAGACTCGCACTTCATACTTCACTGTTTCCCTTCAAAACCCGATCGCCGACACAGCATTACGCTTCTGTTCTTGGGTTACTTCCAGGTAGCGCTGCAATGTCCCCAAGTCATTGTGACCGGATATCTCTTGAATCACCCGCAAGGGAATACCGCTACTTGACATCATCGTGAGGGCAGTCCTTCTAAAACTGTGAGTGCTGACACCTTCTAAACCAACACGAAAGCTGGCAGACTTTAAAATCTTGTCTGCCATGAACCGAGTCAATGTAAGAGTACGCCCCCGCATTCCTGGGAACAATGCCCCACTTTTGACTGGCTGGTACAGGGCAAGCAGTCTCGCCAGGTCTGGGTGGATATCTACCACGCGAGTTTTCAGCTTGCCTTTGGTGGTAGACTTTCTAAAAGTCAAAGTTTCGCCTTTAATATCTGTGGTTTGGAGCGCTAGGGCTTCAGACACACGACAGCCAGTGAATAAGCAGATGCCAAACAAAGCGCGATCGCGAGAAGTAAGCAACCCTAAAGTAAATAGCCGCCTCAACTCATCTGGGGTGAGAATTTTTCCCTGTCCGTTTCCTGCAACTTTCATTGGACTCATCTTGCCCGGAGCATCAGATTACACCAAATCACGTTTTCGTGGAATAGAAGAGTCAAAGCCTTGATTTATCGTAGTCGGCACTCACCGCAATAGCCCCACTTAAGCCATGCTTATCAATCGCTCCACGACATCATCAGGGTTTGGGGCATTTTTGATGATTTTTGCTTATGCCTGCTGCCGCTGAAGCGATTTGGGCTATAATTTGCTTTCCAAGATTCAAGGGTGAGAGCCTTGTGAACCGTGATGCAAGAGTTAGCGATAGTCAGAGCAGCGGTGTCCCTAGACTAGCAGCAACTTTTCCCAAGGGGACGCTAGGTTAAAGAGAGCCAGGTAACAACGCTTCGCACTCGCCGTGTGCCAACTATGTCAGAAATTATTACTGCTGTCTACTCAAACGGGGTACTGCGCCCCCAAAATCCTTTGTCCCTAACTGATGGGCAAACTGTGCGGCTTCAAGTTTTGACAGAAGAAGCAGCGTCGTCAACCGAACAGATAATTCAATCCCTAGTGGCAGCGGGACTGGTCACACCTCCCCCGCGCCGGGGCGATGTGGAGCCAGTCTCTGAAGAAGCCCGTCGCTCACTGGCACAAAGGTTGGGTCAATGTCCTGGTAAGCCCCTATCAGAAATCATCATTGAAGAACGGGGTCTACTTTGACCGATAATCCTAATCATCATCCCTGATGTGGCGCGATCTAGCGCGCCAGAAATAGGTGGGAACAAGTCAGTGGCGAAACAGTCCTCGGACGAAAAGGTCAAAGCAATAGCCCCCCAATAACACACCAGCTGCTCCAATTAAGCCAAGCAAAGGTGGTACGGGAGCAGGGAGCTTCAGCGCAGCAAAGGCGATGCCAATGATCCAACCGCCAAGTAAAGATAGCCCAGCCTGTTTGAGAAAATCCATTTTTTTGCCTAGTTAAGCGCTCGCCCTAGATTGTACAGCGATGCTCCTTCGTCGGGTCTGATGGTTGGGTTGGCTGCAAGTCTGGTTATAGCAAGCTATAACCAGAATTTTCACAAGCGCGCTATTACCCCAGACTCGAACGCAGTACCTTTTGCTCGTTGTCAAAGACTGTCAACGTAGTCTTCCAGGTCGGTGCGCTTTACTCGGTAGCCCCTACCAATGACCTGTGCGGTAAGTGTGCCATCCTTAATGGCTGCGCGAAGTCGCAGGCGAGAAATTCCAGACAGGGCGCTAGCCTCAGCTAGGCTCAAGGTAAGCTTGTGATGGATGGGGACGGTGAGGCGGTCTATCTCCTGCTCCTCACGTATTGCCTTCAACACATCCGCTAGGTGGTTTAATCCCTCCATTAGGTGGAGTGGTTGTGTTCCTTCGACAAACTTCGACAATGCCGCTTCATAAGAGTCGTGATTTGTCGGGGTAGGGTCAACCGCTGGCTTATAAGTCTTTGTCTCCTGGGCTGCTTTGAACGCTCGTAACTCCTCTTCGTCGTAAACCACGACCGAGCGAGTTTTGCCCTTTTCGTACCTGGAGCCGATCTTCCCCTCCTGGGTGTAGCGCTCCAACGTCCGCACATTCACACCCAGGAACTCTGCCGCCTGTTGTTTATTGAGCATTTCTTTAAAACCTCGACAAACGCCGACAACCCCGATAAGGAAACAGCGGGTTAAGTCGAAGTTTACTCCCTCTGGCTAATTCCGACAAACTCTGCTCGTAGCGACAGAGCCTAGTAACGATGTTTGTCGCAGTTCCATTCAGCCCTTATACAGTTTTCCCATTTGGGTGTTGTGACAAAGATTAAGCTCTCTTGGCTAAAAATGTAGAATCATCTCCTTCATGAATTCTAAATTCCCCCTCTAAGATATTTGGCTGTTTGAATCTGATCCAACCACTACCAGAAGCGGGGTCACATTCATCGAAACCAGACCAAGTGAATTCAAATCTCTTTTTTCCTTCAATATCTAGATCATCAACAACTCTGCCGCTCAGTCCCCCCGCCACTAAACCAAATTGAAAATCTCCCTGATTGTTTGAGTCGATCTCAATGTAGGCTTGAACTTCCATATTGAAATAGTCTTCATCCCACATCTCCATTTCATAAATATGCCAAGTCCCTACAAAATCCATATCTAAAGAACCTCTCTAGGTAACGCCCCGATCACACGATGGGTGCTGCATCCGCATTAATTGTGGTTTCTTCTGGCGAGGGTTCCTTCGCCTTCTTCTCAAAAACCTTGATGCCAGAGTCAACCACTTCAAAGCCGTTGTCAGTAGGTTGCCCTAACTTGCCGCTCACGGCTCCGCCCCAATCACTGAAAGTCGTCGCATCAGTTTCAGCTTTGCGCCAGCTCTTAGCATTGATTAGAGCAGTAAAGCAAACTCCGTTTTGGTCGGTTAGCCTTATCTCGACCTTTTTGTTAGCTGCTGGGTTAGCTTCGGGGAGTGAGTTGAACTTGAGCGTGATTTCCGATTTAGCCTCTGTCATTAATTCCTCCAATGGCTGTGTTGGTTGCAATATTTCGTCGTGTTAAAGAGATCGTCACATCACTCCTAAATGTTTGGCAATAGCACACTTGAGCGATCGCCCTTCACGTGCAATTCACCCTCTAAGTCTGTTATTCTAACAATAGTTGTTAGTTTTAGTTAGGTAGGGTGATAAAGGAATATTATTAGATGGGAGGTATGATGATTAGAGACTTTTTCGGTCACACATGGGAAAAACCACCATAACTGTATTTATGGCAGATGAGGTTAAGACAGCAGTAAAGGAATTAGCAGATT
>DATNQH010000088.1:0-12506 GCA_036704105.1 Leptolyngbyaceae cyanobacterium | reverse complement strand
CTATCATATACACAGTAAGCATTTAGAGTTGAGTGAGAAGTTTTTAGCGCTCCTCACACCTCATGCTCCTCACACCTGATTTATAGTTCAGATCTATCAAGAATCCAGGCAAGCAGTTGAGACTGCTATCAGCTTTTCGCCTCGCATCGGTGATCTAGTTTGCTGCCTGTGCTAGATGCCTTTAATTGCCACTAATATATTGCATATAGTTAGAAAACCCATATTAGCGCGTTATGGAAAAACTTCCCTCGATCATACTTACCACCGCCGTTAAAACCACAGTTGCAACTATTCTGCTTACTGTAACCGCTACCATAGCTGGACTTATTCCCGCATTTCTCACAAACTGACTAAAATTACTTGTTTGGGTCTTTCGCAAAGAAGTTTTTTCCTCATTTGAAAAACTGAAGATTTTTCAGAGTAAAGTAATTGGTTAATTTCCCAAAAATTGAAGTAATTAAAGGGAATAAACAACTATGTTTGTGATTAGCATGGGAATAAAGGCATAACAAGGTATGCTGACTACGAGAACCAGCTTTGAAAAAGTGCTTGATGGGATAATGAAGGCAAGCGTCGAGCTATCCAGAGGCGGGGAGAGCCTGGATTCGTTGATAAGCAATAGCAAAGATATCTTGATAGGGACAACTGCTTGAAATTGAGATCATAACTCGTCGTACACTGCTCAAAACCCGCGCTCCAAGTTTCAGTAGTAAGGTTCTAATTGTCCCAACAGTAGCCGTAGCTAAAGGCGTTTTCGCCAAACATAAGGCGCGGAAAGCTTGTATAAGAACATAAGCCATAGCAGAGAACCAAAGCCGGAGTTGATTGCCCTCAAATGAGTGGGTGGAAGGAAGGTCGCTGAATAATTCTAGTTGCTGCTCTTTAATCCGATTCTCCATGTCCCCTCTAGGACAGTATTTGTTCGTGTAAACAAGCCGGGCGAGGGATTTTAGTTGCTTTTAAGGAAGTAACGACAAAGCGCATCTTAAGTCCTTGAGTATTGTAAGCAACCTTAGTCACTACGCATAGGAGCGCAACTCCAAGAGTTTTGAGTTTTGTAGGATAAAGAGCGATACCACAAAGCTTCTGGGATCAGATCTCCAACAACGGTTAGGTCTTCATTAGGATTGAAAAGTTCCTCCATTAAACAAGTGATAGGTGTCAAACGTTGCTCATAGTCAGCCTTAGCTTTGGCAATCACATCTGATGCCCTCATCCTTAGTTGGCTATTAGTTGCCATGCCAAAGACATAATCAACTCCTTTTTGGTCTTCACACCAACTCATAATCTGATCACGGGAGTAAGCACTATCTCCCCTGATTAGGATGTGAGTATGCTGCCATCTCTCACGAATTAGTCCAACCACTCGCTGCAACTCTTCCAAGGCTCCGCCAGCCGGATCTACGTTAGAAGGACGTAGTTTGGCTACTAGTAAATGATGCCCACAGAATATATAGAGTGGAGCGTAGCATACACCTCCATAATAGGTATTAAAGAAACCTTGCTCTTGGCTGCCATGCACAGAGTCATCAGTCACATCTAAGTCGAGAACAATCGATTGTGGAGACTTGCAATATGATTCTAGGAATAACTCCACTAACAGTCTCTCAATTCCTGTTCGGTCATGGGAGATGCGGTGGTAGCGAGAGTCTGCTTGGTTAACTACAGTTTCTGGGCAATGTTCCAATCGGTTAAGTGTACTTTTTCCCGCTAACACGACAGACTCTGACTTATTAGCAGCAATTTTTCTTAGTGCTAGAGTAAAAACGATCTTCGTAGCGTAGTTTCTCATGGTCATTCAAATCTTCATAGCCTTGGATTAATCCATAGACACGTTGAGCTACTAAATCGGCGACCGAATGTTCTACGTACCCTTGACGACGATGATCATTAAAACAGTCAGCGTTCGCGAGCAGTGATTTGACGTTTTTTGTCTAACTCAGCTACTAGGACTAATCCCCCATCCGACGTGAGCGTACCACCCTTAAAATTAGCAATTACGTTTCTTCCTTTGACTTTTCCAAAGCTGAATTGTTCTGGGGTACACTCTGTCGAAATTGGAGTCATAAACTCAAAGCACTGAAAATCCTACTATTACTGGATTTTAGCCGTTTTTAACGCTGAATTTACTTCAATTTGTGAGAAATGCGGGAAAAGCAAGCGCGATATCAGCAGGAAACACCAGAACAGCGCGAGGCTGAAAAGGCTTGGATAGATAGACAGCGACAGGAACTTGACCGGGTACAGAAGAATATTGAAGCAATTTTAAATTAATGTGTTGAATAGCAATCGCTTTACTTGTGCATTGCCCATAATCCAGTCTAAATGCGATCGCGCTTGAAAAGTAATATTTTGCCGCTCTAAACAAAAATTCGCTGTAAATTTAGCGTAAAACCTGGCAACACATCTTCTCCAGATAAAGTGGTAGGATCTGACAGAATTTCTACTTGTTGCCCTTGACGATAGATCTCTACTTGACGAGCTTGAGGATTAATCAGCCAACCCAAACGCGCACCATTATCGATATATTCCCGCATCTTAGCTTGTAGTTCCGTAATTGAATCGGTAGGGGAGCGCAATTCTACTACAAAGTCTGGGCATAGCGGTACGTAACCATCTTGCTGCTGCTGAGTCAGTGCCTCCCAGCGATCGCGTTTCACCCAACTTGCATCGGGCATTCGCTTAGCACCATTTGGCAAAACAAACAAGGTATTAGAATCAAAGCTTTCTCCCAAGCTTAAATGAGCTTCTACCCAAGTGTTTAACTGTCCCGTCAAACTACTATTTTTGCGTCCCGATGTCCCTCCTGTTGGTGGCACTATAACTAACTCTCCCGCTGCTGTTTGTTCAAAGTTCCACTCAGGATTAGCTCGCACGATTTGCTCGAATTCTGCATCCTTTAGCTTGAGTGCGTGTATAGTTAGGCTGCCGTTCATTTTCCAACCTCCAGTTGCGATCGTTCGTCCCCGATCGCTATCACTAATAATAAGAGAAAGGCGCTTTCGTTACATTAACTCAGACATGAATCAAATTGCCCTGAATCTGGTTGCTATCTCTATCTTTGTCATGACGCTTTCAACTCTGCTGGGGCCTTTATTCAACTTGTCGCCCACAATTCCGGCGATCGCAACTTTCAGCCTTTTGGGACTTGCTACTTTGGATAATTTCGGTTTCCAAGGTAAGGGAGGCAATTTAGTTTTAGATTGGTTCGCTAGTTTCTCACCCCAGCACCGCGATCGCATTATCCGTCACGAAGCCGGACACTTTCTTGTCGCGCACCTGTTAGGTATTCCAGTCACAGGTTATACTCTCAGTGCTTGGGAAGCCCTGAAGCAGAAACAACCGGGGTTAGGTGGTGTTAGTTTTGACGATAGCGAATTAGCATCTCAATTAGAAAAGGGTACTCTCTCAGCCCAAATGTTAGACCGTTACTGTACGCTTTGGATGGCTGGTGGAGTAGCTGAAGACTTAGTTTATGGTAATACTGAAGGTGGAGCCGACGATCTCCAAAAGATAAGAACTGTCTTGACACCGTTGAACTTTTCTGCTACTACTCAAGAGCAAAAACAACGCTTTGCAGCCTTACAAGCTCGTACCTTACTACAAAATAATTGGTCGGCTTACGAAGCTTTAGTTGATACGATGCAACAACGGGCTGATTTAGGTGAATGTTATCGGGCGATCGAACAAGAAATTATGAATGATGAATGCTGAATGCTGAATGGGAAAAACCTACTTTTCATAATTCATCATTGATAATTCATCATTCTCCCCTAGCCTAAGCGCCCCTTCGATCGCATTGCTGCAAAAATCTCGCTGCAATTTCTGGGTTCCCGCCAAAATGTAAATGAATGTAGGAGGCGTGGAGATGGGGCGATCGCCATCCTTCTGTTATGATGGCTGAGCTTTTGTCATATCCCTGTGCTTGAAACAAAGGCTGTGTCGGCATTATCGACAAGTGCGATCGATGAAACTCATGTCCCCAGACTATATTCCCAGCCTGCACCAACGGACTATCTTGCACAGCAGTTGCTTGGCGATAACCTAATGTTAGACGGGAACCCATCACAGCATTAGTAGGTATTGCTCCTACCATTTGCCAAGACTTACCATCAAAATCTATAATTTGCTCAGACAGATACATTAATCCGCCACATTCTGCATATGTCGGTATCCCAGCTTGAATGGCTGTTTGCACAGATTTCATAGCGGCGGTATTTGCTGCCAATTCTTGAGCAAACACTTCTGGAAAACCACCACCGAAATATAATCCGTGTATGTTTTCAGGTAAACTGGGATCGACAAGCGGACTCCAGGGAACTAATTCAGCACCAAGTTGCTGCAATAAATCTAAATTGTCTTGGTAGTAGAAATTGAAAGCGCGATCTCTGGCAATAGCAACTCTTAAAGGATGAATTGATAATTGGTAGTTTGTAGCTGGTAGAGACGTAGCAGTGCTACGTCTGTACTGGTAGTTGGTAGTTGGATTTTCTCCCTCAGCTCCCTCAGATCTCTTCTGACTCCTGTCTCCTGTCTTCAAGAGAGGTAATAGTCGCTTCCAGTCAAAGCAGGTTTCGCCTAAATTTGCAAGTCGATCTATTAAGTTATCTAGTTGGGCCAATTCGGCTGAGGGGACTAAACCAAGGTGGCGATCAGGAATGGTAATATTATCAGATCGCCGCAATACTCCCAAAATTGCTATTTGCAGAAGTTCTAATGCATCCTTGAGTAGTTGCAGATGGCGATCGCTTCCTACCCGATTCAGCACCACTCCTGCTATTTTTACGCGGGGATCGAATGAACGATAACCGTGTGCGATCGCAGCTACAGAACCAGACAACCGACTGCAATCAATTACTAATACTACAGGTAAATCGAGTAACCTAGCAATGTGAGCCGTACTGGCAAAATCAGTCATTTGACTTTGTTTTTTTACTGACAAATGACTGTTGACAGACGAAATACCGTCAAATAACCCCATCACCCCTTCTACCAGGGCATAATCTACATCTTGGCTATGACGCGCAAAACATTGTCGGACGTAAGTCTCAGATGTCAAAACCGGGTCTAAATTCCGACAAGCACGTTTGGTAACGTGCTGATGAAACATCGGGTCAATATAATCTGGCCCTACCTTAAAAGATTGTACTTGCGATCGCCGACGACATAAAGACGCTAACAGAGTGAGCGTCACAGTTGTTTTGCCCACCCCGCTGCGTTCTCCAGCAATTACTAAAGCCATTTTTGAAATGATGAATGATAAATTATGAATTCAACTAATAACATTCATCATTCAGCATTCAGCATTCATCATTCATCATTTAATTTTGAGAATCTGCGCTGTAACCGCCAGGCTTTCTTCAAACAGCATATCGCGCCCCCAGCGTTGTAGCTGCTGCGAGAGTAATTCTTCTGCTTTTTGATCTGAAAGGCGAGACACTTGCATAAAGCGGCAATTCTGAGCGCCACCACCCATTTCCATTCGCATACAACCACTTGTTTCAGAACACAGAACTGTACAACAGTCTGCTGCTTGATTGGTGGAAGTCAAGCGCAGGGCAATTAAATCGCCTGGAACTTCGCCTACATTAGCTGTGGGGACTCCCGCCACTTCCGCTTCTATTTGGCGCTGGTCTTCACCAACAAAGTGAATGCGCCTAATGTTATAATCTCCCTCTTCTTTTTCGTAGTGAGAAGCCCGCCATTTCAACCGACTTGCCAACCAGCCCAAAAACATTAGTGCTTGAGCCGGATTGCCTTTTTCGTGATCTATTGTAACTCTGTCAACTTCCTTGAGGGCGGCACGACGCTGAGGCGGATCGAATGCTTCAGCAGCCAACTCCTGCCAAGCTGCCAAGCGACTCCAATTGAGGTCATTTACTGGTATACCCGCCTCTATTAGCTCTTGGATAATCAACAAATTTTGCTCTACTTGAGTAAAGCCGCTAGTATCAAAGACGACAGAATTGCAAGCTGCTGCTAGTCGTTTGAAGATAGCGTTATTGGAATCGGGTGTTGCTTTCCACCAGAGAAACTTTGGCAGACCACCAATCATCAAAGCTGGCACCATACCAACCACCCTTTCCAAGGCTTCAAAAGTGCCTGTGAGGGTGATGTATTCGCAGCAGATCAGGGTCGTTGATGACTGCTTTTGGATCGGGCAATAAGCAGAGACTTGAGCTTTGACACCACCATCATCCCCACTCACGGGACAAAGGGCAATGATGCGGCAGGGGTTGCGAGAAGCGATCGCATCTGCAATTGTCGGGCTTCGCGTATCCAAGGCATAAGAAGACATACTCCCCGTGCCATTGTCACCACTAACATTACCACGACGTTTTACCAATTCTTCCCGCAGTTTGACTAGCAATTCGTCTGTTGCCTTGCCAGTTTTCTCTAGTCCATAAGCTTTCTGTGCTTCCCTGATTGCTGATGCTGTGCGAGGCCCTGGAATACCATCAATTGGCCCTGTATAAAATCCCAAAGCCGCCAATAGCGGTTGAGTCTCTTCAGGTTCGTAAACAATTAAACTAAAGGTCTTTGCCCGTGTCGCTGCGGGTATTCCCCCCTCATCGCCACCGACACTGTAACTTTGCCAAATCTGATGCAGTTCCGCTTCAATTTCACTGACTGAAACATCTTTCGGAGCCTGAAGCGAAAAAATTGGAGCAGATTGAGTCGCCATAGAAGTTCTAAAGTTTTAAGTTTTATTATTAGTCATTAGTCACTAGTCATTGGTCATTGGTTCTTAACAAAAGACAAATGACCAATGACAAATGACTTTTTATAATCTGCGCCAGCGACGGCCATCCTGTTCGATCAGTGATTCTGCTTCCGCAGGTTCCCAGGTTCCGGCTTCATATTGCGGAATCGTTGCTGGATCGGTGGGTGCATCCCAAACGCTCAGTGCTGGTGTTACCACTTGCCAAGCCGCTTCTACCTCGTCTGCGCGGGTAAACAATGTTTGGTCGCCCATCATACAATCGAGCAACAGGCGATCGTAGGCATCAGAATTTGCGAAGCCAAAGGCAGAACCATAACTAAAGTCCATTTCCACCGATCGCGTTCTTAGTTCTGGCCCTGGCATCTTCACCTCAAACCGCAGCGAAATTCCTTCATTCGGCTGAATTCGCATTGCTAAAATGTTAGCATTCGCCTGTTGGGCAGCGGATTGAAAGATCAGATAAGGCACTTCGCGGAAGTGGATCGAAATTTCACTCACTTTTTTCGGCAGTCGCTTGCCAGTACGTAAATAAAATGGTACGCCTTGCCAACGCCAGTTATCGATCTCAAACTTCATCGCTACATAAGTCGGTGTGGTGGAGTCCGGATTAACTCCTGACTCCTCCCGATATCCAGGTACGCGCTTACCCTTCATCCACCCAGCACTATACTGTCCCCGCACTGCCGCTCGATCCAGATTTTGCACGTCTGCTAGATGGGTGGCTTGCAGTACCTTCAATTTTTCTGTACGAATACTGTCAGCATCTAGAGCGTTGGGTGGTTCCATTGCAGTAAAGCAGAAAAGTTGCATCAGGTGGTTTTGCAACATATCCCGCAGTGCGCCAGAAGATTCATAATATCCGGCTCTGTCTTCAACGCCTACTGTCTCTGCTACAGTGATTTGAATATGATCGACAAACTGCCGATTCCACAACGGTTCAAAAATCGCATTGGCAAAGCGAAATACGAGCAGATTCTGTACCGTTTCTTTACCGAGATAGTGGTCGATCCGGTATACTTGCTGTTCTTTGCAATATTGCTGCACCACTCGGTTGAGCGATCGCGCCGATCCCAAATCTCGACCAAAAGGCTTTTCAATCACCAAGCGATCGGCGATCGGATCTGCCAACATCCCTGCTTTACCTAACTGTTGGATTGCTTCGGGAAAGAATTTTGGCGCAACCGAAAGGTAAAATACGCGATTGCCGCGCGTTCCTCGTTTTTCATCTAACTCACCCAAGAATTCTTTCAGCTTCTGGTAACTTTCAGGATTGTCAATATCCCCAGAGCAATAAAAAAGTCCTTGAGAAAAGTCTTGCCACAGTTCCTCAGAACCTATACCGTCGGAAAACTGCTCGATTCCCTCGCGCATATGTTCCCGGAAGTAGTCGTGACTCCAGTCTCGACGCGCTACTCCCACAATCGTGGTTTCTGCTGGAATGCGGCGTTCTCTTCTGAGTTTATACAGTGCTGGTACTAGTTTGCGCTGGGTGAGATCCCCTGATGCGCCAAATATTACCAAAATTTGCGGCTCAGGAATCCTTTGTTGTTGTAACCCTACACGCAAGGGATTTTCTAGCAGCGTGACCATATTTTTATTTTGGATGAGCGGATTTTAGATTTTAGATTGAAGATGATTGCTTTAGATTTTTGATTTGTAGTTTGGAATTTTAGAAAGAGTTACTCGTCAATATTCAGATGTTTAACTTGACGAGTAACCCTTTAATCCAAAATCCAAAATCTAAAATCTAAAATTACTAGACAGGTGACAACCGATTGATTTTCTCTTCCAAGGAACTCATTAGTGATTGGAAGGGCTGAACGAACTTGTCAATTGCTTCGACGAGTAATTCTTCCATCACTTGATCTAGGTTGATGTCGATGTCTGGATCTTTCAGACTTTCGATCAAGTGATATGCTTCTTCCACACCAGTCTCGACTCTGCTAGCAGGATCGCAGTGATCGGCGCAAGCTTCAATTGTGTTAGGTGGTAGAGTGTTAACGGTGTTCGGGCCGACTAGCTCATCTACATACATAACATCGCTGTAGCTGGGATCTTTGGTGCTGGTGCTTGCCCAAAGTAAGCGCTGCACGTTCGCACCCTTGGCTGACAGTGCTTTCCAGCGATCGCTCTGTACGATCTTCTTGTATTCTTGATAAGCAATTTTGGCATTGGCGATCGCTACTTTGCCTTTAACCGCCCTCAGTTCTACCTCTTTCTCTATGCGATCGACACCCTTCTTCAGCTTGTCATCAATCTTTTTGTCGATGTTGCTATCAATCCGGCTAAGGAAGAAACTTGCTACTGAAGAAATCTTACTAATATCTTCACCTTGGGCTGCTCGCTTTTCCAAGCCCCGAATATAAGCCCATGCTGTTTCAATGTAGCTGTCAACCGAGAACAGCAGGGTGACATTAACATTGATTCCTTCTGAGATTACTTGCTCTACCGCAGGCAATCCCGCTTTAGTACCGGGGATCTTAATCATCACGTTTTCTTTACCAATTTCTTGGTAGTAGCGGCGAGCTTCATTGATGGTTGCTTCGGTGTCGTGAGCGATGGTTGGTGGTACTTCGATACTTACATAACCATCTAACCCATCTGTTGCGTCATATATCGGTTTGAAAATATCGCAGGCTTTGCGGATATCATCAAAAACCAGGGATTCATAAATTTTTTGAATTGGCAACCCAGCACGAACTCCAGCTTCGATGTCTGCATCGTAGATAGCATTACCCATCATTGCCTTTTCAAAAATAGCTGGGTTAGTGGTGATCCCACAGATTCCGCCATTTTCAACCAACCCTTTGAGTTCGCCGGATTGAATCATGTCACGAGTCAAATTATCCATCCAGATACTTTGACCGAATTGTTTGATTTCTACTAAATGGTTGCCCTGCTTGGTTGCTTGATCTGTCATTTTTCAACTCCTGATACTTTTTGACTTCAAACTTGGAAAATATCGGCGATCGGGGAAATGCTAAATTATGAATTATGAATTATTAGTGATAAATTCAGCATTGCTGGATTCATAATTTTCCCCCTCATTCCTCATCGCGGTACGCGCGATCGCTCCCTAATGCTACGCTCATCCTCTTGTTGTGCCTGTTGTTGGATGAAAGACTCTACTAAAGCCACATCGTCTTTACTACCAATAATCAACGGTGTGCGTTGATGCAGTTTTTCTGGTACTACATCCAAAATGTCGCCACTCCCTGTACTTGCTCTTCCTCCGGCTTGCTCGATCAAGAAAGCTAGAGGTGCAGTTTCATAAAGTAAGCGTAATTTACCTTCTGGTTTCTTCACTGTACCTGGATATAGAAACACGCCACCTTGAACTAAAATCCGATGCACGTCGCTGACCATTGCCCCACTATAGCGAGCGACATAACCTTCTGTGCGATGAACATAGCGGATATATTCCCGAATTGAATCATCCCATTGCCAGAAATTACCTTCATTGACGCTGTAAATCGATCCATGATTGGGAATTTGGATATTTTCATCTGATAAGATGAATTCTCCTAAGCTAGGGTCGAGCGTAAAAGAGTGTACTCCCTTGCCAATCGAATAAACCAGCATCGTGCTGGGTCCATAGAGGATATATCCGGCGGCAATTTGTTTGCGGCCATTTTGCAGTAGGTCGCTTGCTTCTCCGTCTCGATCTTCTCCTTCCTGTTGCCGAATGGCGAAGATAGAACCCAAACTTAGGTTGATATCCGTGTTGGAAGAGCCATCAATCGGATCATATAACAGGGTATAGCGACCAACTGGGCAGTTTTCAGGGATGTAATAGGGCTTGTCCATTTCCTCGGAAGCCAAGCGACAGACAAGACCGCTTTGCTTGAATACCGAGATAAAAACATCGTTGGCGTATACATCCATCTTTTTGACAGATTCGCCTTGCACGTTAACGTCGCCAGTAAATCCGAGGACTCCTTCCATTAACCCCGCACGGCTAAGGCGACGAGCAATCAGTTTGCCAGCAAGAGCAATACGATTCATTAAGGCGCTCAGATCTTGCGCGTCTGCTGAGAAACTGTGAAGTTGCTGTAGGACGTGACGGGATAGAGTGGTGCAATCACGATCCAGAGGATACTCGTAATTTAAGCTTTGTTGCACGTCTTCAGCCATTAGTTTTCGTCCTTTCTTGAGATTGGAGCGGTGGAAGATGGGAAATTGTATTTATTACCCGCTTCTGCTTTCTATCTTAGAAACGGAATCAGAGAGTGAAATCTCACTTTAGATAAACTACAAAAATTCCTTACAACTAGGGGCAAGAGGCTAGAGAACAAAATGGCAATTACAATTTGTTTCGTTACTTGCTTAATTTAATGCAAAATGCTATATTAACAGTCTTGCATTAATAAAAAACTATATTAACACAAGCATCTAAACCGCCTTTTTTAGCGGCTAATCAATGAAGTTTAACTTGCTTCGTTGGCTGATAGTGAAGTCAAAGCGCTGACCAGTTACAGATATGTCGCTCAATTCGTAACTGGTCAAGGCTATTGTTGAGGTTAACGATCTATTTTTGAGTTAATTACCTTCAGTTAAAATTTGATCGCTTTGTGTTTGTATTTCAAGCAGATGCGTTAGAATTTTACTCGCCGCTGTACTTCCTTTGCCCCCCACCATTGTTACGCCGATAGTTGTTTTCTTCGCGTGGTTTGGCTTTGTTAACTCTGAGCTGGCGGCCCATCCACTCAGCCCCATCAAGTTCTGTAATTGCCGCGTCTTCTTGGGCATCTTCTGTCATATCAACAAATGCAAAACCCCGCATTCGCCCGGTTTCCCTATCCATCGGCAAGACAATTCGCTCGATTGTACCGTAGTCTGCAAATACTGATCTGAGATCTTCTTCGGTAGCGCGGTAAGAAAGGTTTCCAACGTAGATAGTCATATCGATCGCGTTAAGTCTGAACGGGAAGCAAAAGCTCATATCCAAGTTTCAAACGCTAATGCGAATAAGGCACTTTATATCGTTTGATTTATTAGCGATTCAGTTTAATAGTTGACAACCACACAGCTACCAACTGCTAACACGCGATCGCTGAAAGGACTGAACTTATACTTACCGTTTATATTATCGTATCGCTTAGTTCTCAAAGGTTGCCTGTATTACAAATAATGCCGCTATAGCAATATTGTTTATACCTCTTAGAGGGGTTGCTCTTATTTAATACACAACAACTACTTGACCCGCTTTCATCCCTTGTAAAGCGTTTCTTTGGCTGAAATTTTAGCTTAATTTAGCTTAATTTAAATTTTCTCAGCACTATGAAACATCGTATACTTGCTTTGGCAGAAATAGCTTTTGTGTTAGAGCCTAACGCATCCTAATGCTAAATTTTAATCAATTGAAATTGTCTGAGGCCCGCTAGTTTTACCGTTGTTTGCTGAGGTAGTCGAAGTTGTGTAGGTGGTATGACCGCGCTGCCCATCAAGCCAGCTCTTAACAGGCTCATCAGCTAAATTTAGACGAAGTACACCAGAGAAAAAACCTCCTAAGAATGAAACTGGGTGCTGAGTCAATTCTTTGAAGAGCGGTGCTAGTTCATCAATAAACATAATAGTGTCTCCTATTTTATTTCAATCCCTAATAGAGATTTATACGGGACAGCCTTAAAAGTATAGCACATTTGGTGATGCACGAGGTAGGCGCGATCGCCCCAAAGCACACTATAACTGCTTCCTCTGGAATTCTAGCTTTTTCTAAGTGTCTATCTCCTCACGCTTGTGAAGCAGGCTTGGAGGTTCCTGCTTAAAGTACAGGAACCTC
>DATNQH010000087.1:0-4911 GCA_036704105.1 Leptolyngbyaceae cyanobacterium | reverse complement strand
CCAGTAAGTTATTTTGCTGCACCTGAAAACCAGGATTTGAGAGTAGTCAAAATCCGTAGAAAGGAGCATCAGCTTGACTTATCACCATTTCCTAAACCTTGCTTGACTTTTTTCTCATCTTCTTAACTTGTCAAGGATGCTACATAACAAAAATTCCCAGTCTTGTTGGATGGGACGCTATTGGCTCCGGTAGAGGGAAAAACCCTGGGCATCCTGGTGAGAATTTAGTCACAATTGTAACTAGAGCCACATTTGGATTTTGTGTACTATGTTTCCTTTTTGGGTCAACACCTGGTACTGCGGTGAATCTGTTTCTCACAAAATTTATCAGGATGTCAAGCTAAGGTTTTTCAGGTCAATACGGGATGATTTGGAAACCTGACAGGCTGGAATCAATGCTACCACCCTGGCGCTATGAAAGCAGCAGTAGAGTCGGGAGATACACGGCTGAGAAATTCCTTATAAAGGACAAATAAAATGTTGTTTTTCAAATCTTTGATTAAACGTATCCGCAAGTTCCTGAACAGCAGGCCAGCTAACCCAGTAGATTCAGATCCAGCACCAGGGGAAACTATAGAAGCATTCAATAAACGCAGGGCGAGTGCTAAAGAGGTTGAGCGAAACTATGCTACCGATGAAAGGGTGGAGCCTAATGAAGACAATAATATAACTTGAGTGCCATTCTGACTTTTCCTAATAAATCTTGAAACTCACTTTCAGCAATGCTTTCAACAGCAGCAGTTATTATCACTTATTTAAGCTCGTTGATAATAGCCCACAAAAGTTTGCGGCTTCTGGAAGCCAAAATCAAGGTAAAACTTTTTTTTCAGAAAGACAACGGGAAAAGTCAGATGCTAATGCAAGCAATTGGGATATTCGCCCAAACACTCGCTTGGAGAGCATCAGGCGATCTACCTGATGCACTGGCTGTTGCTCTTTGATCTGATGCAATGCCTGTCAACCTAGGAACGAAAGTAAGTAGAACCTAACAATCACTCCACTCAATAGCTTAAAGTGGCGCGGCAGACTGTGGTGGTAGCTTCATAGTACTAGCTCTTGGCGAGAATTGGCAGATCAGGAAAGCTGTAGCGCTAGCAACAATTATACTTTGAGCAAGTAGTAGCAGCACTATACTCCAGCGGTTGAAAGGGAATAGCCCTGATTGCTGCTGTCGGCAACCCGCTTGTAAACCCGGCTGTTTTGGGATTAACTGACTACTCTTATCTGCTGCCAGTGCCGCTTGCAGAGCAGAGATGCGTTCTAACAAGTAGTCGAACTTATCTTCGCAGTTTTGAATTCGAGCACAAAACTCCTGCACCGCTTGTGTCTGAAAAGTGACATTCGCCTGAAGTTCAAGCCATTCTCTTGAGGTCTTTTGCGTTAGCTGTTTGGCTGAGCCTTTAAGCGCGGCAATTTCATTAGCTAGAATTGCTAGTTTCTGATCGAGTTGTTCTTGTAGCGTGGCGATCGCCGCGTGAGTTTCTGCCTGGAATGTAAGTAAGGCTTCGATCTGAATACTGCTGTCGGGTGCTTTAAGATTAGCTGCGCCCATCTCTTCTTCTTCACTCGCTGCTGAAATTTCTTCCAGCCAGGATAAATCAAGTTCTGATTCCGTCGGGTCAGTTACCATAACATCAACTTCTATAGAACTACAGTATATTTACCCGATCTGTTGTTGTTGGTAAAGCAAGTAATTCACTTTTTTAATACATGAATTACTTGGGGGAGCGCAATATAGTTAACATCTCTTTAATTCCCCAAAAGCTTTCTGGGAATGCGACTTTGTAGTAATGATTTGAACGTAACTGTTCCTCATTAAGCGCTCTCACTACTAACTACCTAGCAACACTGATGAAGAGTGCTGTTTGTCTCTGACGATCAAGAATGCAGACGCGCCGTATTCAAAATCTTTAACTTGTCATGAAATTTCTGAGTAGTTATTTCTTTGCCTACCGTCAGGTATGAGCCTCGATACTGAAAGTGTTTCTGTTGGGGGAAATAAGAGGAATAGTACCAGCGACCACAATGAGAACGAACAACGGGGTAAAGCACTTTGAGTTAAGCCCGAACGCTTAGCAAAGCTACTCGAAACAGTAACTATCCCAGCTAGCAAGGCAATTAATGTTAGTAAAGAAAGCAACATAGAACCTTTTTTGAGTAGAAATACTTGGTTTGCTCTGTCACGCATACACTAACAACTACAGCAAGTAACAGCAATATTTCTTAACCACTTGGGGTAATTGTAATGCGTTTCAACAATGCGATTAATTTTCTTTTGCGTTCGCACAGTGCTAGAGATACGGCTAGAAGCTAGCAAATGAATAAGTTTAAGCCGTAATGCAGCTTTACTAATAAGTAGGAGAATTATGAGAAAGCTGTAGAACGTGGGTGGATTATGATGAAGGTGGGGTCACCTTGGTGGGAGCGAACGCAGACTCAAGTTAAAGTTTCTTTAAGGTCTTAGTAAACACTGATTTCTTTAATTTCAGTGATGAAGCAAGAGCGCTATAACAATAATAAGGGATGAATTGAAACAGCTTTACGAATCAGACTTCATTCAAAGCGTTCTATGCTCAATGCCAATCTGCTACAGGAGTGCAACTTTAGAGTTGAAGATGCAATCGCGCCCCAACCGTGAACGCTTGACAGATTCACCCATCCATGACCTCGGCATGACTGACACTGAATATGCCGCCCTTGCTGATAGCGGCTACGATCCTACCCTTGAGCGGATGATGATAGAAGCTGGCTCCTCACCGAAAGATGCAAGATTGCTAACGCTAGTAGTAGGACTGGCCAAGGACAAGCCACTAGAGACTGATGAGGAGTGGGAGGAATTTTTGAATGTCTGGGAGAGTGAAGCTGAGTAATGAGATGTAGTGCGCGATCGCTCTTTATTATTTTCCATACGGCTGACTTTATAATCCCCAAATCTTTTGGTTATTGGGCGATCACCAATGCCTGGAGCAGTGCCACAGACATCTGCTGTCTTGGTCTAGCTTTTTTTGGCACGTCCCAATTGCAGCATTCATTGTCATGTGACAGTTGCAATTGGAGCCAAAAGACTGCCTTCATCATTTAAACTCTACACAGACGCAATGGCACAAGAATTAATCTTATGCCCATTGAACTCAATGACTGGAACTTTTCGATTCTGAAACTGACATTATGACTCACGCTTCACTTAGCCCGGATGAACAATCTGCTCAGATGGCGATTCAGGATAGCTTACAGCAACTTGCTGCCCAGCTAGGACACCCGATGTCTATGGCAGCAGTTGAACAACTTTACCAAACGGCTTGTGAGTTATTAGAACACATTTCCCCAGCACCGATTACCCTCGCTCGTGTCGGAGGAGCCGTGTTGGTGTACCAACTTCAAGAAACAGAAGCCGAAGAATTGCAGTGGTTCAATCAGCAGATTAAGCAGTGCCAAGACGAAGAAGAAGTTGAGGAGTTGATTGAATCGATTCACCGCGTCGATGCTTTGTAAGTTGACACAGCCTCATGATTGTTGTCCATCACTTGAGAGAATGTTTGTAAATAGATGTTAATAGAGCTTAAAGCCCTGTATTGACAAAGAAGCTAAGAAATTAGAGGCAGATACAGATCGCCATCTCCTTGTACGCTAAAACTGCTCGTGCCTCAACAAAGTGTAAGTTAAGTGGTTCGGCTTAACGCGCGTGCCATTCGGTTATTCGGTTATGAGTCACTGTTAACTGCTAAAATTCTCTGTAGCACTATTCGTGGAAGATACCTATTATTGTCAGTACTCCCAAGAGATAGGAGTTAAATAATGAAGCTTGCCGTTGCTCTGGTGGAGCGCCTTGCTGCTCAGACTAAGATTAGCGAGTTAAACGAGCGATTGCAGCGCATCATCCTCGTCCAAGAAGGTGAGCAACCTGCGGAACAACCAAACGCCTTGCTGCAAGAACTCGACGGCGTAGTTCATCGCTTAGAGGCTTTGATTGTTGCCATCAATCGTACCAATGTACAGGCACAGTTGCCCAATGGACGCACTATCATGGCAGCAATTGCCCAACGCGATGTCTTGCGTATGCATATCGGTGTGCTTGACACGCTGATCCGGTCGGCAGGCAGCACGCAATTTCGCACACGCGGCAGTGAGATCAAGTTTGTCGTCACACTCGATATCGCCCAATTGCAACGAGCGCGAGATCAACTAGCCAGAGACTATCGTGAGTTGGATACCGCCATCCAAGGAGTGAACTGGAGTACTGATTTAGTGGAATAGCGCAGTGAGAGGGTAGCGTTGGTGTATGGGTGTATGCCAAACCCCGTCGCGGGCGCGGGTAATCGTACCGCAAATGCTCTGACTACAAAGGCAAAGGCTCGTATCGGGTAAGTAGCATCGTGTACACGAGTACACAAGAATGCGTAAGCTGCAAAGACCAGGCATAAACATACAGCAGCGTGAGGGTGGGAAAGGAGTTTTCTCACTGCGCGACTTAGGAACACCTTCAATGGAGTTTGCCCGATTAGTCCAAACTCCATTGAACATTGCTATGCGCCTACCGACACATGGACAAGGGCAGCATAACCCGGATTCGACTCACTATCAAGCAGGCTTAATGAAGGCAAGCGGTGCGTGGTCGGGCTTAGAGTACGTTTTCCATTTCTTCAAATGAGATGTAACTAGAAATTCTAATCACATCAAAACCATCGACTAAAAGTTTGGCGCTACCATAACCATTATCAAACCCCGCACAAAAAAAATCTTTTGTCAGCCGTGAATGTTCTTAGATCTCATAGGGGTCAAGTGGGTGATAAAACTAATTGAGTTCAATATCCCCTACTAAGCCCCTATATATACCCTATATGGGTATTAAACAGCTGAGAAAGTGATGAACTATTTTGGGGTCTTTATAGCCCTCATTTATACCCCAAAGCG
>DATNQH010000086.1:0-9205 GCA_036704105.1 Leptolyngbyaceae cyanobacterium | reverse complement strand
AGCCATGATTCAATATTAGCGCTTTTGCCTAGCTGTACACAAGTCTTAGAAGCGCGATCGCTCTTTTCGCCGCAAAATTTCCAAGAGCGATCGGCACAAACTACTCAATCGAATAATTCAGCAACTTCAGGCAAATTTGCCTTAAGGTCGAGATTAATCAAGCAACTGTCTGGGAGGGTGGCATGATGCGACTGCCTCACCCATTGACAGGCTTTGTAGCATTCCAAAAATGCATCGAGCGCATTTACCGCAATGGCAGCATTGCTTGGTTTAAACTCAGTCATGACAAGTTTTTCACTGGATTCGTCCAAACGAATGGTGAATTCGGCATTTGGGCCACTCAAGGGCGAGACACCGGCAGGAAGAAAACAGAATTTATCGCCGATGCCTATTCTTTCCTGTCTAAGCTTTCTCAGTCAAAGCCTGGAGGCGTTTTTAACATCCCAGGTCAACCGAAAGATTTCCCGCTTAAAAAATACTGCTTTGCAGCAGCTGACATCGGCGCGGAAATGGACGATGGGACGACAGAAGAGCAGTGGCAGCGAATTGAATGGTTTAGTGCTGTTAGTGGTTTAGAACCTGGAATAGTTGTTAACTCCGGTGGTAAATCAGCGCATCCACATTGGTTTTTAGATGCTGACATTCCAATCGCTCAAGCGACTCACCTCAAAAAACTGCTAGCAATCGCGCTGCTGTCAGACCCTGCCGTCGTCAGTCCGCATCAACCAATGCGGATAGCAGGGTTTTACCGCCAGGAGAAAGGTAGAGAACAAACTCTAGACTATTGGAGCGATTGCCGCTACACCCAACAGGAGTTTTTACTAGGGTTAAAGGCAGCATTCGGGGCTAAAGGATATGTTTTCCCAGAGCATCTGTCAGACAAGCGTTGGCAGCGCATTAAGCAAGTATTAACTTCCAAGGAATTAACATCCGAAGTCAAGAGCAGCCAAATCAAAGAAATTTTGGCACTAGATGAAACTGTCTTTCATCCCAAACCGCCGCAGTATGATCGCCCGCGTGACTTCCAATACGACGGCTCACACATCCCGCTAGAAATTTGCTTAACAAAAGACGATCGCGCCTTAATAGCTGCTGGAGTAGGTCAAGGAAGTCGCGCCGTTTCAGGTTTCAAGCTTGCAGTCAACCTGGTTGCAACTGCTAGTTATTTAGATGCAAAGCGCATCGCCTACGAATCCGACCCGCGACAGCTGTTTGATGAATTTTGCGCTCGATGTTCTCCAGCGCTCTCTGCCCAGGAATCTGAAGAGATTTGGCGCGCTGCTAGTCGCGGCAACCCAACACCTAGCCTTAGTGACGATGCGATTGAGAAGTGCATTGCAGCAGCGCAAGCGCGGCAGAATCCGCAGCCATCGAAGCAGCGAGATCGCATTCTTAGTGCTGACGAGTGGGGATGGAAGCATGGTCTACCTAATTGGTTTAGAAATCAACTAGCCAAACTACCTCAAGTCTTCAAAGGGTTTGGCAAGCGTCCAACCCGTAATCCCGCTGCAACTCCCAAGCCACCATCGCCGCCCAAAATCATCGCCTACATTCCAGGCGATCGCGTCCCCAGCCGCGAACAGTACGAACAGATGGGGTGTCCCACAATCCGGTTTGCACGGGAGCATCGGCTGCAACTGTATGCCGAATTGGTGGCTGCTGGATGGCAACACATTTTAGATCGCAGCGGGACGGGAAGCGGTAAGAGCCACGATGTCGGATTAGCGCACCCAGGGCAATTCGACGCAACGAAACTGCTGATGTACTATGCTGAAGACCATCGAAACCCGACAGTGGCAACAATTGAGGCGAATTACACCGACTTACCTGTGCGTCATGACGGGGAGAAGAAGGGATTGTTGTCAGATTCTAGCCGCCAGACGGCGCTTGGGAACCCACACCAGCGCTGGGCGCAAAACGGGGAGAAGCCGACAATCACAGGTAACTGTCCTCATACGGAACTATTTCATGTTTTCAAAAACAAAGGTTACAACGAAGCAGCGCTGACGGCAGAACTCAACCCTATCTGTAGTAAACACTGCGTAGATGGTTGGAGTTGTGGCAATAAGTCAAAAGCCTTGCCCGGAAGAAATTATCGCACCGTTCGCTCTGAAGTGCTAAAACAATCTTCCCGTATCCGCTTAAATTTAGAATCAACTCCAGATGATGTTGGAAAGGAGGCAGGAGCTTTTTGGGAGGAGGCATCGCGCCTAATCAAACCAATTCAAGCAATTGAAGCACGACTTGCAGATTTTGACCAAGTATTTGCCGATCTAGAAACCGAAGCACCTGATGTGTACGACCAGCTCACCCCCCTACGGCGGGGCGCGCGTCCTCTTCTGGGAGGGAAGGTCAAGCTGACTCAAGAAACACGTCACGGCTACAATGATGTCACGCTAAGACAACTTTTCGGTGCGCCACCCGAAAACCTGGAAGAGCTTATTGCAACCCTTGAAACCGTTCAGCCCGATCTAGAGGAAATACTTTCAATTGACCGAGTTTTGGTTGCAGAAAACACTGATGTTGACAGTAGTGCTGTTAAACGGCTCAACAGGTTAGTTCGTCGGGAAAGCTACCGCGATTCTAAACAGCAACTTGAGTCTTTGCCTACCAATTGGCTGCTGCCGTTGCTAAGAATTTGGGGCGGTTTGCAACCTGGCACTATGCGGATTAGCGGTGGAGCGCTAACTATTACAACCCGCAATCCGCGCCCTGCCGAAATCGCTCAGGGTTTGAAGTTTAACATTTACTTGGATGCAACAGCTAACCGCGAATTTTTAGCACGATATTTAGACATCGCCCTTGCAGACATCATCCAAGTGCAGCAAGAACCAGAGCGGTTTGACAATTTGAAGATTGTGCAGATAACTGGCTTCGGTCTTGCAGGTCGTAATCGCAGCGATTCACTCAAGCAGCGCTGCTCTGCTCTCAAAGCTGAGTTGAGAGCGCGTCATGGTGATATTGCCTTTATCGATCACCAAAGCCATGCCGAAAAAGAAACTGGTGATGGTTGGTGGTTCAACCACAATCGCGGCAGTAATGAATATCAAAGTCGCAGCGCCCTCGCTAGCATTGGAAGTCCTTATCAGAACATAGGACACCTGCAAGATGTTTATATAACCTTGACAGGCGATCGCAACGTCGGTCGGGATGCTCCAGGGTTTAGTAGTTTCGTCTTGTGGTTGACTCAATCAGAGTTTGTTCAGCTTGCCAATCGTCTGCGCGCTAATCGGCGTTCGGAGCAGGAACTTCCCTGTTACATCGCCACTGAAATTGACTTGGAGTTTTTACAAGAATATTATCCTGGTTCCACAATTGAGCAAGTCGACACTTTCGATATATCACGTTCTGCTGGCTCTGCTACTCAGCAAAGCCATTGGAAGATTCAGCAGGCAGTTCTGGCAGCTGTCGAGCAAACGGGCAAGGCAATAGAAGACTTAACCCAAGTCGAAGCAGCTAAGTTAGCCAAAGTCACTCAAGGCAGAATCGCCCAGGTTGCTTCCAAATATGGAGGGTGGAAAGCATTTTTAAAATTATTAGCGTCCCTATTAAAGGGTATTAATACAACCACTAATAATTTTCCAGAGAATAATACCCATCTGGATGAAGACCAGCAATTCCTGGCTCAAACGTATTTGCCCTTGGTGGCAGTGGAAGACCCACCCGATGCGGTGCAAGCACTGTTAATTACGGTGCAATCCTATGGCTGGCGAGTATTTGAGGCGATTTTATCTGTTATGGACTCCGAAACCAAGGGCAGGTTATTAGCAGCGATGATGGCAGGATTGCCTGATGTACTAAGGAAAGAATTTCGAGCCGCTGTCGCAGCGGCGGGAGGTTGATTATGTTACCGGACTTTGGCAGTTTTTACGTTCAAACCATAGGTACTATGCCCGTTCATCTTGTTGTTTCCGGGGCTAATCCAAACGTCCTAACGGTGGACAACAAGCTCTTTGCAATTAACTTTGTCGTGGAATGGGACGAGCAACGCATGATGGGGACTTTGGAATACTTGGGAACTAAAGCGGATGCTTTGAAAATCGCCAAACAGCTAGTAAGCACAGGTGTTTACTGTCAAGCTAAACCCGAACTTGCTTATATAACATCTGATACAAACGAACGGGTTGTCCCATTTCACCTTTATAAAGACCCAGAGCCGTTAAGCCAGGAAGCACAAGACCGGGTTCAGGCGGCTGAAGCAAAACGAGCAAGAAAGGCAGCTAAGCGGCTGCTAAAAAATTAACATCTATTCTTCCCTAGTTCCGCCAAATTTGGCGGAACTAAGGAAGGAACAATAAAAACAATTCAAAACTGTTGTAAGACACTGCATGGCAATGTAATCAATCAAACAAAACAACGCGCTCAGCTCCGACACCAGGCGCGTTACTTCAAAAATTCTTAGCTACAAAGATTCTGCGCAATGTTCACCATACCACAGACAAGTTACCAGTTACGAGACTACCAACAGACATTGGTACAAGAGGTCTTTGCACAATGGCACTGTGGCAACCGCCGGGTAATGCTCCAACTGCCCACTGGTGGCGGTAAGACCGTCCTATTCTCTGCACTTGCACGGGAATTTACAGCCAAAGGCGAGGGCGTGTTGGTGCTAGCTCACCGCGAAGAGTTGCTAACCCAAGCGCGTGAGAAACTTGAATCAGTAACCGAACTGCCCGTAGGAATTATCAAAGCTGGTTATCCAGCTAGCCCGTTGTTCCCGGTTCAAGTCGCTAGCGTTCAAACTTTGATTCGTCGCAGGCATCTGCCAGAGGCAGCGCTGGTTATTTGCGATGAAGCACATCACAGCTGTAGCCAGTCGTATACCAAGATTTTCGAGCATTACGCTCGCGCCTACATTTTAGGAGTTACTGCCACACCCGCTCGGATTGATGGGCAGGGTTTTAAATTCCTCTATGATGCCTTGGTATTGGGGCCATCAGTGGCAGAGTTAATCAAAGCTGGTCACTTATGTCGCTTTAAACTGTTTGCTGCTCAAAACGCCATTAAAACTACTGGAGTCAAAACAACAGGTGGCGATTTTGACCAGCGTTCTCTGGCGGAAGCGGCTAATACCGCTCTGGTCATGGGCGATTTAATCGAAACGTGGCAGAAGCACGCATCTGGCAAGAAAACAGTGGTGTTTGCAGTAGATGTCGCCCACTCGAAAGCGATCGCAGATGCCTATATTGAGGCGGGGATTTCAGCCGAACATCTCGACGGGGAAACACCAACAGAAGAGCGTAAAGCTATCCTTGAGCGATTTCGCACTGGTCAAACTTTGGTGTTAACAAATTGCGGGATTGTGTCTGAAGGCTTCGATTTGCCAAGTATTGAAGCGGTTCAATGTGTGCGGCCAACTAAGTCACTCATTCTTTGGTTGCAAATGGTTGGAAGAGCATTGCGACCATCGCCGGGTAAAGATTACGCAATCATCATCGACCATTCACAAAATTGGCTGTTTCACGGATTGCCCGATGAAGAGCGCGAATGGTCATTGGAGCCAGTATCTCTCACTAGCAACCAGTGGGCTTTGCAGTGTCC
Source organism: Leptolyngbyaceae cyanobacterium (assembly GCA_036704105.1). GTDB lineage: Bacteria > Cyanobacteriota > Cyanobacteriia > Cyanobacteriales > Chroococcidiopsidaceae > Chroococcidiopsis. The sequence goes on along the minus strand of DATNQH010000086.1, from coordinate 3,664 downwards.
AGAATGTAACCACATCTTCAAACCATTACCTCACGAGCAAAAGCCATTTCGGATGGAATGGGATGCTAAGCACCAGGAAATGAAGCCAGTCATGCGGGCTACTTGCCCTAACTGTGAAGTGCTGATGGAATTTCAGCAGGGGACGGGAGGCGACCCGCCGCCACCACGTATCGTCACCCAAGATAGTTCTGCACAAGTTGAGGAAGTGCAATTAGAAGCCGATCCGCTGATTATTGCAGAACTACAAAATCTCAAGCAAATACAAGAATCAAATGGATACAAAAAAATATGGATTTACTACAGATTGCTTGATAACTATCGCAATAATCTAGGCTTAATTGAACTGCGTGAATGTGCCAAAATGCTTGGCTTCAAATCAGGCTGGGCGTGGCACAAGTGGCAGGAATTGCAGCAGCAACCACAGACACAATCTGCATAATGCAAGGGGCTGGGATAATTCGGTGGTGAAGAATTCTTCACCACCGATTGGAATAAAAAGGTTGTTGTGAATTCACAACAATGTTTAGAGAGGGTTTTCCTAGAGCCAAGGTTAGACTTGGATTTGGATTGTCGATATTTGACGAAAATTGACTAAGACTTTATCCACCAAACAACTGAAGGCGATAGCAATGTTGGCAGAGGGACAACAGCCCGTAGAGGTGGCTGAATCACTCAATGTCAATCGTCGCACAGTTGAGCGCTGGCTAGATAAGCCGGAATTTCGTGCGCAGATGGATGCAGCGAAAGCCAAAGCGATTGAGGCACTTGGGCAAGAAATCTTTGAGAAGTGCCGAGCCGCTTTAAACAAAGGATTACCAAGGGCTGTTCGTCGCACTGTGGAAGCACTAGACCACTCTGACGCGCGAATTCAAATCAGAGCCGCTGAAGCGATCGCAAAGTGGTCTGGTTTCTATCAACCTCAATCCCAATCGAAGCAAGAACCGCAGCAACCAGCAGAAGAGAACCTGAAAGATTATTTGGCATACTTAGCAACAAAAAACGGTAATGGCTCCCATAGTTCCAATTAGCCAATTCTGCGAAGATCCGAACTTGTTGAATTTTCAGTTGTGGCCCAAACAACGGGAAATTCTGACTGATTTTTGGGGAGGTAATTATCGATTGGGGATTTGGGCATTGGGTCGCCGTAGTTCCAAAACCACAATGGCGGCTGCTTGTGCAGTGTATGCCAGTTGTTTGTTAGGTGATGAATATAAAAAACATTTGCAACCAGACGAGCCATTCTATGTCTTTGGTGTTGCTACGAATCAAGAGCAATCCAAAGAGTTTTTGCGGCGGGTAAAAGCATTCGTACAACGCAGCCCGATTTTAAAGAAGTTAGTGACGCGCGAAACTACTGATAGTCTCGAATTGTCTAATGGGTGCATATTCAGAGCGGTTCCCGCTACATCGCGCGGGGTTCGAGGTTACGCTATCCCTTTTCTTGTATTTGATGAAGCCGCACACTTTATAGACTCGGAAGGGAATAGCGCGGGCGACGCACTCTACCAAGCTCTATCGCCAAGTGTGGCTCAGTTTGGCAGTTTGGGGAAAATCTTGATGCTGTCCTCACCTTGGGTTCAGCGCGGAATATTTTGGGAGAGCTTTAAACAGGGCTGTTCTGGCGAATTTCCGCAGCTACAAGTAGTCCGGGCTGCAACCTGGGAAGTCAATCCCAGTATTTCTGAAGAATCTTTGGCACTAGAAAAAGCACGCGACCCGCAACTATTTGCGGCAGAGTATGCAGCAGAATTTTCGGGTAGTATTGCATCTTTCTTAGATCCCCAATTAATTGATGCAGCAGTCAACCATGACCGGGGGGTGCTGCTCCCGGTGGATAAATTCAAGGGGAAATATTATCTCTCACTCGACCCTGCCAAAGGAAATCGTGACGACTACACGGCAACAATTGCTCACTATGATGGCAGTCGCCTAGTGATCGATAAGTTCCACCAGTTTCAGCCTAATTGGGGCAATGGTAAGAAGGCACAAGTGGTGATCGCAGAGGTGGAAGATTGGATTCTAGAGCAACACAAACTCTACAATTTCGCCCAAGTGGTATTCGACCAGTACAACAGTGCTGCCACGATCCAACGGCTTTCGGGACAACTCAAAATTAAAGAGTTAACCTGGAGTGCCCCTTCCAAAACCGAAGCCTACAGCAAGCTGCGTGAATTGGTCAATGCTGGCAACTTTGAACTGTACTCACACCCAAAAGCGATCGCGCAACTAAAAAACCTCACTGTGAAATACCGCGCTAATGGAACTTGGGATGTCTCCGGTGGCACGGGCGCGGCTGTAGATGATTACGCCGCTGCGCTGGCTGGGGCGGTCTTGGCTGCCAAGCGGAACGTCGTAAAAAGTATGCCTCAGCCGACATTGGGGTATTGGAGTTTTTCTTAAAACATAAGTAGCGAAAAATTTATGACCCAAATTCAACAAATCGAATCCGAAATTCAGGCACTCAAAGCCGAAATTACCAAACTGAAAGAGTTAGAAGCTAATCTGACTCAAAATTTACCTGCTGTTGTGAGCGCTAATAGTGCAGATGAATTACTCGCTGCTGCCAAAGACGGGCGCATGGCGACAGCGGAACGGCAGGGGAAACTTGCAGATATTAAAATGGCGATCGCCACTTTGGAGCAGCAACTCGCCCCAAAAATCGAAGTGTTCCAAAACTTGAGAATGGAGCAGAACCTGCAAGCCAAACGTGAGCGGGTTCAGACGGGACGAGTAAAAATTCAAGCTGTGGCGCAAAAAGTTAACGATTTGTCTGTCCAATTGGAGTCAGCATTTCAGGAACTGAAGCAGCTTCATAAAGAATTTAATAGTGATTACCGCAGCAGCCAGCAGAATCCGGGCATTGGTGCGGGGTGGAGCCATCAGGATTTAATTAAGTTTGGCAAACTTGCGCTGCCTTCTGTAGCAAACCAAGGTGACAGTTTTGTTGTTGAATCGAGATTCATCGATTTATTTAAACCTGAAAAAGATGCTGTCTTTCTCGAAAGAGCAATGATAAGCGTTAATAAACACCGCAGCCGAGAGCAGGAAATGTTGAAACTTCAGCAGCAAGAAGCTGATGCGAAACGTCGGTTTGAGATGGAACAATTGAAACAAGAAATTAGCGCTAAAAATATCCATATTCGCACCATTGAGAGACAGAAAGAGGAAGCGATTTCTTCGGGTGCAAAACTTGAAGGAGGTGCGGGATTTCAATTAGATCCCGGACTCGATCGTCGGATTGGGTTTTTAAAAGGGGAAATTCACGATTTAGAGATGAAACTTTACCAACTAGAGGAATCTAAATGAATACACCACTGGAAGAGTATCGAAAATCAACATACGACAAAACGGTTGAGAGAATAAAGCAGCAGCAGTCAGCGCGGAAAACGTGGTTGGATGTCAATATCAAGCCCAAACCTCAAAATTAAACAAAAAATTGAGCGCACCCAGCCAAAATCTTTGTGAAGTTTTTTAACCTCCCAGAATGAGGAGGCTGCGAGCCAAACCCCACCGAAAAAATTTGTAGGCACATTACTCTAATTTTTGGCTTCAGATGATTCCCGTCACCAAACTTCATGATGGTGGAGCATCCTGCCAACATTTTGAGTAAATTTTTTCATTGACGCTCTTGCGAATTCACCTCAAAATACGACAAGTCAAATGG
>DATNQH010000085.1:0-5030 GCA_036704105.1 Leptolyngbyaceae cyanobacterium | reverse complement strand
TAGTGAATGTCTTCTACCTGATGCCTGCCGAGAATCTGATAATTCTGCAAAGGCTTCCAAAATTGCTGGTTGCTGCATGGGTTCAATATCAGCTACTCACTACAGGGCTATTCTAACTTAGAGAATGAAATAGCCCTGGGGTAGAGTACGGGCTTAAACAAAGTAAAAATGAATTGGGATGGGCTGATTTTCACGTCACCGACTATGCTCAAATTCAGAAGTGGTGGGAAATAGTAATGAGCGCTTATCTAATGGTTAGTCTTCATGCTCCAGTTTTGAGTAATACTTCAGGTCAAATTGTAAATCAATACCTCGAGCCAATTGTTCAAAAATTCCAAGAGCATGATTGGTGGGACAAGGGTCAGGGATGGAAGAATATCCTTAACAATTTGCGCTTAGTAATTCAACCTTTTATCTTCTTTAATTTAATAAAACCTTGGCTAATGGTATTTCCAATTTCATATTTATCAATGGGTTTTTCAACACTGATTGCTTTAATGAATCGGATGCGAGGCGCTATTCCCAATACTCAAAGATTTGAGGAATTCTTATTTTCTTCTGCCTAGAGTGATGAAAGAGCGTTAGGCAAACAATTGCAACAGGGCTTGAATCATAAGCGTTTCCGCTTATCAAGCGTGCCATTCGGCGGATAATATTCAACCACTAAGCCGCGTCGACTCTAAATCAAGGTCGCGCTCGATTCGGTGCAGCACCTCGTCATTAATAATACCTTGATTGCGCAATTTGATAGCAGTTCTTCGCTCGGCTGTCAGCATTTCGTGTTGTAGTTGCCGAAAAGCAGCAAGTTGCTCGTAGCTTCCTCGATCCATTGCCACACAACAAGCACTAACACGGCGGATGCGCTCGCTATATTGAGTCCGCAGCCATTGCACCATCTCGGCTTCCGCCAGCGTCTTGTCTTGGGTGATAAGTTCGTCAAGCCGATCCAAGGCGGCTTCTGCTGCTCTGAGTCGCCCCTCCATTTCTTCTCGTTCGATGCCATCATCTTCTCCAATTTTGAGCCAACCGATCAGTGCTGGCAAAGTCAGCCCTTGTAGCACCAGCGTCACCAAGATCGCGCCAAAGGTGAGGAAGACTATCGAGTCACGATGAGGAAAGGGAGCGCCATTATTTGTCGTTAGCGGTAATGCTAAAGCCGCAGCTAGTGAAACTATACCCCGCATTCCAGTCCAGCCGATGAGCAAGAGTAATCTCCAGTCAGGATATGGATCTTGATCGCGCAGTTGGCGGCTAATCAGCCTAGGGATATAAGCAGCTGGAAATACCCACAGCAGGCGCACGATAATTGCGGTGGCGCTGATGAGGACAGCATACCAAATCAAAGTAGCTAATGAATATTCAGAAATCTCGTTAAGAATGCTCGGTAGCTGAAGACCAATAAGAATAAATATTAAACCGTTTAAAAGAAAGACGATAATTTCCCAGACTGCAATTGTCTGTATCCGAGTACTAGGTGAGAGAACTTCCGGGCTTTTCCTCCGGTGGTATAGCCCTAATGCAACCACTGCCAGCACCCCGGATACACCAAAGCGTTCGGCTAATATATAAGTCAAAAAGCCCATCAAAATTGTGCTGGTAATCTCTACTAGAGAATCATCCATCCAGCTATGGATTTTAACGATTAGCCATCCCATCGCTAACCCGATTAGCACCCCACCTATTACCATGACAAAAAACCGCAGACAGGCTGACCAAAACGAGAACATACCTGTGGCAACAGCAGCTACAGCAAAGCGATATGCAACTAAACCTGTGGCATCATTAATCAAACTCTCGCCTTCTAGAATAGTGACAAGCCGTCGGGGAACATTAAGTCGCTGAGTGATCGCAGTTGCTGCTACTGCATCAGGAGGTGAAACGATGGCTCCTAATAGAAAGCCAGAGGCCCACTCCAGTCCCAGTACTGCATGAGCAACTACAGCAATAGCAGACGTTGTTACCAGCACCAAACCAATAGCTAGTAGTAAGATCGGTCTGAGATTGAAGCGGAAGTCACGCCAAGATGTATACCATGCTGCTGAAGTGAGTATCGGCGGTAAGAAGAGGACAAATACAAGTTCAGGGTTGAGTTCAACATGGGGAAGACCTGGTACAAAGCCAAGCACAAGCCCACCGATGACAAGTAAAATTGGATACGGTATTGCCAGCATTTTTGCAACTACTGCAAGGGCGGCAACCACCAAGAGTAGTCCAAGAATAATCTCGATTTCATGCATACATAAATAAACCTTTCTTCAAGTCTTTGCAGCTTATTTATCGAGGTTGAGAATGATTTGAATTATAATCTGCAATCAGACCTGATGCTACTTAACAAGCATCTAATACCAATTTAAGATGAAGCTGCATACAATAAAGCAGTTGCTAACTCCATAACTTTAAGTACTCATGAGCCGCCCATTCAAGATTGCGATAACAGAGAGCCAAGAGGAATTGAAAAAACGGCTACAGACAGCCAGGCAAGGAAACCAAAAAGAAAAACTCCTCTTATTGTGGTGGCTCAAAAGTGGTCAGGTAAGTGAGCAGCAGGAAATTGCGTTCCGCTTGGGCAGAGATACTTCAACGGTTACGAGGTGGTTACAGAAATACCGTAGAGGTGGACTCTCAAGTCTATTGGAAATCAAGAAGGCACCAGGGGCAACCCAAAAAATGAGTGATGAGGCACTCGCGGCACTCAAACACGAGTTGGAAACAGGCAAGGGGTTTAGTAGTTACAGTGCGATCATGGAGTGGTTGGAGTCGAAGTATGGGGAAAAGATAGAGTATGGAACGATCTACGGGTGGGTAAGATATCGATTTGGGGCGAAGCTGAAAGTCTCACGTCCCAAAAGCTATAGGCAGGATGAGTCAGCAGTAAACGGGTTTAAAAAAAACTTGGTACAGTAATACTCACCCTAGAGGCACTACTGGCACGAGGGCAGCGCATTCGCTATCTCTGCCAAGACGAAACTAGAGTCGGGATGAAGACTTTGACGGGCAAAGTGATTACCGCTTCCGGGGTAAAACCTACCGTGAAAGTGAAATGGGGACGAGAGAATTTTTGGATCTATGGTGCAATTGAACCTTTGACAGGAGAACATTTCCTTCATGAGTACCCCCAACTCAATGCAGACTATTTCCAAGAGTTCTTAGACTGGTTATCCCAGCAGTTAGACGAGGATTATGCAATTTTACAAATTGACTCTGCCCCTGCTCATATCAGTTCAGCAATTCATTGGCCAGAAAACTTGATTCCTCTGCTTGGGCCACCTCACTCCCCTGAGCTAAATCCAATTGAGCGCCTTTGGCAATTCCTCAAACAACCACTCAAAAATCAATTCTTCTCTGATTTGCAAGCTTTACGCGATCACATTCAAGAGCTGTTTGACGCTCCTCACACTTGAACAAGTGATCTCTGTCTCTTCTTATAACTTTATTTTAGAAGCGCTTTTCTATGCAGCTTCACATTAAATTGGTATAAGGAGCCACGCAAAAATAACTTGAACATTTTTTTGAAAGTAGATCTATGATTTAAGCATTGACTCATGCAGGCATAGCAAGCCATTATGGCTGAGCGGTTCGGGCTGGATATGGAAGGCTTGGACGTTTTAGTGAGCGAAAGTGAGTACGTGACTTACCAGAAGATGGGCAGCAGTTGATGAATTGGCTGCACCGTCTTTACTCGGTTTAGACGCAGCCTAAACAAGCTTGCTAACGTGCTTAAAAATCTACTTTTTGTTGAGAAAATCTTTCTTGAGAAGACGACGTTGCGCCATTCAATCGATATGCCTTGGAATATGGCGATCTGAAAATAGCCACCGTAAATACAACGCGCATCCAATAAACGAAGCAACTGCTAGGGCTGAATAAAGCTGCCCTATTTTCTAATCACAGGCTCCCCAAATAAATCTGCCCTTAAGTCCTGCGTTTACCTTTTAGAAAAGCCTTTTTCTATGGGGGATGCGCCTTGAGCCGCGCCAATTTTTTCTGACTGAACACTTAGTAAAGTCAGTACTTTAGCAGTGATAGAATCTCTTTCTTGCTCGTTTATTAGTATTAAGAGCGATCGCTAAAAAGGTTTATCAGGTCAGTTTTTTTGGCAGGAGATGTTGGACAACTATTATTTGCGTCGCTGGTTTATTTAGAGAATGCGTCCTAACCTAGGTTCCACTTATGCTTCAGGAATTCTTCGTACATTGTTTTCTGAATTATCATCTGCTTATGCATTTCAACCAAAAATTCTTGGGCTTGTTCACGGGACATCTGTTGCACCGTGTCAGCAAAACTTCTAATGCTGAATTCTTGCTCTAAAGATAATTCGATGGGCTTATTCATAGGTGATTCCTACCATACATTGGGGCGAAAATTAGAGGATTAATACCAGCTAGATATCTTCGTCTGAGACTAAATATTTAGCTAGTTTTTCTTATGCTCAGCCGATAGCTAATTACAAAGATGGGCGGGCTACTGGTTTCTTCGGTCTCTTTCCTGCTTTGAGATCTCCGGAGTTGAAATGCATTTCTAGTGGTTCGCAGATATAAACATCAGATTCCATCAAGAAGCTATCAGCAGTCATATACTCGTTCGGTTCGAGGGTATCCCCTTCTTTATTGGTGTAGCGCATGGATGCCCTCATGTTAGCTTATGTAAATTATTATAACAAAATATTTACAAGTTGGGAATGTTTAAGTGATTAAACAACTGGCCTTGAGCGCAGTTATCAACCGTTAACTATCTTTTCTAGCTTCCCCTGAGCCATTACGGCTAATTGCCGAACCCCTAAAAACGCTTGGGTTAACTAGGGGGTAGCAGCGCTCTTAATTCACTTGCCCTAGGACAAAAAGATAGTTTGGCAATATTCCTCACCAGGATTCTGGTGAATCCTGGCGCAGGCTAGGGCGTGTCATCAATTAGATAAGCTAGAGAAGCAGTGGCTTGAAATGAACGCACTTGAATTCACATGACGACTCGACGATATGCTTTGCGCGATGACCAGTGGGTGCGGATCAAAGACTTACTGCCCGGACGAAATG
>DATNQH010000084.1:0-45936 GCA_036704105.1 Leptolyngbyaceae cyanobacterium | reverse complement strand
TGAATTATGAATGCTGAAAACTTTATCATTTATAATTCATCATTCCTAATTCTCTCACCACGCGCCACTCATTACCCATCACTTTTCACACTATTGGCTGAGTACCCTTACTTGTCTCAACTGTCACAATCGCGGTATAGGAATTGATTTGACTGCAGAGAGGGTGAGAGACTATGATTCCATCTTGGATGATAATTGGGGGTGTGACTCTTTTAGTTGCAATCGGTGGTTTCTTGTTTAAACCCCGTGATCTAAAATGGGCTGCACAATTAGAACGTCCAAACTGGTTGACTTTTGAGCCTTTGATTCCAGTAATTTGGACTACTATTTTTACTTGTGGGGCTGTGTCAGCTTATATAGTCTGGGAAAAAGAACCAGGTAGCCTCAAAACTTGGTTATTGATGGGATTGTATTTAACATTGGAGTTGATTACTGTTTCATATACAACAGTAACTTTGAGAACTCGCAGTTTGACAGTCGGTACAATTATCGGCGCAACTGGTGCTGTTTTAAGTGTAGTGCTGACATTAACTGTATGGCAAATTTCCGATTGGGCAGCAGTTTTACTCTTGCCTTATGTGATTTGGAGTCCAATTGGCAGTTACACTACTTGGGAAATGATTCGCCTTAATCCTAGTGCTGAATGAATTAGCTGTTAGTGACTGGTAGCTAGTGACTAGAAGTAACAATAGCTACTAACAACTAACCAATTATTCCAACCAAGGGTTGATTGCTTTTATCCCGCTAAAATGAAAAAATTGATACCATCTGTATTTATCTTCCTGTAGCGGGTTGTCTGTAGGGGCAAGTTTAATAGAAATATATGTAGGACAACAAGATTAAAAAACTGCCCCAACCGCAGGTAAGTCTGTTGAATAACGCCAGTAACAATTCAGGAATATTACGAATTAAGTAGGGGGTAGCCCTTACCGTCGGCTATTAAGAATTATGAATTAAGGGTAAAGGGCCATGATTAGATCTTGGATGGTGATTGGGGGAGTAACTTTACTGGTGGCGTTAGGTGCAAACATTATCACTCCAAAGGATGTTAAATGGTTTAAACGCTTGCGTCGCCCTAGTTGGTTAACATTTGAAGCGGCAATCCCAATTATTTGGACTATTGTTTTTATTTGTGGTGCTTGGTCAGCTTATATTGTTTGGGAGAATACTAAAAATTGGTATTTAATGGGGTTTTATTTACTCGTAGAAATTGTCATCATCGCCTATAATCCAGTCATGCTTAGAACCCATAGTCTCAGGAATGGCACAATTATTGGTGGAACTGGTGCAATTTTAGGAATATTATTAACTTTAACAGTCTTACCAATTTCTGTTTGGGCATCTGCGTTACTCCTGCCATATATAATATGGAGTCCAATCGGCACTTACACTACTTGGGAAATGATGAAACTTAATCCCCAAGATGTTTAGAAGTATGAGTGGTAAAGGCTTGAAGCTGAAGTGGTAAACTTATTATTTATTACCAATTATTTTATAGCAGAGAAGTAATCATAAAATACACGCATAATGTTATCTTAGGCAAGCCCTTTTGCGAGTGATTCATGCCGCAGGATAAAACAATTGTCGTCGAATTTAGCGATGTTGCTTATAATCAGAACGCGCGATCGCTAGTATCGAATCTCAATTTCGCCATTCATTCAGGTGAAGTGCTAGTACTACTAGGGCGTAGTGGTAGTGGTAAGACAACGACGATGAAACTAATCAATCGTTTGTTAGTACCTAGCTCTGGTGAAGTGTTATTTGAAGGAATTCCTACAAATAAGTGGAATGAAATTCAGTTGCGGCGAAAAATAGGCTATGTAATTCAAGAAATTGGCTTGTTTCCTCACTTCACGGTTGAACGTAATGTAGGATTAATCCCTGGTTTAGAAGGTTGGCAACCTAAACAAATTAAAACGCGAGTATACGAATTATTACACCTAGTTGGTTTAGATCCAGCACAGTTTGCTAAACGCTATCCTCACGAACTTTCGGGCGGGCAAAAACAGCGAGTTGGTGTAGCCAGGGCGCTTGCAGCAGATCCGCCAGTTTTATTGATGGATGAACCGTTTGGCGCACTCGATCCCGTGACTCGTTTGGAAATTCAGCAGCAGTTTCATCAGTTGCAACAACAACTCAACAAAACTGTTGTCTTTGTGACTCATGATATTCAGGAAGCCTTTATCCTAGCTTCTAGAATTGGTTTGATGCAGTCAGGACAATTACTGGTATTAGAAACACCAGCCGAATTCTTAAAATCGACTTTATCAGAAGCACGCGCTTTTGTCCAAGGACTGCAACCGTTTGCACAAGTATACAATGCAACGGAAGAAAAGAACGGGCGATGAATTTAAGTGAATTTTTTCTGGTGAAGTATGGTTCAGAAATTCTCCAAGAAACGAGTACTCACTTACTCTTAGTTGGCGTTTCTATTGGCATTGCTACCCTCGTCGGCATTCCTTTAGGTATTCTGATTACTCGTAAAACAAATCTGCGTCAACCAATCTTGGGAATTGCAAATATCCTCCAAACTATTCCGAGTTTGGCGTTATTTGGCTTTCTAATTTCTGTACCAATAATTGGTGGAATTGGGGCAAAAACTGCGATTATTGCTCTAACTTTATATTCTTTTCTGCCAATTATTCGCAATACTTATACAGGCATTACCAGCGTCGATCCAGCTATCCGCGAAGCCGGAAGAGGTATGGGTATGACTGACAAACAGCTACTGTTACAAGTTGAAATTCCTTTAGCATTGGGTGTAATTTTGGCTGGAGTGAGGGTAGCAACAGTAATTGCTATTGGTGTCGCTACGATCGCAGCTGCAATTGGGGCTGGTGGTTTGGGAGTATTTGTTTTTCGCGGTATTGCAATGGTGAATAACGACTTGATTCTTGCAGGTGCAGTACCCGCAGCCCTTTTAGCTATATTAGCAGATTGGGCGATCGCTTTAATAGAACAGCGGCTGACAAGATGGGATAGCAGAAACAAGCAAAGGTGAAATGTTGGTAGTGCGATGAAAAAATTTTTTGTATTATGCTTTCTCACCTTCATCTCGATTCTGGCGATCGCAAGCTGTAACCCCAATGTTTCATCTAGTGGTGGTGATATTGTTATCGCCTCGAAAGATTTCACCGAACAAGACATTTTGGGCGAACTCCTAGCACAGCAAATTGAATCAAGCACCAATTTAAAAGTAGATCGTCGCCTACATTTAGGTGGTACTTTCGTTTGCCATCAAGCACTCACTGCGGGGCAAATAGATGCTTATATTGAATATACGGGTACAGCTTTTACTACTGTTCTCAAACAACAGCCGATTAGCGATCCAAAGGTTGTTTATCAGCAAGTAAAAACATCCTACGCAAAGCAATTTGGCTTAGAAGTTACGCCACCTTTGGGTTTTGAAAATACGTTTGCCATGATTATCAGAGGTGAGGATGCAAGGGCGTTGAATTTACAAACTATGTCTCAAGCAGCCCAACATACACCCCAATGGCAAGCCGGGTTTGGCTATGAGTTTCTCAATCGAGAAGATGGGTTTCCGGGATTAGCTAAAACTTACAAGTTACAGTTTACTAAATCACCGCGCGTGATGGATTTGGGTTTGATTTATCGCGCTTTAGTCGATCGCCAGGTGGATCTAGTGGCGGGTAATTCAACTGATGCCCAAATCGCCCGCTTGGATTTAGCAATTCTTCAAGACGATAAGCGGTATTTTCCCCCTTATGAAGCCGCTCCCATCGTTCGCCAAGCCACTTTGAAAAAGCACCCAGAATTACAAATTGCGATCGCTTCTCTCGGTGGATTGATTAACGAGGCAGAAATGCGCCGCTTGAATTACCAAGTCGAAGGCGAATTGCGCGATATTAAAGCAGTTGTGCGGGAATTTTTACAATCAAAAGGATTAGGAAAAAAAATTCAAAAATAGTACTATTGGCTTGAGGTGCAGCGAAGTTTCTGATATATTTACTTCATAATGGAAATCTGTGCGAAAATTTTAAAATCGCTAATATTAACATTATTAAATAAGTTATCCCTAATAATACATCTAAAACAGGAAATAGTACAGTATAGGCGACGAAATTAATATTTGAATATGATGTAGAAACGTTTCAATATGATGTAGAGACGTTTCATGAAACGTCTCTACTGTTGCATTTACAAACCAGGGGCGAAAGTACCATGCAGCCCGTAGGGAATATGATGCTTCAAATGCAAGCGGGCGATCGCACCCTTATTTAAATCCTTAGCATCCAAAATCACCACATCAGAACGATGATGGGCAGCGTCGTATACCAAAGTCAGCACCCAGCCATCATCTTCATCAGTAGAATTGGGGCGATCAACAAAAATCGGTTCGCTGACAAAGCCGCGCGGCGCGGCACTCCACAGTTGTCGTTCTCTAGACTCCAAGTCAACTTTGAGAATTGCCTGCAAAGGGGCATTCCCAGTATTATTATGCCCCGCAGCCATATAGAGATAGCGGTAAGGTTTGCCCACACATTCCTTGTGGATGCTGGGAAATTCACAGCAGCGGGCTTCAATTAATTCCCGCGACACCTGTTTATTTTTGAGGTTGAGATGAAAGCGCCACAGTTTCCCAGGATCGAGAGCATCAAAATCAACTTGCTTAAAATCGCGTCCTGGTTCCACCTCTGGGAATGATTCATAGCAAATCGAGTCTACAATGACTTCCTCACCTTGCTCGAAAGCATTGGCGTGGTGGAAGACAAAACCAGAGTGAGTTTCCAAAATCTGTACCGAATCTTTGCCATTCCGGGGAATTAAGATAACGCGAGTAGGTTTATGAGGTTGAAATTTCATACATTCCGCCGCCCCACGCAAACCGAACGCGAAAGGCAAAGGATTAAAGACAACAGGATTTTGGAAGAAGATGCAGTAATTAGGCGTAATAGCGAAATCGTGCATGAAAGCGAAGCCAGGAACGCTATGAGCGTGTTTCCTTACCACGTTCCCAGCCGAATCGAGTTCAAAAATAGTGATTGTGGTGGATAAACCGACTTTGATAGAAAAATTTACCAAACACGGTTCGCCACCATCAAAGTCACAACTCGGATCGAAGCGGGGATGGGCGGAAAAAGGATCGCCATCTGCCAACACACCGTTAAGCGAATCTTTGCCCAGCGTTTCCAAGGTGTGAGGATCGAGGCGATGGGGATCTGAGGCTTCCCACAATGCTAAGAGTTTACCACCCCAATAAATCACATTGGTGTTGGCAATATTTTTCAGTTTGAAGTCAAAAGCGTTATTGAGCCAACCGCCTGGTTTTTGCGTACCAAACACGCCGCGATAGAGAATTTTTCCGGCTTTTTGTTCTTCTAAATAAGCAGCAGTGCGGATGTAGCGGTTACGGAAGTGGGCGCGACCATTATGAAAAGCGATCGCGCTAATCATACCATCGCCATCAAAGGGATGGTGAATTCGCTGTCCGTTGACATCGAGTAAACCGGGGCCGTTGCGAAACAGAGTACCTTGTAATTCTTGGGGAATTTCACCCTCTACATCATCAATCCAATAATCAAACTCTTGCTTGAGAGATTCGTATCCTTTTTGCCAATCTTCTCTTTGATATGAATTGGTAGGAACAGATGCTGCACGTTCGTGAAGTTGAAACATAAATAGGGGCTAGGGGCTAGAGGCTAAGGGCTAGGGTAAGAGGTTAGAGGGGAGGGGTGAGAGACGATGATTTCTACATTCAGCATTCAGCATTCAGCATTCATCATTCATCATTCAAATGGTTTGCCCTATTTCCTTGGCATTTGGGGTATCAGCTTCCAATGTTGGTAATGCTTGTGCTGATGTCTTGGTTTCCTCACCTGCTGGTAGCCACTGGAGGAATGGTAGGGGTAAAAGTGTAGAAACGTTGGTGATTACGACTAATAGCCAGAGAAGATCGAAGTTATCCTGGGTAATACCGAACCAACGCATCATTAATGCGCCGAATTGGTAGGAAAAAACAGAAGCCAGATTGGATACCGACATCAATAAGGCAAACAAGGTAGCTTCTACTCCTGGTGGACAAAGCCTTGCTGCTAGTACCAAAACGGGCATATAGGCAATTTGTCCCATGACGGTGAGGACGAGACTATCGCCTAAGCTGAACCAGCGATCGTCAATACCCAACGTGCGGTTAGCATGAGTTACCAGCAGCAGCATACTCATGCCCAAAACTGCTGATAAGACCGTACTCCAGCCAAAAATGACGCGAAAGGGTACGCTTTTGAGGAAGCGCTGGAAGACCCAAACACCTACTAAAGAGGCGATACTGGTGACTAAGCGTACTCTGCCTAGAAATTCTGGTTCAAACCCCAGTTCGTTGGTGGTGAAGAAGAAGAAAGCAGCGTCAGCTGTTGGGGTACCTTGCCAAATAAAGATGAATGCAGTTGGTAGCCAAATCGCTTTTTGGGAGATGGCGCTTCGTAGTTGTTCGATCTGAGTCTTGACTGTTGTCCAATTGCTGTATTTTTTGCCATCTGCTTGGGCAGAGTTGCTAACTGGAGTCTCTGCAATTAGCCAAGCTACTGCTGAGACAATTAACGGGAATGTTGCTGTAATCCAAAATACAGTACGGGTGGTAAAATGCTCTAGCAGCCAACCGCTAAAGTAGGCGGTGATTAAAGCCCCTACAGCGGAAGTTCCCCAGCAAAGTGATTGCAGCGATCCAGCTTCAGCTTGAGACTCAACTCTTGCCCGTTCTACAACTAAAGAGTCAACAATTACGTCACTGACAGCAACGGAGAGGGAACTCAGCGCGATCGCTCCAACAGCTGCCATTGGCGTGTGTACTACTGTAGCTAGACTCGCCCAAGCAGCCGCTCCCAAGATGCCTGACAATATCAGGTAAGGTCGTCGCCGATAGCCAAAGATCGGTAAGCCATCGGAGATAAAGCCAAACACTGGTTTGATAATCCAGGGTAGAGCCACAATTCCCAGTAGAGAAGACACTTCAGCCGGACTCAGCCCTAATTCATCTTTGAAGAAAAAGCTCACAGCTAGGCGAGCTAATCCCAAAATTCCCTGAACGAAGTAAACAGTTAATATGGCGACTAACTCGATACTCGGTTCTTGACCGAAGAAAACTTTTTCCTTTACTGAGTCTTTTACCTTGGACAAGCCAGAGGAGGAAATCAGCATTGATAACATTTGTTAATAATTATCGACTTTTATATCATACTCACTCTCTGGCTAGTCCCTATCTAAAGGGCGATCGCATTTCTCAAGTAATAGGGAAATACGCGATCGCGCCGCATTCAAATCTTTAATGCAGACAGTGAAACCGCTATATTTTGCTCGTATTATGTTTAATCTGTTTGCTTTTAGGTGTGTGTCTTGCTGACGCTGGAAACCTTTGCAAATCCGAGCAGGGGGCGCTCGTAAATGACTTGCAACTCATTTAGCTTGAATAATCGTTTAAACGCATAATTTGTGCGAAATGTCAAGCATATCGTGCAAGGGCTAGCCCCTAGCCCCTTCTTCGGTCAATGATTACGCAATGTTGCTAGCTCGAAGCGATCGCAGATGTTGGTTGCGTCCACAAAAGCCAAAGCTTATAAAACACCTTTAGAACTTGGAATTGCGCCAGCACGACGGGGATCGATTTCAACTGCCATGCGGAGCGATCGCGCAAATGCCTTGAATGTCGCCTCAATGATGTGGTGGGAGTTGATTCCATCTAGTTGGCGAATATGCAGCGTCATTTGACTGTGGTTAACTATGGCAACAAAAAATTCCCGCACCAGTTGAGTATCGTAAGTACCAACCCGCTGAGTGGGAATCTGCAAACCATAGCTCAGGTGAGGACGACCGGAAAAGTCTAGTGCTACTTGAACCAAAGCTTCATCTAGAGGAGCGAGGAAATTTCCAAAGCGGACAATACCCTTGCGATCGCCTAGTGCTTGACTGAACGCTTGTCCTAGAGTAATTCCCACATCTTCATTCGTGTGGTGATCGTCAATTTCTATATCGCCTGTAGCCTTTACTTCCAAGTCAATCAGCCCATGCGAGGCGATTTGATGAAGCATATGGTCTAGAAAAGGAACGCCAGTAGCGGCAGAGCATTTACCTCCTCCATCCAAATTCAGCGTCACTTGGACATCTGTTTCACCCGTAGTCCGGCGGATAGAGGCAGTTCGAGGCAAAAGCCCTAAGTTAACAGGTGTAGTAATTTGGCGATCGCTTGTCTGCATGGCACGGTGATTGTGAGAAAAGAATAGCTCTATTATTCAATCCTACAGCGATCGCTTAAAGGATAAACAGTAAACGGTAGTTCGCCTTTACTGTTAACACCAACTACATCCTTGCTGACTTCATCCGCGCGATACCTTCGGTCATGCTTCGCTAAGGTACAGACGCGATATATCGCGTCTGTACATCCTTCATCCTTCATTACATTCCCATAATTTCGTAACCAGCATCCACATATAAGATCTGACCTGTAATGCCGCTAGATAGATCGCTAGACAAGAAAGCAGCAGTATTGCCCACTTCTAGCTGAGTGACTGTACGCCGCAGGGGAGCCACTTCTTCCACATGATGAATCATATCCAAAATGCCACCAACTGCCGAAGAAGCTAGAGTGCGAATTGGGCCTGCCGAAATTGCGTTCACGCGAATATTTTGAGAACCGAGTTCAGAAGCGAGGTAACGCACGCTCATTTCCAACCCAGCCTTGGCTACTCCCATGACATTGTAGTTAGGAATTGCCCTGACACCGCCCAAATAAGTGAGCGTAACGATACTACCACCCTCTGTCATCAAGGGTTTGGCTGCTCCACTCAATTGAATCAGTGAGTAGGTGCTGATTTCTAAAGCTTTGGTAAAACCAGATCGCGTGGTTTGGCTAAAATCACCACTTAGATCTTCTTTATTGGCAAAGGCAAGGCAATGAATCAGGATATCCAACTTGCCCCATTTATCACGGATCGTATCGAAAGTAGACGCTATTTGAGCATCATTCTGGACATCACAGGGCAGAAACAAGCTGGGGTTGACAGGTGCGACTAGTTCAGCAACTTTTGTTTCCATTCGCCCTCGTTCATCTGGTAAATAGGTGATCCCCAGATTGGCTCCTGCTTTATGCAGTTGTTGGGCTATTACCCAA
Source organism: Leptolyngbyaceae cyanobacterium (assembly GCA_036704105.1). Taxonomy (GTDB): domain Bacteria; phylum Cyanobacteriota; class Cyanobacteriia; order Cyanobacteriales; family Chroococcidiopsidaceae; genus Chroococcidiopsis. The sequence goes on along the minus strand of DATNQH010000084.1, from coordinate 36,812 downwards.
GCGATGGAGCGATTATTGGCGATCCCTGTCACAAGGGCGTTTTTTCCGGTTAAATCTAGCATAACAGTGCATCAATATTAGATTTTTGGTCGAGAGGAAAGCGCAAAGCGCAGCAACTTAGATTTTAGATGTCCTCGGTGCGAGCTTAAAAACAACGCTCATTTGGTATCTTGAGGACTTTGGCTACCTGGATACCCGATTTTTGAGTTAGAGATGCTTCCGAACCAAACCCCCTTTAGTTAAGAGCTTGTACCGAATCATCTAGACAGCGGCAATTGCGATCTAACATCCGGCGGTCAATTAGAAACCCATTTAGGAGCATACAAGAATACTCGTGGCTTTTGCAGGTAATGCTCCTGGTAAACAAATAGATAAAATTCACTACGAATGTCTATTCTCGCTTAAGATATATTGACAAGATGTTTTGATATTAAATAGCAAGAATTTGAGCGTGAAGCCTTTAGAAAATCGTTTTTTCAAGTCAAAAGCTTCTCAGGTTGTCAGAAATTGTGTAGTAATTACTACAAAAATCATAAAATCAGATTAATCATTCTAAATTTACCGCTTGGGGATTTTTGATTAACAGGATTGATGATTGAGTATCTGGTGAAAATCTTTAGAGATATTGGATAGGGCAAGGGATATGGTCGTGACGCAAGATAGACCGCTAGCATCTGTGTTCCGTCAAATCGGAGCAGGCTCGTTTCCGCCAGTAGTAGAAGTTTTTGAACGCGGCAAAACGATTTTTTTTCCTGGAGATCCGGCGGAACGAGTTTATTTTTTACTTAAAGGTGCGGTAAAGCTTTCAAGGGTTTACGAGGCTGGAGAAGAAATTACCGTAGCGTTGTTGCGAGAGAATAGTGTATTTGGGGTGCTGTCGTTATTGACTGGCAATCGAAGCGATCGCTTTTATCATGCGGTAGCATTTACGCCAGTAGAGTTGCTTTCAGCACCAATCGAGCAAGTCGAGCAAGCACTCAAGGACAATCCAGAGTTATCGATGTTAATGCTGCGGGGTCTTTCCTCGCGGATTCTACAGACAGAAATGATGATTGAAACTTTGGCTCACCGAGACATGGGTTCGCGCTTGGTGAGTTTTCTGCTGATTCTCTGTCGTGATTTTGGTGTTCCAAGTAGTGATGGCATCACGATCGATCTCAAGCTTTCTCACCAAGCGATCGCAGAAGCTATTGGCTCAACCCGCGTCACTGTCACTCGCTTATTGGGCGACTTGCGCGACGGTAATATGATTTCTATTCACAAAAAGAAAATTACTGTTCATAATCCAGTCGCTCTGAGTCAGCAGTTTACTTAATTAAGCAGTCGGTTGTCGGTGGTCAAAATTCAGGAGTCAGCCTCGTGCAGGGTTCTTCCCTTGAGAACTCAGGGGAGCGCTCTGGCAAGGGACTTTCTCACAGGGGAACAAGCAGAGACTTTAATCTAAAATCCAAAATCTAAAATTCTAGCCAAAGCGCTACTCACCATTCATCCCTCCTGGTTGAGCTAGGCTGTATCTGGAGGAATGGCGAGAAATGTCCACCGGGTTTATTTGGATTGCCGTAATTTTAATTTTAGGAGCCGCGATCGCAACGGTGGGCGATCGCGTGGGGACGAAAGTAGGTAAAGCACGTCTGTCGCTGTTTAAGATGCGCCCCCGTCGTACAGCTACTGTAGTTACTGTCTTTACTGGGGCGATTATTTCTGCTTCTACATTAGGAATTTTATTGAGTGTAAACAAACAATTGCGCACAGGACTGTTTGAAGTTGGCAAGATTCAAAGACAACTAGAGCGCAAACGTGAAGATTTAGAAACTACCCAAAGGCAGTTAGAAGCCACGAATAAACAAAAAAGTCAAGTAGAGCAGGAATTAATTAAAGCCAGAGCCGAACAAAAAGCCCAACAAATACAGGCAGAAAAACAGCAAGCGGCCGGAAGGAAACGCTTAGTAGAAATTAATCAATCGTTACAGCAAGTACTTAGCAAACAAATCAAAACTCAAGCTCAACTCAATCGCACCAATAATCAGTTGAGCCAAGTTACATCAGAGTATCAGCAAGCCCAGACGCGACTTGCAACTGTTTCCCAGCAAGCAAGTAAGCTACGTGCAGAAATTAAACAACGCCAAAAAGACCGTCAAAAACTGCTGGCGCAGCTTAACGAACTCAAAACTCAGATCGCCCTGCGCGATCGCGAAATTACCAAGCGCAAATTGGTAATAGCCAAACAAGAAGCTCGCCGCCAACAACTAGAAAAACAAAAGGAATACCTAGAACAAGCAACACTGTTTTTAGGGCGCTACTTACAAGAGTTGCGTCAAGGCAACTTCGCCTTATTTCGGGGTCAAGTGCTAGCAGCTAGGGTGGTTCGCGTTGTCCAACCCTCAGCCGCTCGTCAAGCTGTCGATGAAATCCTGCGCGAAGCCAACCGAAATGCGATCAAGTTAACTCAGCCAGGAGTTGATCGCGTCACCGAGCAAGTAGTGCAACCTTCAAACGAGCAAGTTAAACAACTGATCGAGCAAATTGATGATGGCCGCGACTACTTTGTGCGAATTCTCGCAGCTAATAACTATCTAGTAGGGGAAAAATCTGTACAAATTATGAGTCAAGTGGCTGTTAATCAAAAGATTTTTCCAGCAGGCTATGTCTTAGCTGCAATTACTTCCAATCCAAGAGCTATGACAGCAGAGGAAATGCGACGGCGGGTAGATTTATTGCTGGGTGCTGCTAATTTTCGTGCCCAGCAAGCTGGCATCATGGGAGATACTGTTCAGATTGCAGATAATCGCATCCAAACTCTAATTCGCTTCTTTGAACAACTACAGCAATACAATCAACCATTAGAACTGAAAGCGATCGCAGCCCAAGATACTTACACTTCTGGGCCTTTAAGAGTGGATCTGGTAGCAGTTGACAATGGGCAAGTTGTTTTTAGCACCCGGAGCGTCGCAGGGCAACCAATAGCCGTACCTAAACTCCAACCATCCCCTCCTTCTCCACCATCTGTTAGTCCAACACCAGGGAGAGGAGGAGCTGGGGGAGCTGGGGGAGTTGGGGGAGAAAGATGAATACTATGATTCTGGGATTCGATCCTGGTAAAGATAAGTGTGGCTTGGCGATAATGGGATGCGATCGCAAACTGCACTATCATCAAGTTGTGCCAGCAACTGAAGCGATCGCTACTATTCAAGTCTTATGCCAGCAGTTTCCGATTTCCTTAATAGTAATGGGCGATCAAACTACAGCCAAACGCTGGCAACAACAACTACGGCAAGAATTACCATCCGCTTTATCTATCTTTATGGTAGATGAACGTTACACCAGCTTAGAAGCGCGCGATCGCTATTGGCAGATGTACCCGCCCACAGGTGTCTCTCGATTAATACCACAAGGTATGCGACAACCACCCCGACCAATAGATGACATTGTTGCCATTCTGCTAGTGGAAAGATACTTGAACCAATAAATGCTGAATGCTGAAAAGTTAGTGATAAGTGACGATAAAAAGGGAAAAAGATTTCGCATTTTATATTTCAGCTTTCACCTTTCTCCCTACCACCTACTCAATTACGAAAATTCATCATTCATCATTCTAAAGTTCTGCCCGAATTTTAAAAGCATAATCTCCTCCTGGTTCTAGCTGATAATCTTTTTGCTCCAAAAAGCGACCGAGCGGTTCTTGAATTAAAGCTCGACCTTGAGAAGGCTTAACAGACAACTCACCCAAGCGAAAACGCCACTGGAAGTGCCATTCAAATTCGCCAGCTCTGACTTCTCCTTCTAGAAATCCATGTTGCCAGGATTGACGAGTGATCCTGACGTGGGCAATAGTTTCTGGCAGACGCTTACCACTCACAATTGTTGCTACCAATATTGAATGCTTTCCCAGTGTTCTATTCCCCACGATATCAAACGCAATCTGACAGCAGTAATTTTGATTAGGATCGAATTAGGTAAAGTAATTGCAAACTAGATCAAAGGGAAAAGGATGTAGGGCGAAGCCCGCGACCGTTGGCTAGGATGAAGGCTGAAGTGAACACAGGCGGTTGGAGAAAAGCTACTCGCCTCCTGGGCTACCTCAAATTCCTCAAATCTGTTGTGTCCCCCAAGTTCCACAAGTGTCTTTCTTAATTACCCCACACCCATATTTATGACTTCTCTTGTGCCTGAACCAAATCCCCATATGCCCGATAATGATTTCGAGCAGGAACTAGAAAGTGCGATTTGGAGCTTTGAAGACATTGAGGCGGAACTAAATTACAAACAGGCACGAGATACTCTGCAAGAATTAATCAAAAATCTCGACCTCACGCCCTCTGAAACAAAAGGATTGGAGGCAGAAATTAACCAGCTTGAAACCATGCTGGAGAATTTAGAGCGGCGGGTGGTGCAAATTGCCGTCTTTGGCATGGTGGGGCGAGGTAAATCTTCTTTGCTTAACGCCTTGCTGGGGCAAACAGTGTTTGAAACAGGCCCGCTGCATGGTGTCACCAAAGGCAGTCAAAAGGCTTGCTGGGGCATTAGTGAAGAAATGGTAGGAGGCGATCGCTACCTCAAAGTCACCCTCCCTAGTACATCTCAGTCGCAGGTGGAATTGATTGATACTCCTGGTTTAGATGAAGTTGACGGTGCAACTCGTGCCGATGCTGCGGCAAAAGTTGCTAGTCAGGCGGATCTAATTTTATTTGTAATTGCGGGTGATATGACCCAGCTTGAACACGCAGCCCTTTCCCAACTGCGAGAAGCAGGGAAGCCAATTTTGCTCGTGTTCAACAAAATTGACCAGTATCCTCAAGCGGATCGAATGGCGATTTATCACAAAATCCGAGATGAACGAGTCACAGAGTTACTCTCGCCTGATGAAATTGTCATGGCAGCTGCTTCACCCCTGACTAGAAAAGCAATAGTACGTCCCGATGGTACTAGGGGCGTTCAGCTTAGTTCTAGTCAACCACAAGTTCAAGAGCTGAAGCTAAAAATCCTCGAAATTTTGCATCGAGAAGGCAAAGCATTAGTTGCTTTGAATACGATGCTTTATGCCGACAATGTGAACGAACAATTGGTGCAGCGAAAACTGGAAATTCGGGAGAACAGCGCTAACTCCATCATTTGGCGGGCAGTCATGTCAAAGGCAATAGCTGTTGCCCTCAACCCTGTTACTGTTGTCGATCTCCTCAGCGGCGTTGTAATTGATGTCACGCTGATCCTGACTCTATCAAAGTTGTATGGCATTCCCATGACTTCCGCAGGCGCTACGAACCTGCTACAAAAAATCGCCCTCAGTATGGGTGGCATAAGTGCCAGCGAACTGTTGGCGAATTTGGGTTTAAGTTCTCTCAAAAGTTTACTCGGTCTAGCTACCACCGCCACTGGTGGAGGAGCGATCGCACCCTACTTATCTGTCGCCATTACTCAAGCCTCTGTGGCTGGTGTTTCTTCCTATGGCATTGGACAAGTCGCCAAAGCTTATTTAGCCAATGGGGCAACTTGGGGGCCTGATGGCCCTAAAGCCGTCGTTAGCCGGATTTTAGCATCCTTAGATGAAACTTCCATTCTCAACCGAATTAAAGCGGAACTGGTGGCAAAATTAGGGACAAGGGGACAAGGTGACAAGGTGACAAGGGGATCTTAAACAATCCTCTCCTTGTCCCCCCATCTCCCCATCCCCCCCTCCTCATACTCGTGGAGGTAGGTTTCGTTGTTGCTTGAAAGATTCGAGTAATTCTCTCAGTTGTTGACCTGCAATGTCGCGGCTGCCTAAACCAAAGGCGATCGCACTGGCAACAGCGATCGCACCCAGTAGCAGACCAAATGCCAAGTTAACAATATCTTGAGCAATGCCAATCTGTTGCAGTGCCATAGCTGACACTAGAACAATGATCGAAATGCGTGCTATCTGTCCTAAGATTCGGGCTTGGGAACTACCAGAACTTGTAATGATGCTGTAAGCCAGATTTGCCAGAAATAGACCAATGGCAAACACCACTAATCCTGCCAAAATCCGCCCAAATATGACGATAATGCCGCTAATTAAAGCTGTTAGCGCTGGAATGCCCAGAATGTTAACTGCTGTGACTGCGGCAAACAGCATAATTCCAACCAGAACAATAATGCCTGCAATCTCGGAAGGTGTACGAGTTGCCAGTTGCATCGTTGTGCTGGAGTCGGACTGAATTACAGTTTGTTGTCCGGTAGTAGGCGGCGTGACTTGAGGATCTGGATATCTAGTTGTTACTCCAGTTCTGCGTCTCGCGGGTGCTGGTAGACCCAAGACAGAGAAGATGTTGTCAAAGCCAATGCTGCTGAGAATATTGGTGACTAAATCTGCGACAAACCGCCCCAGGAAATAAGCCAAAATCAGAATTAATGCTGCTGTGAAGATCGCAGGGAGAGCATTGAGGATTTGTTGCAGCATTGATATTGCTGGTGCCGAAATTGCCTCGATGCGCAATGCATTGAGCGCCGCGATCGCAACCGGAATCAAAATCAACACATAAACAATCGTGCCAATAATCCCGGATAACGATTGTCCTCTTGCGGTTCTACGCAAGCCAAACCGAGTTCCTGCTTGGTCTAGCCCGGTTGAAGCTAACAAGTTGGTAACAATCCGACGCACTATAGTAGCTAGTACCCAGCCAGCAGCTGCGATTAACACCGCGGCTAAGATATTCGGCAAAATCAAGAGAATTTGATTCACCAAATTCTCTACTGGTCGTAGTGCCTGCTGTAGACCCAAAGTATCCAAGACTGGGATCAAAAACAGCAAAAATATGAACCAATACAAGGCATTAGCGATCGTATCGGTTAAAGATAACTGATTTGGCGGTTGAGTCGTGCCTGCTGCTTGTGGTGGGCGTTGATCTAGGCGCTCGTCCACCCTGGCGGCTCGCAATCCCCGCGTCGTTACCAACTTCACCAGTGTTGCTATTACCCAAGCGATGCCGAGAATTATCGCAGCACCCAACACTCTTGGAATGAAGCCAATTACGGTATTGAGAAATCCTCCCAACGGGCGCGACACTACCTCTAGTTGCAGTGACTGTAATACCGCCACGATGGTAAACAGGAGGATAATCCAGTAAACCAAGTTGCCAATAAAGTCTTCTACTTTGGGTAGTTCGCCCGAATCCTGACGACCCATTAACCCAGCAGCGATGCGGTTATCTATATTGGTGCGGTTGAGTAAGCCCTTTACTATAGATCTGGCGATCGCCGCTACAATCCAACCAGCCAACAGAATCAAGACTGCTGCGATCAAGTTGGGAATAAACGCCAAAATATTCTGGAAAATATCTTGGACGTAATTAACCCCCGACTGCACAGCAGCACCTGTCTGATTCACTCCTGTCTGGACAGCAGCCCCAGTGCTATCAACTGGATTACCTGGAGCTGGTGATGTCTGTGCCAAAAGTTGTAGCACATCAATCTGCCCACTCCAGCCTGTTATTTTAGTTACCTCGTGCCAAATTCGATTCATGGTTTTCCTGAGTTAACTACAAACGTTACTGGAAAAAATACAGTACTTTCTCCTTATTTGAAAGCAGGATTCTGAATTATCCTACAGCTTAGTTGTATTTTTGTATTTTCTCGGTAAACTAGCTAGTAAGTTTAAATCTGATTTTCCTATCCAGAGTGATGCTTAAGTTTATAGCAACACATCTACCTTAATGAAGAATTAACCTTTAAAAACCATTTTTTTGTTGGTTTTTGGTATTTGCTCTGATTTGAGGAGCGACAAAAAAACGAGCTTGTTTAAATTTATTGTCATTAGAATTCCTGATAAGAAAGAGCGATCGCGTTAAGATTTAAAACTCTTCCTATCACCTACTAATTTCGTCTGACTTCATAGTATGTCTGCTGTAATAGTGTTTGAACAATCAATTGGGATCGCTGCAACTGCTACAGTTGTAGAGCGCTGTATTACAGAGCAAAAATTAATGCATCGGTGGCTCAACCCTGCCTTACGTTGCGCCCCAGTCGGTGATTGGAGTACTGATGTGGGTAGCCGCAGTCGCTTTATTATTCAAATTCCCCTCCTTGCGCCCAGCTTAAACAGCGTAGTAATAGAACGAGCGCCTGGTTTGATCGTTTGGGGTTTTGAGGGATTTTTCACTGGAAGCGATCGCTGGGAATGCCAACCCAGATCGCCAGGAACGAACTTAATCAACCGTTTTGAGTTTAAAATTCCTAACCCCATAGTGCGCTGGGGCTTCCACACCTTCGCTCAACGCTGGACGCAAGAAGATATGCAAGCTCAACTGCGTCGCCTCAAACGAGTGGCAGAAGAACTGCAAAATGATGAATGATGAATGCTAAAAAATATTACATTTCATCATTCATCATTTAACTATTTCGCCCTAACTGATTCAACAACCTGCGGATGACAAGGGCATCCTCGGCATTGGGAACTTGGGTGAGATAATTTTCAAAATCGGTTATTGCTGCACCAAAGCGCCCCAACTGGTAGTTAATCAAGCCGCGATCTCGCAGTTCTCTCGCCAATTCTGGGAACAGCAGCAAAATTCTTTCAACTGCACGTAGCGCTTTTTCTAACTCCTCCTGTTGCAGATAAATGAATTTCAGATTCGTCAGCATCCGCATTAAAAATTGCCGATTACTCACAGATTCCAAAAACTCAGGTTGCAGCGTCACAGGTTGACCGTAAATTTGAGCCAGTCTTTCTTGACAGTCTTGAAAAAACAAGATCTCACCGCGATTGAAGGCATCAACGAAAGTTTCCATGTCGGGAACATCTGGGCGGATGAGAAAATGCCCTGGCATTCCTACGCCCACCATAGGAAAATCAATCCTATTAGCTACTTCAAGGTAAATCAGCGCCAGAGTAATCGGAATTCCCGTGCGCCGCTCCAGAGCTTCATTTAAAAAACTATTGCGGGGGTCATAGTAATCAGCTACATTACCCGTAAATCCCAAATCATCGTATAGATACCGATTAATCGTTTGAATGATCCGCAGCGGGTACTGCCGATCTGGTAGCTGTTGTTGTAATTCAAACGCCATTGTATCAAGAGCGTTGAGGTACTCGTCAGGATCGAGGTTGGGATATTCTTCTTGTGCAATGAAAAGGGCTGCCTTGGCTAAATCTATCTGCTTGTCAGGTTGATTAATTTCTTGAATGAAAGATTGCCGCGCCTGTAGGAAAGCCATAATTTAAACTTGTTCTAGTTATTTGGTGGCAATCGACTGTTAACGTCGGATGCTAAAATGCGAGCGATAAACCTTGTGATTATCTTTACATAAATTAAAACCAACTCAGACTATTGATCACAGCTAAAAGCTGAAGGAACTAAAGGTGCTTAGGTTTAAGTCAAGGAAATAGACAATTAATTACGAATTATTCTGATATCCGTTTTGTGTCAGTTTTACGATATCATCCTCAATGTCAGGAGAATCTAAAAATGGTGTTTATTCGTCAAGCTATTGGCTCAATTTTAATTTTTGGACTGGCGATAAGTTTTGTTTCTCCTAATGCCTTTGTCTGGGCGCAAACATCGGGGGATTCAATTGAGCGATCAAATGATTTAGATCGACCGCCGAGCAATTCAGAGCGCCCAATTCGTCCTTCCAGTCCACCAATTCGTCGTTCAACGCCATCACAACCAGAACAGGAAGACAAGCGAGTTAAAGATATTAGAGAACAAATTGTTGGCAACCAAGAAGTTAAAAAAATCTGTTCTCAAATTATTAATAATATCAAATTTGAGGTAACCAGTAGAGACAAACTGCTTATAACCACTCGAAATAACTCATGTGCCTACACAATTATGCAAGCAGTCTTACAGCCTCAATTAAGTGCAGGTAAAATCAGGACTTATGAATATAGTGGCGATCGCGAAAATGTTATTGTCACTTTTTAGAGAAAGTAAGTAGAGCAGCAATATGTCGCTTCTCTACTTAAAATTCAAAAGCACATTCATAAACTTACTTAAATGAAAACAGGGTAATGCTAATTAAACTGTTTAACCACGATTAGGCATTTATTAAAAATTGCTAACAATTAGTTTAAAAATTACATTTATGCCTAAAATATATTGCTAAAAACCTTTATATATGCCTAAACTAATTATTCAAATTCCTTGTTATAACGAGGAAGCGACTTTAGGAGTTACACTTTCCGAACTGCCTCGTCAGTTACCAGGTATAACTAGCGTAGAATGGCTGATAATCAATGATGGTAGCACCGATAAAACAGTAGAAGTTGCTCGGTCTTATGGTGTTGATCGCATAGTTAATTTTAGCTACAATCAAGGGCTTGCCAAAGCTTTTATGGCTGGGATAGAAGCCAGCTTAATTGCTGGTGCAGATATTATTGTCAACACAGATGCAGATAATCAATACTGTGCTGATGATATTCCTAAATTGATCGAACCCATCTTATCAGGTAGAGCAGAAATTGTTATTGGTACGCGACCAATTGGCAAGATAAAACACTTTTCACTTACGAAAAAAATACTACAAAAACTGGGAAGTTGGGTAGTTCGTATTGCTAGTAATACTGATATACCTGATGCTCCCAGTGGCTTTCGGGCTATCAGTCGTGAAGCAGCAATGCAGCTAAATGTATTTAATGAATATACTTATACCTTAGAAACAATCATCCAAGCAGGGCAAAAAGGCATTCCGATTACATCTGTACCAATCAGAACAAATAAATATTTAAGACCTTCGCGCTTAGTGAAAAGTATTACCGCTTATGTGCAGCGATCGCTTTTCACTATCCTTCGCATTTTCATGACTTATCAACCGCTGCGATTCTTTACAATATTGGGGAGTATTCCTTTTTCCATCGGATTTATGCTGGGGGTACGCTGGCTGATCTTATTCTTAGAAGGAACTACTCGTACCCGGATTCCAAGTCTTATTTTGGCAGCAATTCTAATTATTATTGGCGTACAATTGTGGCTATTTGGCTTAGTTGCTGACTTAATGGCAGTTAATCGCAAAATGCTAGAAGAAATCCAGTTAAGGATGAGGCGATCGGCAATTGAAACTGAGCAGAAAAACAGTCAACTCACTAGGAACTAAACTGATAATTTGTCATTTGTCACTCACTACTCACCACTCGCCACTCGCCACTCGCCACTCGCCACTCGCCACTCACCACTTCATGAATAAAGACTTGTTTGCCCGCGAAGCGATCGCGCAAATCCCCAAAATTTTGACCTTACTAGATCGCAACGTCCACAGCCCCACCTACGGCTGTTTTGACCGCAACTTCTGGCATTACAAAATTATCGACTTCCCCAGCGGTATGGCACAAGAATTTGTATTGCCCCTAGCATTGGCATACGACACCAAAATGCCAGATAACTCATTCTACCAACAGCCTGTAATTCCCCAGTGGGTCGAGGCTGGTATTTTATTCGCCTCTGATAGCGCCCACCCTGATGGTTCCTGCGATGATTATTTTCCCTACGAACGGGCGGGTGGTGCAGCAGCTTTTTCCCTGCTTGCTTGCATTGACAGCTATACCTTGCTAAAACTGGATAATCCCACCATCCTAAGTTTTTTTGCTAAGCGGGCAGACTGGTTAGCCCATCACAATGAAAGCGGACAACTCGCCAACCACCAAGCCTTGATTGTCCTTTGTCTGGAATTACTCTCAAAGTTATTGCAGACATCTCAATGGGATAGGGCAAAAGTGCAGCGTTTGGAACGAGTGCTGTCTTGGCAAAGCAGCGAAGGTTGGTTTCAGGAATACGAAGGCTGCGATCCTGGCTATCATACCCTCACCATTTCTTGTTTAGCGCGGATTTATCAGTTAAGACCAGATATTAGAATCAAACAGGCGTTAGTCAAAGCTGTTGAACTAGCTGCTCACTTCATCCACCCTGATGGATCTTATGGGGGAGAATACACCAGTCGCAACACCTACAACTTTTTCCCTCACGGTTTTGAATTAGTTGGCCAATGGATGCCTGACGCACTGCGAATTAATGATAGCTTTTTAATCGGGTTGGCGAATAAGCTTGCTCCATGCTACAGCGACGATCATATTATTGGGCATCATACTTGGAATTATTTACTAGCTTGGCGGGATTTTGTTGCTGAGCGTCCTCTGCCTAAATCCCGTCCCACTGGTAGGATTTGGTTTCCAGAAGCAAAAATTTTAATTGAACGTCGCCATAATACTGAACTTTACCTAGCACTAAATAAAGGTGGGGTGTTCAAACTCTTTCGTGGCGATCACTTAGTAGCTTCAGATACGCAGTTTACATTATTAGTGCGTGAAGGCAAGAAGCATAAGAATGCTGTTGGGCATTTAGTAGGAGATTATCAAATTAGTCTGAGTGAGAATGAAATTTCGATTCAAGGTCAACTGGGTTGGGCGAAACAAAAGCAAATGACACCACTCAATTTACTAATATTGCGGATTGTCATGCTTACCTTGGGACGATTTTTTCCTAATTTGATTCGTAAGCTACTACAAAAAGTATTGATTGTTGGGAAAAAGGATGCACCGTATAAATTTCGTCGCCTACTGAGGTGGGAGCGAGGACAATGGTGCGTTATTGATGAATTGCAAGCGCAGACGTGGGACAATGCGATCGCGGTGGGTATTGGTTGCGATCAAACTTCTATCTATGTCGTCATGAGTCGGACTTTTCAACACGGTCAATTACAACCTTGGCTTGACTTGACTCAGGAAGTTAAAAAACTTGCTCCAGGCGAAACGTTGAAATTGGAGCGTTATTTTTAATTATGAAGCGCTTGATATCCCTTGCAGTAAGCTTGCTAATTTTAGCTATAATCTACTCGAAAATTGACTTTTCTGGGTTGATAAAAGTATTTCAGAATTGCAACGGTTGGTGGATGATCATCAGCCTTGGTATGGTAGTACCGCTAACTTTAATTACCTCATGGCGATTGCAACAATTAATGCCTAGTGGAGCCAGGCTAGGTTTTGGTGAAGCTAATCGCTTAATTTTAGCTGCAAGTGTACTTAATATGGTACTGCCATCAAAAATGGGTGATATTGCCAAAGCCTATTTTATGAAGCAGAGAGGACACTTAGACGGTTCATTATCTTTGTCTTTGGTTGTGTTTGAAAAAGCCTGCGATATGCTGTCGCTGCTACTGTGGTGTGCGTTCGGCTTAATACTTTATCCCAGTAAAAATTGGCTATTTTGGACAATGACAGTGAGTGTAGCTGTAGGATTGATTGTTGGAGTATTGCTACTTAGTTCTCGCAAATTTGCCAAAGTATTTTTTCTGGTTGGTAAGGCGATTACGCCAAAAAAGATTAAATTAAAAATCCAAAAGCTTCAAATTTCCTGGGAGGAAATGCTGGCTTATTTTTGGCATGACAAAAACCAACTACTAAAAATTACTTTTACTTCAATTTTTATCTGGTTTTTACACTTGTTACAAATTTGGTTTTTTATTCTTGCCCTCAAAGCTTGGACACCATTATTAGCTAATTTAGCATTGGCTCCACTAGCAATATTAGCAGGTTTACTACCACTCACATTTGCTGGTGTAGGTACTCGTGATGCAGCTTTGATTGCTTTTTATCAACCATATTTCAACGCGCCTACTGCTGCTGCTTTAGGATTACTTTGCACTTCCCGCTACTTACTTCCTGCAATTGGTGGTATGCCATTTCTAGGGCAATATTTATCAACCGTTCGTAATTGGCGAAAATAATATTAACCTATTGACGCTTAATACGCTTTTAACTTCCGTTTTTTGCCTCCTCGCACCCAACGAGTAGCTTGCCAAATTCTTATAAATAAATCTCCAGCAATCAAAGCTCCTATACACCATTTGACTGTATTTTTCATCAAATTAAGACCCTTATTTTTCAAAGTGGCATCAGCTTGCGTCTTCATATTAGTTTGAGAGTTTTGTGCATCTGCTAACAATCGAGTTTTCAATTCTTGAGGATTCTCGATTTTAGGTGAACCACTTTGGCTATTAAGCCGAGTCATCAGATTTGTTAAATCCTGCTCTGTAGCTTTATTTAATTGTTGCTCAAACTGCTGAATTTGTGATACTCCTTTATTAAATTGAGTGTTAATTTGCTCGGTGTTCATATTATTAATTCGTATAGCATCGCTAATGCATAAAGGAATTAATAATAAAAACAGTACTCCGATTATAATAGCAGCATGAGATAAAAGCTTGAGGATTAATTTTTCCCATTTACCCCGGTAACTGTCTCCGCCATAAAATACTAGTACCATTCCGATTAAAGGTAGAGGAACGCGCTCAATTAATGCACCTATAGTTTGAAATTCCCATATAGGATTCATCAAGCGTGGTGGAAATAAAATGTCAACGATATCGAAAAATATAAATAATAGCAAACCATAGCCAACTGCATGAATAATTAAGTGGCTAGAAGATTCGTTACTGTTTTCTGAGGTTAACATGACAAGATAAGTAAATAAGTTGAGTTGATTTAAGCTTAAGAGTTAGGAAAACGTGGATACCACCACTGATACCAAGAAACAAAGGCTGTTTCTAATACTTGATAAGTATCGTCTGGGGTAGTATCTTTTAAAGGTGTGGATATGTGAGTCCAAAGACAGCGATTATCTTTAAGCTCTTTCTGTCCTAGTAACCAAGGAACTATACGGCTTTGCAAATCGTAAGTGTTACGATTTTGCTTGAACTGCCTATCAGTAACTGTAGTCCCACCACGCGGATTAATACAGGTACTTAAATAAGCTTTTCCGCTAGCAGTAAATAAGTTATAGTAACCTATTCCTGTTTGTTGACGCGGTGTAACTTTAGCTGAAGGAATATTTGTATTTTGTTTGATATATTCTTGAACGTCTCCGACAGTATTAACTAGATAGCGCATTTCAATATGTAGTGATAAACCATTCTGGATATATTGATACTGCCTGCCAGAAAGGTAGTTAACCTGCTTGTTAGTTTGAGCTTGCTTAACGCAACCGCGACAGCTTTTTGTTGTAAAACTTTGAGTAACTAGGGGATGACTCGCTAAAGGTTGCCAGCCGTTTAATGGCACTACAGAAGGGAAAACAAAAGCTGTTACTGTACGATTGCTGCTAGCAGGAAATAAAATTGACTTAGTTAATACTAACAGTACGCCAAACAAGGTAACAGATAGAAATGAAATGCGGGTACTTTTCCAAACATTCATGATTATAACTCCACAGAGTCATACTCTTCATCTTCACCCTGTCGGAGCAAAAAAAAGCAAAATAGCCCCAAAATAGCTACACAGAGCATTGAAAATATTAAAGATCCCTCTCCTTTATGCCAATATTCAAGTGATTCTGGGTTAGAAGATGCTGCCAAAATAGCTAAAATTGCAACTCGTATACCATTAACAATAAATGCAATTGAAATTGCCACAATAGGCAACAAAAACTTTTCAAACTTTGTCGTAGGAAACATCAATATAAAAATCACTGCTAGTCCTAACAAATGAAGCATAGTTTCTATTCCAGAACAGCCTGAATAAACCTCTATTCCTCCAGTTTGAAGATATACATAAACTCCTTGGCGGTGAACTTCAAATCCCGCATACCAAAGTAAAGCAGTTGCAAACTTAGCTGTAATTTTAGATATATCAAATAACAAGGATAATGCTCCAGGTGATGGCACTAAAAAACATAAAATGAGTAATTCCTGCCAGTATTGCTTTAATCCTTTAAAGCCAGAAGCAAGCATGGCTATACCTAAACCTGACATTAATGGGAAGAGTCGTAAGAAAGGATCGTAGCTAGATATTGATGTACTTTTAAGTAGTATAAAAGCGACGATCACCATCCCCCAAATGCTCGAAAAAATTCTACTTTCTAAATTCAGTTCATCGCGTTTTTGCCATATGAGGTAACAAGCAGCGATCCAAAACAAGGCACTAGTACCCAGTAAGCTAGAATCTTTTGCTCTCGATGTCAAAGTCAAATGAATAGTAATTAAACCTGTCGTTATTCCAAGTAACCACAACTGAATTCTATTAAAAAGAACTAATACTGTACCCGAACTTTTCATAAACTTATTTATAAATTTAATTCAAATTAATAAAGCGATCGCATTCAACTCGCTCGTTATCCTTTTGCTATTAAAAAAAATCTGTAGCCCTGCATAACAAAGCTACAGATTAACTTAACCCTCTCTCAGAGCTGTGTCCAATGGTAATTCCACTGACTACCTTGACACAATCCAAGCTTTCAAACTCATTTATCTCAGTAAATTTACAGAAAATAGAGATATAATGAAAAATTTTTTAGGCTTTAACTTTAGCTTTTTTCCGCTTTTTGGCCGACTCTTTTGAGAACAATGTACCGAAACCTAAAGCCAATCCTGAGCCTACCACAGTTATTGGTTCGGGAACACCAGCGGCTTCATAACTGCCAGCAGCAGTTTGAAATTTGAGCGGAAAAGCACTAAGAGTTACTCTCGGATCTTCTCCAAAGTTACCAAAGAGATTCAGCGTAAAGCTATCAAAGTTACCGCCTGATTGCAGACCTTCTTTAATGTCACCACCATTACAAGTCTTTCCCCCAAAGACGCAAACATCAATGTTTTTGAACCCACCAGGAAAGCCTGCTTTGGATTTAACTCGAACAGCATCATAAGTTTGTTCATCGTCTTGAAGCAATTGCGCTCCGTTCACATCTGGATTCACTCCAAATCCGAAACTGACAATAGATGACTGGAAGTTAGCAGTAGTTGTGTTGGTTAGCTTGATCGCCAAAGATAACATATTGGACGAAAAGCTATTGACTGTAATCTCGGCTTTAGCACTCAACTCTACTGGTAAGCCAGAGTTGTTGCTATTCTGGGCAACAGACCATGTAATTGGATCTAGTGTTCTACCCACATCGCCACCATGTAGTCCTACATCATATAAGTAACTTGATGGATTTCCTGCTTCAGCATTAGTCCGAATAACAGAGTATGCATTGGCTGGGGATACTGCTGAGGAAACAACAGCAATGCTAGCAGCAGTCACGATAATAGGAAATAAAGAAGTCATAGTAGAACTTCTCATAAAAATAATGCCCTCTAAGCAGTGAATTAATTGACTGAACCCTACCTACGGTATCAAGCGATATATACTTAAATACATAAGTAGCATTTAATACTAATTTTTTAAATTTAAGATAGTTTCCTCTGAAACAAACTAGTAAACACTAGCTGCCTTTAAAAGCGAATTAAATATATTTGGTGGAAGTATCTTAAAAGCGAGAATTTATTCTTAACTTTGGAATACAACCAAAATCTAACATTGAATTTTCAGTATATTCCCTGCCTTTATCAAAAATTGTGATAAAGTTTATACTACCTTTATAAAAAACTCGCATACTTCAGATGCGTGCATTGATACTATAAGTCTGGCGAATGAAAAAGATCTTCTAACTTGTAAACTACCGTTGAGCTATCGTGACAACTTGTAAACTAGAGGCTAGCGATCGCCTAGGCTTTAAGATTGGATACAAGGCAAAATATTCAACTATGAACAAACTTTTTTGGTCGGCTGTATTGCTGTTGTTGCTACCTCTAGCTGCTTGTTCTCCAACTACATCTGGAACGTCGGCGAACAACGGTTCTACACAGATAAAGCCGTTAATCACAGGGGCAATACCCGACCAAGACCCGGAAAAGTTGCAGCGTCAATATACCAAACTAGCGGCCTATTTACAAAAGGAATTAGGCGTACCAGTGGAATACAAGCCAGTGACTGATTATGCTGCAGCTGTGACTGCTTTTAAAGTAGGAGATTTAGATCTAGTTTGGTTTGGGGGATTAACTGGGGTTCAGGCAAGATTACAAGTACCTGGTGCAGAAGCGATCGCCCAGCGTGATGTAGACGCAAAATTCCACAGTGTCTTTATTACCAACAAACAGAGTGGGCTAAAACCATTTAAAGACATTGCCGATGTTAAGCAATTGAAAGGACACACCTTTACTTTTGGTAGCGATTCTTCGACATCGGGGCGGTTGATGCCACAATACTTCCTGCAACAAGCTGGTGTGAAACTCACTGACTTTAAAGGTGAGGTTGGCTTTTCTGGCGATCACGACAAGACTATTAAACTGGTGGAAGCAGGTAGTTATGATGCTGGTGCTGTAAATGAAAAGGTTTGGTTGCAACGGGTACAAGCAAAAGAAGTAGACCTAAGTAAAGTTGATGCAATCTGGCGATCGCCTGCCTATTATGATTACCATTGGTTGATTAATCCTCAAGTCAAACAGCGCTATGGCAATGATTTTGTTAAAAAAGTCGAAAATGCCTTCTTAAAACTAGATCCTAAAGTACCAGAACAAAAAGAAATACTCGACCTTTTACAGGCAAACAAATTTATCCCTACTCAAAATTCCAACTATACTCAAATTGAAGCTGTCGGTCGAGAAATTGGCAAAATTAAATGAATTTGTCATTTTTTGTTGCTTTTTGACTATGTATTACTACGCTTATTATAATTATTTCTAATTACAAATCAATTATTAAAATTAGGAAAAAGGCTTGTGTATTGCCTGAAAATACCATAATATAGTAAGTATATTTTTCTAACTAAATACTTGTTGAAAGTAAGTAGTTGGAGCGCGGAGGACAATCGTCCTCTGCGCGGCAAGTACCAAAATAAATAAAAAAAAATTGATAATTTAATCGCAGCTTTAGCAAGTGGAACCAACCTTCAAAATTGCTGACATATCTGATACTAAAATTCTGGTAGAGTTAATTCGATTTTGTGAAGTTGACGGTAATCTATTTGATGAGTGAGCTATACGCAAGGCATTAGGAAAGATTTTGAATGATGACTCGCTGGGTCGGGTGTGGCTAATTCAAATCAGGGAGAAGGGAAGGGACACATCGTCCTGACGTTTGGTTATAGTTTGGAATATCTAGGACGCGATGCATTTATCGATGAGTTTTATATTCGAGAAAGCGATCGCCAACAGAGGATAGGTAAGAAAACTATCCAGTTTATAGAAAAAGTTTGCCCTACCACCTTAGAAATTAAAGCATTCCACCTAGAAGTTGAACGGAAGAATATAGCAGCACAAAGTTTTTATCGGCAGATGGAGTTTAAAGACCAAGAGCGCTATTTGATGACAAAATGGATGGACTGAGCCGGGAAATTCAAGACAAAATACCTATTTTTCAACTGAAAAACGTTACTAAACAATTTGGTAGCTACCAGGCGATCGCTAATATTAACTTACAAATTTATCCGGGTGAAAGAGTTGCCTTGGTCGGTTCTAGTGGCGCGGGGAAAAGTACATTAATTAACTTACTCAACGGTACGCTGCGACCAACTGGGGGTGAAGTATGGGTATTAGGTAAGAATTTAGCCAACTTAAAGCCCTATTCTTTGCGCCGTGTGCAGCGGCAAGTTGGGACAATATATCAGCAATTTCATTTAGTGGATAATTTAAGAGTTATTCATAATGTCAATGCTGGGCATTTAGGACACTGGTCGTTTTTGAAAGCGGCGATTTCACTGATTTATCCGTTAGAAGTGGAAACAGCAACTCAAGCCTTAGTGCAGGTGGGAATTGGGGAAAAGCTGTATGATCGCACAGATAGCCTCTCTGGAGGACAGCAACAAAGAGTAGCGATCGCCCGCGTTTTAGTCCAAAACCCTGCGGCTATTCTTGCAGATGAACCGATTTCTAGCCTTGATCCAGAACGCAGCCGCGAAATTATGCAGATATTAGTTCAGCTAAGCCAAACCAAGGGTAAAACACTAGTAACTAGCCTTCACGCCTTCGAGTATGCCCGCAATTATTTTCAGCGCTTAGTTGGTTTGCGTCAGGGACGAATTCTATTCGATCTACCGCCCCAAGCAGTATCAGCAAAAATGGTTGAAGAGTTATATAGGACTGAGGATTGAACCGCCAATAGCATTTTGGATTTTAGATTTTAGATTTTGGATTAGAAAATGCCCAAAAATATAGGGAGTTTTGGCAGTCCAAAGCGTAGCAACTATAAAACCAAATGCTACGAGAACTGAAAGAAGGGGCTTAGGGAGGACGCAGTATTCTAAAACCCAAAATCCAAAATCTAAAATTGACCAAGCGCCCTTCTCTGCTCAACTGGCGTACTTTATGGGGTTTGCTGTTTGTTGCGTCCTTAATTTGGGCTTTGCACTCGGCTGAATTGTTTGAGCGGGATTTAGTCAATGAAGGGGGCTGGATTCTTGTATTGCGCTTTCTGCTAGCCGCGACTCATCCCGATCTCACACCGGAATTTCTCTGGCTGGCTTGGGATGCTACGTTAAAAACCCTAGCATATGCTGTGTGCGGCACATTCTTCAGCGTGTTGCTGGGTTTGGTAGGGGGTGTTCTGTCGGCGGAAGTTTGGTGGCAATCTACTAATAAAGGTAGGTTTCATCGCTTTTATGTTGCGCCTTGGCTAGCGGTAAGGGTTGGGTTAGCAATTCCTAGAGCGATTCACGAACTGATCTGGGGATTATTTTTTATCAATATATTTGGTCTAGATCCTCTTGTCGCCATAGGAGCGATCGCAATCCCGTTTGGGGCAATTACTGCTAAAGTCTTTTCAGAAATTTTGGATGAGACACCCCGCCAACCATTGATGGCGCTGCTAAATAGTGGCGTATCACCGCTGAATGCTTTTGCCTATAGCCTGCTTCCCCAAGCTTTTCCCAATCTACTTTCTTACACTTTTTATCGGTTTGAATGCTCGATCCGATCTGCTGCGGTACTAGGTATTATCGGTGCTGGTGGACTGGGCTATCAAATTCTCCTCAGTCTCCAATCTCTGCGCTACGAACAGATGTGGACGTTGTTGATAGCTTTAGTAGTTTTGAGCGGTAGCACTGATTTTTGCAGTGCGATGCTGCGCCGTCGTCTAGGCGCACCCAGCCGCTTGGATTTGAATTTTTTGAAACTGCGATCACCGCAAATAGGGAGCAGGGGGAGAGTGAAACAACATTCTTTCCCTCACTCCTCACTCCTGGCTCCTCTCGCCGCATTTATTGCTGTTATCTTACTAATATTTTCCTTCTGGTACGTTAAAGCTGATTTCAGCAAGCTTTGGTCGCTTCGCACTGCTCAATTATTGACAAAAGTGATAAATGATGCATTTCCACCAGATGTTAGTCAGGTAAGTCAGTTATTCACTTTGGCGACGCAAACTTTGGCTATGTCAATTTTGGCGATCGCTATTGCTGGAGTTGGGGGTATTTTGCTTTCCTTTCCTGCTGCTAATAATTTTCTGCTACCTGGAGGAATTTTAGATACAGGTGGGAATCAAAATCGTATTGTGGCAATAGCTATTTTATTCGTCACAAGATTCTTATTGTTATTTACTCGCGCTATTCCTGAACCAATTTGGGCGTTAATTTTTGTCTTTGTGTTGTTTCCAGGGATTGTACCTGGAGCGATCGCGCTTGGTATACACAATTTAGGGATTTTGGGACGTTTAATGGCAGAGCAAATAGAAAATTTAGATCAAAGACCACTGCGATCGCTCAAAGCTTTAGGGGCGAGTGCTGATTCTGCCTTGCTTTATGGAGTTTTACCGCGTACTCTACCTCGCTTTTTAGCTTACATTCTCTACCGTTGGGAAGTCTGCATTCGCGCTACAGTAATTGTTGGTTTGGTTGGTGCTGGAGGATTAGGGCGATTGCTGAGCGAACAATTAAGTAGCTTTGATTATCAAGGTGTCGTCACTACGCTGATATGTTTTATCTGCCTCACTTTTATAGTAGATCTGATTAGTGCCAGTGTGAGACGGACGTTACGGTGATCTGATTTTGGATTTTAGATTTTGGATTTTAGATTTTGGATTTTAGAGACACGACTAATCGCGTCTCTACTTCAAGCCGATGGATACAAAAGTTTATATGCTAACTCCTAACCACCCCTCATAGTTCTGTTTTTGAGTCGGAGAAAGACGATCTACAAGCGTTACTTGGTAGCGGCTGGAACGCGGAGCTGCTAAAGTAACTGAATAAGCTCGCAGTTCTTCTTGATGGAAAACTGTGACTTGAATAGAGTCACCTGGTTGGTAGTCTCTCAGGCGATCGCTTAAATTCTGAGCCGTTACCCGCATTCCATCGATTGCTAATAACTCATCTCCAGCATCAATTCCTGCTAGCTGTGCAGGTGTACCCGCTTCAACAAACTTAATCGATTCGCGTCCATTTTCTGTAGTAGCTCTTACGCCCAAACACGGTGCAGCATCCTCCTCGGTTTCACCCACCAACTGCAAGCCGAAAGGTTCCAGGTACTGATTAAAAGGTAACTCCTGAGTGTCATCAATGTAACGCCCGAAGAAATCATTTAAATCTGTGCCAGCGACTGATTCAATTACTTCTTGTAACTGTTCTGGTGTAAAGCCAATTTCTGCCTTGCCGAATTGCTGCCACATTTGACGCATAACATCATCAAGCGATCGCGAGTTTCCATGTCGTTCCCGAATTAATAAATCCAGCAACAACGACACCATTTCGCCTTTGAGGTAATAAGAAATTTGGGAATTGCCGCTATTAGCATCCGGGCGATACAGTTTAATCCAAGCATCAAAACTCGACTCCGACAGTGGTTGTACTAACCGTCCTGGGGTTGCTTGATACCGTGTAATTTCCTTACCCAAATTATTCAAAAAAGACTTTGCATCATAAATTCCTGCCCGCAGAGGAATTACTAAATCGTAATAGCTGGTCGTACCCTCACTAAACCATAGTGATGCCGTGTAGTTTTCACAGTCATAATCAAACACTTCTAAAGCCTTGGGACGAATCCGCTTGACGTTCCACAAGTGGAAAAACTCATGTGCTACCAGCTGCATGAAGCGATTGTATTTATCGCGATCGCGAAATCCAAAGCGGGGATAATTCAAAGAGCAAGCATATTTGTGTTCTAGACCGCCATTACCTTGAGATGATAGATGCAGTAGAAATATGTATCGCTCATAAGGCAAACCACCAAACAGATTCGCCTCTACCTCAATAATTTTCTCTATATCTGAAATCATCCTGGCGGGGTTAACATTGCCTTTTCCCCAAATAGCAAGTTCGTGGGATTTACCCAATACCTCAAACTGATGCAACTGATGAGAACCAACTTCAAACGGACTATCTACCAAAGTATCGAAATCTGCCGCTTGGAAAGTGTTAGGCTGGTCTGGAACTGCTGGTAAGGGAGTGGTGACGTGCCATTCTGATTTTGGTGGTACTATTGTCACCAATATCGGCTGCTGTTCCAATCCAGGTATCCTAAAAAACAAAGCCGCACCGTTGAAATAACCGTGAGTAGCATCGAGGTGATTTGTCCGCACTGATAATTCATTGGCAAATACGCGGTATCGCACCGTAATTGTAGAATCACTACTTGTTTGAGCTATAGCAGATGTTTCCACTTGCCAATGATTTTTACTCAGCTTACGCCAAGGCAAAGACTGTTCTCCAGCATTCACAGAGAAATTCTGGAGATGCTTAGCGTATTCCCGCACTAAATAGGAACCAGGAGTCCAAACAGGTAGTTTCAAGTCCAGAACTGCTAACTTCCAACCTTGCAAATGCAAAACCACCTCAAATAGATGAGATTCTGGCTGGGGTATGGCAACCTGATAATGAATTGTTGGTGCAATGTTAGTTAAGCGGCTGCTTTGAGTTAAAGTTGCTTCAGTCATTGATAGTTTTAGTTGTTGGATTTAAAGTCAATCTAACAACTAACAAGTGTGGGGCGTGGGGTGTAAGGTAAAAATGCTAAATTATCAATGCGATCGCTCTGAAATTTTCAATTCATTATTCATCCTTCCTCTAGCCAGTCGCCACTTTACAGATTTTTTAGCTTTTCCAACTGTTGCTCTACACTATCTAATACTTGATTCAGCGCCATTAAAGACTCGTAGCGTTCGGAATAAAAGTTGGCGTTGAGTTTGGTACGCTCTCGCAGTTGATTCAACTTTTGCTGGAGTTGATTGGCTATAGCTAAAGCATCTCGGCTCTGATGCGTTACTTGTTGCTGTTGATAAAATTGTAAGGCTGCTCCCCTTAGTACCTGCAAAGTAGCCTGTTCGCCTTGGGTTCCTGGGATCACCCGCAAGCGTAATAACAAGCGTTCTTTTTGATAAAAACGTTCAATTTCTGCTTGTACTGGTTCTTTAACTGGTTCTAAGGGCAGGTGCGTCAGTTGCTTCAATTCATTAATAAGTGCTTGGAATACTTGCACGGGTACATCTGGCAATGCACACTGCAAATTACCATTTTGGCTACAAATAATCCGACCGCGTTGAGGTGATTTCTGCTCAAAATAAAGCCGACCGATGCCTTTTTCCAATACCCGCCCCAGTAATTCTTGCAGCAATTTCTTTGGTGGCAGAGTTTTCAGCACTGTCGTTGAGCTGGACTGATGGCTTGCTTGCACTTGCAAATCTGGTAATGCTTGCGCGGTTTGGGGCTGGGATTGATTTATGGCTCGATAGTCTCTCGACGGCGAAACTGCTTTTGGTGTAGGAGAGGCTTGAGGTGAGGATTGGTTTATAGCTCGATAGTCTCTCGACGGCGAAACTGCTTTTGGTGTTGAAGTAGGATTGTCAGCCTTTGGCGAATCGTTCTCTAAGCTGGCAAGATCTTTTCGTTCAACTAAAATAAACGTAGGTTTGTCATTTGGGCTGACTTCGGCTGTTTTTTCCCCTAGTGTTTTGGCGGCGGGGGAACGCAATTTTTCCTGTACTGGTTTGGTTTCTTGGCTACGATTCAAGTATGTTGAAAGCAAAGCTTTATGAGCTTCTACTGCCATAGGCTGAGCTACTAGGGAGTAATTCATATAAGATAAAATCCGCCCCACGTATTCTATAGCAGCCATGTCTTCTGGATTTACCATCCCCAGTACTACACGATCGCCTTCCAAGGCTAAAGGTAATACTTGATGATAAAGGCAGGCTTCAAAAGACAGCGCGCTGTCTATAAGTTGAAATATTTGCCCATGATTTAGCTTTGCCTGTGACTGTATTGAAGCAGTTGATGACAATAAATGACTGCTTGAATCGTCACCATTTAAACTAAATTGTGAATGTATCATAATTTTACAAGTTTGTATATTAAGTTATTGTTTTATGTTTAAATAAAAATGATTTTAAGTAAATACAAAGTAATATAAGGTACAAAAAATTTAACTACAAAACGTGAAACAGCTAGGAGCAAACAAAAAATAAAAACTGCTGACACGATTGAGTTAGATAGTTAATATTAGATTTATCAAGCTACCAAATGATAGGAACGCAATGTTCCTTGCGCCCCTACAAACCAAAATCTATCCAGCCAAAATTCATCCCCCCTGACTCCTAACAGTTTGGGCTGTCAAGTAGAGCTTGCTCCATTCAGTCATAACCTGATGGGATTTCAAATTCAAGGCTTTAGCAATTTCTTCATTATTCTTTCCTGCTTTCTTCAAATCAATTACTTGGCGCTGTCTTGGAGTTATTCTCTCCCAGTATTGTTGCCATTGTTGTAAAGTCAGCCCAAAGCTGTGTTCTAGCAAGGAAGTTCCTAACCAGTCACTGACTAATTCTGGTTGATGTTTCAGTCCAAACACTCGAACTGCGTGATAACTGATTTTTTCCCGCAGTCGATATACTTCTTGCACAGATAAATTTAACCGTTGGGCGATCGCTTCTTGAGACTTGCCTTGCAAGTATAGCTGTAGCCACTGCACAGCGTTCGCTCCAAGTTGCGCCGTTAGATAGTTGATAAATTCTTGTTCTACTGATTGCCGCTGTGCTTGTTGTTCTTCCAAGGCTTGTTTATCTTGATACTCATTCATTATTTGGGTATCTAGCAAGCTGAGTGGGCGATCGCTATCGTCATTCAAAAGTTCTTCTGAGACTAGCCGCAATCTGTCACTTGTTGGAACCTGAGTTACTCCGCCGCGAGAAGTGCGACGCAGGTAGTTAACAAAGCGGTAAACCAATAATGGTTGATTGCGGATCGGACGCAAACAATACTCCTCCATCGTCGCCAGCAGCAAGGCATTGCGGAGTTTGGCATCATTGGTACAATCAGCAATCCAAGACATTTGCTGTTGCATATAGCGATCGCTTTGAAGTAATTCTTGCAGTACTTCTTGCAAGACATCTGTTACCTGACGTTGGCGATCGCGACTAAGCGCAACTAAAGTGCGGATCTTATTGCGTAATAGCACCGAACTGCTTAGTCTTGTTATCAACTGACGGTAAGCTTGCTGTGGCGTAACTCCTAAGTAACGCTGCCGTAATATATTGTACCGATACGCCATCGCTTGTTGAATAATTTCTACCTGGTTGGAGTTAAGTTCATCCAAACGCTGTGCGTCTTTACCAATTAACCAACGAATGATACTCTCTCTGGTTGCCGCACTTTGTTCTGGACAGTCACTTGCAAGACGCGATCGCCAATCTTGCGTTAGGTCTGCTGCCAACTTAATCATGAGATGGCACTCCTCCAATCCCTGCTGTATAGTTTGCATGAAAACCTACTTTTGTCTACCTAATATTTTCTGTAACAGTTTTAATTTCACTATGTAAATCTCTTTACAAGTTGCGCTCGATTTTATACCTCTTTTTATTTGGTAATCAAAGCGATCGCTATAACCGGAGTAGTTGCGTTCTAAGCAAGTGAGTTAGCAATTTTTACTTTTAAAATATTTGCCTTTCTCCACATATTTCTCCTCCTCAGCTTGCACTTCATTAGTACGATCTTTGGTTCAATAACTGTAAATTTTGGCTCTTTTTCCAGACGTAAACTGGCGAACCTCTATATTAGTTCTCAGGTTCCTACTCAAGAATAATGCAATACTTAACATTTCTTTACAAAGCTGTGAAAATAGCTGATGATGCTGATGCGTGATCGCTAAAGCGAAGCCTTACAATCACTAAATGTATTAATTTGTCAAGTAAAATACACAGTTTAACTATCAAATTCAAGTAGTGAAAGGGTTTTAAAAATGTATTATTCTTTACATTATTAAATCTTTAATTATACTAAATTAAGTACACATTTATTCATTAACAAAGTTAGTTGGCAAAGATTTTTGAACTAAGCAAATAATTATATATCACAAAGTTGGAAACTTTAACTTTTTAATTTTTAATTTAATCTTTTTAATGGAAAACTTAAGTTGGGAGAAATCTACAATATAGACTCAGATATTTTTTGTTTAGCTAGGGGTTAACGATTGATAATATTAGTTACGGATATGCGATCGCTCCAAAACAGATCTAAAAACACCTGGTAACAAAATTTGAATTTTTTATTGTGAATAATTCTCTTTTCTTGTGTTTGTACTTCTCTAATTTATGGGAGTGGATGCGAGAGTGAAAGTCATTGTGATTGACCATCCCTTAATTCAACATAAGTTGACATTGATGCGTCGCTGTGAAACCAGTACGGCGAAATTTCGGGCGCTGTTAAAAGAGATCAGTTTGTTGTTAGCTTATGAAGTGACACGGGATCTGCCACTCAAGTATGAACCAATTATCACGCCAATAGCACCAATGGATGCTCCCCTTCTGGCTCCTGATAAAAAATTAGTGCTGGTTTCTATCTTGCGAGCGGGACAGGGAATTTTAGATGGAATGCTGGAACTAATCCCCTCAGCACGGGTGGGACATATTGGTTTATATCGAGATCCCAAAACCTTGATTGCAGTCGAGTATTATTTCAAGGTTCCCCATGACGTGGATAAGCGAGATATGTTGATAGTCGATCCGATGCTGGCGACGGGCAATTCAGCTGTAGCAGCTGTTGATCGCCTCAAGGCTACCAATCCGCTGTCGATCAAGTTTGTCTGCTTACTTGCAGCGCCAGAGGGAATTAAACATTTCCATTCCCAGCACCCAGATGTTTCGATTTATACAGCAGCAATTGACGATCGCTTGGACGAACACGGCTACATTGTACCAGGATTAGGAGATGCAGGCGATCGCTTGTTTGGAACACAGTAATGAGTGGCGAGTGGTAAGAAGATCGATGTTAGAGGTAAGGTTTTCTCCCCCAGCGAGATTCAGCAGACTAGCAAAGAGACGATCACAGAAGAAAGTTAGGCTGTTACTGATTTCAGTTTCCTTTATTGTGGTGATTGCAATTGTTTAACTGGATTTATCAGTAATTGCAGCCTAACTGGACTTATAGCAATCCCACTTGATTTATGAAAAACTTGTGGTGGAACAGTTGAATACTGAAAATCTCAAATTTGTTCAATTACACCACAAGCTAAACGGCCTCCTCCTGCCTGCGCTGCTGTACCTTCTGCTAACATTTCATCAGTATTTTGATGAATAATAATGGCACTGCCATCACCATCAAGTAAGGTAACAGGGCTATCGTAGAGAGTGACACGGCTGGTAATAGTTTCTAGTCTGCCCTCGCCTCTCTCATCGATTTCTATGTTGGGTAAATCTCCTGAATGGTAGGGATGGTTTTGTTCTACGGGAGTGGAATTACCGAACGGGCCTGGATCGAAATGTCCTCCAGCAGTACTAAATCGAGGCTGTGCGCCTTCATCACAGTTAGCTATTTCATGAAAGTGAACGCCATGAAGCCCTGGAGTGAGAACTGCGGGATCGCCCTGAAGGGCAAGATGAACTTGTACAGTTCCGTTTGTATCCTGACTCAAGCTTAGTTGTCCTACCATATCTGGCCCAAAGATCTGAGCTTGGGCAACATAAACAGGAGTTTGGGCAAAACTAGCCTTGGATGTAATAGTAAAAACCAACATTGATACTACAAGCAGAGCCAGTAGAATTTTAGACTTGAATTTTTTCATGCAGTGGAATCTCCAAACATAAAGATATATACCTATAAAGCACTCATGTTTATGCAAATCCGAGATCGATTGGTGGATCTGCTTTTACAGATAGCCCTGCAAGGCAATGCTCCGGGTGGAACACTTGGGCGATTTGTGAAATTCCTTCTGAGCAATCGCTTAGATTACCCGATGAAGAAAATATCTCCCTATCTAGAAAATTATTGTATGAATTGTGAGGTTTTATAAATGACTATTTTTGCTGATTTTCCAAATTTCGTTGACAGAAACGTAGTTAAATGATTATCTGGTTGACTAGCGGTTCACTAACTGCTGAATCATCAAATTGACTAACACCACCCATAACACCACTCACGCCCCTAACTGGTTTAAGATCGCCCGGAATCAACCACGAGACTGTACTCAATAGAAATTTTGTAAGTATTACCAGGGATAGATGAATTAATGCTGGTAATCTTTTGATATATGAAGCCTGCGATCGCACTTCCCAAAGCTCCTAGAACTGCTACTACAGGCTTGAAGCAGTAAACTGCGACCAAAAGTAGCCCAACCATACATAATAAATTTATACCGTCCCAAGTTTTACCTTCAACCGCGAGAAGGCTCCCATTATAACGGTACTCCGTTTGGTGGTGAGATGAATCGCGGACAAGATCTGTGTTATAGTTACGTCAGTTGACGCGACGTAAGATGTTGGTATTTGAGGCAAAACTTGAGGGAAAGGAACAGCAGTATAGATTGCTGGATGAAGCAATTCGCACTGCTCGTTTCATTCGCAATTCTTGCCTGAGATACTGGGTGGATAACCACGCCATCGGGCGCTACGAGTTGAGTGCCTATTGTGCTGTTCTTGCCAAGGAATTCTCTTGGGCAGAGAAGCTCAATTCGATGGCTCGTCAAGCTAGCGCTGAACGTGCTTGGAGTGCTATTGCGCGGTTCTTTGACAACTGCAAGAAAAACAAACCAGGGAAAAAGGGTTATCCCCGATTCAAGAAAGAGCAGACCCACAGTTCTGTTGAGTACAAAACCAGCGGGTGGCGACTTTCTGAAGATAGGAGATACATCACTTTCACTGATGGTTTCAAAGCTGGAACCTTCAAAATGTGGGGAACCCGTGACTTACATTTTTATCAGTTGAAACAATACAAACGAGTACGTGTTGTTCGTCGCGCTGATGGATACTATGTACAGTTTTGTATTGATGGGGAGCGGGAAGAGAGACGATCTCCAACTGCTCACAATGTTGGGATAGATGTTGGACTGAACCATTTCTATACTGACAGTGATGGGACAAGGGTGGCAAATCCCCGACATCTGCGTAAATCGGAAAAGTCTTTGAAACGGCTCCAGAGTCGTTTCTCGAAGACTAAAAAAGGCTCGAAAAACCGAGTTAAATTCAGAAACAAATTAGCTCGAAAACACCTCAAGGTAAGTCGCCAGCGTAAAGACTTTGTCATCAAGGCGGCAAGGTGCGTGGTGAGATCTAACGATCTCGTGGCGTATGAGGACTTGTTGGTGCGAAATATGGTGAGGAATCGTCACCTTGCTAAGTCGATTAGTGATGCAGCGTGGACGCAATTTCGTCAATGGGTTGAGTATTTCGGGAAAGTGTTTGGTGTGGTCACGGTTGCCGTACCACCTCATTACACAAGCCAAAATTGCTCCAATTGTGGCTTGATTGTTAAGAAGTCTCTAAGTACAAGAACTCACACTTGTCCTCATTGCGGATACATTCAAGATCGTGACCACAACGCAGCACGAAACATATTAGAAAAGGCACTAAGTACGGTGGGTCACATCGGAACTAACGCCTCTGGAGAGGCTGACCAATACTTGGGTGAGGCAACTCCTCCAAGCAAGTCAACTCGCGGAAAGAGGAAGCCCAAATAGTGATATTTGGAATCCCCCGCTATACCGCTTGCGGTTAGCGGTGGGAGGATGTCAAGCCATATTGCTATCTCCTGCTTAATATCGTTTATGTAATTAATTAAACGTTTTGAGAGCCAAAGATAGTGTTTGGTGATACTTTTTAACACTATTGTCTGAAGACATAGTGAAGTTAGTTAAAGCTACCCGATTAACTAGGATATATAGCGGTTTGCGCTTCAATGCAATTGCATTTTGACCTCTCCCCTAACCCCTCTCCACCTCTCCCTAACCCTCCCCTTTAAGGGGAGGGTTAGGGAGAGGTGGAGAGGGGAGCCATTATCAGAGTTCTCTTAAAGGGAAAGGGGTTGGGGGTTAGGCCTAGGATTACGTATTTTATGCAATTGAGAACCGTTATAGATAGAAACACCCATTTCTCAAAAACTCATCCTCCAATGCTACCTTTTGTGCATACGGGCGGGTTTACTAAACATATTTGTGGAAATACACACACCTGTGTTGAACCGATTCCTAGTTTATACCTCTGCGTGTAAAAACTTATTAGTAATTCTTAAATAAGCCAACTATACTTTTTACTTAAAACATCAACTTAATAATTAAACTTGCAATGACTACATCAAAAACAGTGCAACAATTATTAGCGAAATGGGCAACAAAAGAAAATTTTCAGCCTTATGGTCAAGCAATTTCTGCCAGTGTTGACGGTAAGCTTTACGATGTTGAAGATGCCCAATTAAACTTACAAAACGGCATTCCTCGATTTTACATTATGCGGTTGCAAGACAAAGGGCGTAAATTTCACACAATCACTCGTCACGTAAAATGTACTCAATGTTTAGGTTCTTTGTCAGGTAAAGACTGGTTAATTGCAGTTGCACCTCCTAATAATGATATCGACAGGCCTAGATTAGAAGACATTACCGCTTTTCGCATTCCTGGTAATTGTTTTATTAAATTAGAAGTAGGTACTTGGCACGCAGGTCCTTATTTCGAGGGTGGCTATGTAGATTTTTACAATTTAGAACTTGCTGATACAAATGTAGTGGATCATTTCACCCACAATTTCCTGACAAGTCATCAGTTAGAGTTTGAAATTGTCTAGTTGAAATTATAATTTTGCGCCAAACCTTATTCGGTATTTGTCTGGTTGAAGAATATAAAACTCCCTGATAGCTTGAATTAGCTACAGCAAATCATGTACATTAGGGGGATTGGTGTCTAATAATGTCTCAGACAAAGATTTTCTTACATGCAAATACCACTTCAGCACAAATATAAACCTAGTAAAGATTTAGTCGGTTTATCAGACGTTTAATTCATAGCAGCAAATACCAACAGTAAGGTAAATAGTAGCCCGGCATTGCCCACCAAACTTAGTAATGGTGGGCATGGGTGGCAGTACGCTCGAAGTTCGTAAATTAAATAGGATTGCTATAGCACCAAATACCAACTCTAAGGTAAATAGTAGGGCGCGTTAGATGGTTCGACTCATCAGTTTTACCAGTTAAAGAACCTTTTGCGCCATAATTCACCTTGCTGGGGCTTCGTTATGCCGTTGTAGCTCAAATTAAAAAGCTTAGTTTTATCTACCGTAATCTCACTGACATAATTAGCAGTGCGAATCAATCAAATCAAATTTTTCAGTAGATTTATGGGGGTTACAGCAACTAGGTATTGCTATAGTTCTTGATAAATTCCTTAAATTGTAGGGAGCATATTTAAACCATTCTGCTTCAATACAATGCTACGCGATCGCGCTTCTAGTAACTGTATTCCTTATCAAGGTTACTTTTTTGACGTAGGGTGGACAATGCCCACCATTTAGTAACTTCAACACAATGTAACGCGATCGCGCTTCTAGTAACTGTATTCCCGATTAAAGTTGCTTCTTTTAACACAGACAGAGGTAGACACCAATAAATCATCTGTTTTTATCTATATATAACTGTTGATAAAAACACTTATATCTTGTACCAAGCCGTGAACTGTTGCTTAAAAGCCAAATTGGGCATCTCTATCAATTCCTTAACTTTCGCTAATATCTACCGTAAATTCACTGGTTTTGAATATTTTACCAAATAGAGCCAGTCAAACATATCAGTAAAAACCCGCTTGGGCGTGAAGCAAAAATAAAGTTAACTAGATTTTGAAACTCAGTTGTATCAAGTCATCTTTAAACCTCTAGTAAAAATAAATTCTACTTAGCACTAAACTCTGTAACTTCCTCATTATTTCTGTCATTCTTTTTTCACACAACAATTTATTTTGCCCTCTATCTACAGCGTGAATCTTTTATGGAATCTACCGAAAATTTAGATTTAGATTTTCAAAAGTTGTGGCTTATCCTCAAAAGACGTTGGCTACCTGCTACAGGCGTATTTAGTCTGATTCTGGGGCTAACAGTCGTGGCTGTGTGCTTGCAAAAGCCAGACTATGAAGCAGAAGGAAAGCTGCTGATTAAAAAAGAAAATCAGGCTGCTGCCCTGACTGGATTGGCACAAGGAATAGGAGATTTGGAGGGGTTAAATCTACAAAGTAACCCCGTAAATACAGAAATCGAGGTAGTGCATTCGGTACCCCTTTTACAAAAGACTATAGCTGCACTCAAACTCAAAAATGAAAAAACTAATGAACCGCTCAAACCCGCAGAACTAGAAAAAATACTCAAACTGAAAAACATTGGTGGAACTGACGTACTGCAAATTACGTATAAAAGTACTAATCCGGACGAAGCAGCAGCAGTAGTCAACAAACTAATGAGCCTTTATATAGAAAACAATATACAGACTAACCGGGTGACAGCAACTGCGGCTGGTGACTTTATTGCCAAGCAGCTACCTCAAGTTGAGGCAACTGTGCGTAAAGCAGAAGCAGGGCTGCGCCGATTTAAAGAAAAGAATCATGTTGTCAACTTGGAAGAGGAAGGAAAAGCAGCAGTCACAGTTATTCAGACTTTAGAAGGTCAAATTACTGAGACTAAGGCGGCACTTGCCGATGCTAATACCAAGTTAGCAGCGCTTCAGAAAAAAGTCGGTGCGAGTTCGCAAAATAGCCTCGATTTGAATTCCCTCAACCAGTCGCGGGGTGTGCAGAAGATTTTAACAGAATACCAAAAAGTAGAAGGTGATTTGGCACTGCTACGGACACGCTATGAGGAGACATATCCCGGAATTGAAGAACTAAAAAATAAGAGTGCAGCGCTCAAAGCCTTGCTACAACAGCGAATACATCAAGCAGTGGGACAAGCGCAGCCTGTTGCTGATGGGAAGTTGCAGATTGGAGAAAGCAAACAAAAACTCACCGAACTCTACATTCAATTAGAAGTGGAACGTTTGGGTTTGTCTAGTCGTTTGGCTTCTCTAGTTCAAAGGGAGTCTGCTTACAAACAATGGGCTAATGTTCTCCCCAAATTAGAACAGCAGCAACTGGAATTAGAGCGGCAATTGAAAGTAGCTCAATCTACTTATGAAATTTTGCTGCAAAAGCTCCAAGAAGTCAGGGTGGCAGAAAATCAAAACATGGGTAACGCCCGCGTGATTGAATCAGCCTTGGTTCCAGATAAAGCCTTGCTCTTCAAACCAGTGCTGATATTAGCTCTAGGCAGCGTTTTGTGTATCCTGCTCTCTGGAGGCACAATTATTGTTCTAGAAGTTAGAGACACATCAATTAAGACTCTCAAAGAGGTGAGAGAGTTGTTTGGCTATACCTTTTTGGGAGCTATTCCTTCTCTGCAAAAGAAAGCCCCTGCTGATGGAAAAAATACAGAAGCAACAGTGTCACAACTTCCTGTCAGAGATACTCCCCGCGCCCCCATCAGTGAAGCTTTCCGAATGCTCCAGGCAAATCTGAAGTTTCTCAGTTCAGATAAACCGAGAGTGATTGTAGTCACTAGTTCTGTACCTGGCGAGGGTAAGTCTACAGTATCTGCAAATTTAAGTGCAGCGCTGGCTCAACTGGGAAATCGCGTGTTGTTGATAGATGCAGATATGCGTCGCCCCACGCAGCATCATATCTGGGAGAAAGCCAATACTGAGGGTTTGAGTGATGTAATTGTTGGTCAAGCCGAGTTGAAAGCGGCTGTGAAAGAGGTAATGCCGAAGCTCAATGTTTTGACTGCGGGAGCCACTCCTCCCAACGCAGTAGCGTTGCTTGAGTCTAGAGGTATGTCTGCATTAATTGAGACTGTTTCTCAGACTTATGATTTCGTCATCATTGATGCTCCTCCCACTTTAGTAGCGGCTGACGCTCTAACTCTGGGTAAATTGGCAGATGGTGTTTTGATGGTTGCAAGACCTGGAGTAGTCAACTCTCACACTGCTCATGCTGCTAGAGATTTGTTGGTTACTTCAGGTCAGAAAGTTCTCGGTTTGGTTGTTAATGGTGTGATTTTGCAAAACGAATCTGACAGTTATTACTACTATGTCAAGGAATATTACATGGAAGAAGATTCTACAAGTCGGAACCAAACTCCAGCTAAACGCAAGGCATAGTTAGGGCTTTGATTAGCTCTAATTCTACTTCTTTTACAGCATTTACTAAAAATGTTCTATCTATAGCCTTTGCTCCTAAACCCATGACTATCTATGCCAATTAAACCATCTTTTCCTGCCACAAAAGCTTTCAAAAATTATGCAAAAATTACCTGTTGCTTTTTGAATTTCAGGTGTTGAATGTATCTAGATAAATTGAAATACTGGAATTCCTGTCAATAGTCTGTAAGCCATAACTTACTTTACACAAGGCTATGTATGTGCTTGAGCAGTTATGTAAATAATAGTCATTGTTAATATGAAGTTAGACAATTTAAAAATTTGGATTGCTTCAATAGGTCATAACTCTCTAGCACGTAATACCTTGTGGATGTTGCTGGCTCAAGGAATACGCTTATTTTTGCAAGCTTTTTACTTTGTAATTATTGCTAGAGTCCTTGGAGTAGAACAGTATGGAACATTTGTTTTTGCTACATCACTGGTAGCAATTTTATCTCCTTTCTCCGGTTTGGGTGTTGGAAATATCCTGATAAAAAATGTATCTAAAAATAGAGCATTATTTAGTTATTATTGGGGCAATGCTCTATTTATGATTTCTGCTTCTGGTTTAGGTTTGTTTGTTTTAATACTTATTTTAAAATTTATTTTATTTCAAAAAATTCCTTTATTACTAATCCTTTTAGTCTCTATAGCAGATTTAATCTTTTCCCGAATCTTAGACACTGCTGGGCAAGCTTTCCAAGCTGTCCTCTGGCTAAGTAAGACAGCGCAGATTAGTATTTTACCAAACTTAACCAGGTTGATGGCGGCATTGGTTTTGGTTAGCTTCTTTTCAAATCCTGGGGTTATAGAATGGGCATTTCTTTATCTTACTAGTACGGCAGTCTCTGCCTTAGTTGCAGTTTTAATTGTTCATCGTTCATTAGGGTTGCCAAAACTAGCGATATCAAAGATTAGAGCAGAAATGACGGAGGGTTTTTACTTCTCAATTAGTTTGTCTGCACAAAACGTCTATAACGATATAGATAAAACAATGCTGGGGCGTTTGTCGTCATTGGAAGCTACAGGTATATATGCAGCTGCTTACCGTTTGATTGATGTTGCTTTTGTACCAGTGCGATCGCTTTTATATGCTGCCTATGCCAAATTTTTTCAACATGGAGATGCTGGCATTAAAGGTAGTATCAAACTGGCTAAAAGTTTATCACCAATCGCTGGAATTTATGGTGCGATCGCGGGAATTGCTTTGTTTTTCTTCGCTCCAGTTGTTCCATACATTTTAGGTAATGATTATGCAGGTACAGTAGAAGCCTTACGTTGGTTAGCACCATTACCCATGTTTAAAGCCATGCACTATTTCGCAGCAGACACTCTTACAGGTGCAAGCTTTCAAGGCTTGCGTAGTGCAGTGCAAATAATTATTGCCGTGTTCAACGTCTTAATCAATTTTTGGCTGATTCCTTTGTATTCATGGAAAGGTGCCGCATGGTCAAGTTTAGCTTCAGATGGATTGTTAATGGTCAGTCTATGGTTGCTAGTGGCTTTCCTCTCCCTGCGAAAGGCTCAAAGGTTGAAGCAGGAATAAATGCTCAAAATTGCGATTAAAAAACCAAGCAGCTAAAACATGAATTGTTGAAATTATTAAACCTGTGTCTAAACTTATAAAAATAATTGAAAAGTGCTTTGTTATTTTTTCTCTGCTAATTTTCT
>DATNQH010000083.1:0-8508 GCA_036704105.1 Leptolyngbyaceae cyanobacterium | reverse complement strand
GAGCGAACACACTCTTGGATGAACCGGTTTCGACGCATTTTGATTCGTTGGGAAAAGAGTGTAGACAATTATTTGGCAATGCTACAGTTTGCTTGTGCATTCATTACGTTTCGCTCCGCTGATGTTTTCGGATAGGCTCTTATCCTTCAGCCTTCATCCTTCAGATGAATCGCCTTTTTCCTCTCTAATGGCCGACAGCTAATAGCTGACAGGTTTGTAGAATGAAGAAATGTGTAGCAAAGTTTAATAGAGTATTTCTATGTCAGTTTTGGCAGCGATTTCAGTCTTAGCCCTTTTGATCGTGGTACACGAGTTGGGGCACTTCATTGCAGCGCGATCGCAGGGTATTCATGTTAATCGTTTTTCCCTTGGCTTTGGTCCAATCCTGTGGAAATACCAAGGGCCAGAAACCGAGTATGCCCTCCGCGCCATTCCATTGGGCGGCTTTGTTGGCTTTCCCGATGATGAACTCGAAGAAAGCGGTATTCCAGCTAACGATCCCAACCTTTTGCGCAACCGTCCGGTTTTGGATCGGGCAATTGTAATTAGTGCAGGGGTGATCGCCAATCTCATTTTTGCTTACTTCCTATTGGTGGCACAGATAGCAACCGTAGGCATACCAGAAATGAACTTCCAGCCTGGTGTAATGGTGTCACAGTTGGCTACCACAGATGCTAGTTCTCCCGCACTCAAAGCTGGGATTAAACCAAATGACATCATCTTGGCAGCAGATGGGAAAGAATTGGCGGCAAAAGAGCAAGCACTGCCAGATCTGAAGCAAATAATTCAAGAACACGCCAACAAGCCCCTACCACTGACAATTAAGCGAGGCGATCGCACAATTTCTCTGAGTGTAACTCCCCAAGTGGGACAAGATGGCACAGGCAAGATTGGTGTACAGCTTGCACCCAATGGTAAGGTAGTACGTCACCGCGCTGCCAACTTCCTAGCAGCTTTTAGCGAGGGCGCAAGAGAATTTCAGAGAATCGTGGTTCTCACAGGTCAAGGCTTTGTGCAGCTAATCAGCAACTTTGGACAAACAGCAAGCCAAGTAGCAGGGCCAGTCAAAATTGTAGAAATTGGAGCTAGCATTGCTCAATCTAATGCCGCAAATCTACTTCAATTTGCTGCTTTAATTAGCATTAACCTCGCCGTAATCAACATTTTGCCCTTACCAGCTTTGGATGGTGGTCAACTTGCCTTCCTACTGATTGAAGGACTCAGAGGCAAACCCCTGCCAACACACATTCAAGACGGGGTGATGCAAACTGGGTTGATGATATTGTTAGGATTGGGAATTTTCCTGATCGTGCGCGACACAGCTAGTTTACCTTGGGTACAAAACTTGTTCCAGTGAGTATCACTCGTAAATGGTCAGCTAAAAAACAGCGGGCGCTAGAAATTCTCGTCCGCCTGAAGCGACTATATCCAGATGCCCCTTGTACACTGAATTACGAGACACCAGTACAGCTATTGGTAGCTACTATGCTCTCGGCTCAGTGTACAGACGCGCGGGTGAATCAAGTAACACCCGCATTATTTAGCCGTTTTCCTGATGCAAAAGCACTAGCAAAGGCCGATTTAACAGAATTAGAAAATCTAGTGCGTTCTACTGGGTTCTATCGTAGTAAGGCAAAGAATATACAAGCAACTTGTAGAATTTTGGTGCAAGAATTTGGCTCTCAAGTACCGCCAAGCATGGAACAGTTATTGACATTACCAGGAGTAGCGCGAAAAACAGCGAATGTCGTACTAGCCCATGCTTTTGGGATTCACTCTGGGGTGACAGTAGATACTCATGTTAAACGGCTAAGTTATCGCTTGGGCTTGACTGAACATACAGATCCAATCCAGATTGAGCGAGATTTAATCCGGTTATTGCCTTCAGAGGATTGGGAAAACTTCTCGATTCGGTTAATTTATCACGGTCGTGCTATCTGTAAAGCGCGTAACCCAGCGTGCCTTGCCTGTCTCATCGCCGATTTATGTCCATCTGCTAATCTGCCTCAGTTGGCTGAAATTCCTCCTGGTGCTGCGTCTTCATCAAGCGAACAATGAGTATCTAGTTTTCTTGCCTGCCTATCAGTTAGTTAAAGCTTTACAAGATCGCACTGTCTATCTCCAACAAGACGCTACTGCTATGGCACGGCTTATGAAAACACTGCTAAATAATTTTACCGCCACTTTATCTTCACTTATTCGATAGAATGGGGAATGTTGTCTTTGTGGCAAAGTGACTTTGAGAATTTATGGCTAAAAAGAGCATGATTGAGCGCGAGAAAAAGCGCCAACTGACGGTAGCAAAGTATGCTGATAAGCGGCAAGCTTTGATCGAAGAGTTTGAAAATGCTGGTTCTCAGCAGGAGAAGTTGCAAATCCATCGGCAAATCCAACAGCTACCGCGTAACAGCGCTCGCACTCGTTTACATAATCGCTGCTGGGTAACAGGCCGTCCCAGAGGAGTTTACAAGGACTTTGGGTTATCTCGTAACGTTCTGAGAGAATGGGCGCACCAAGGTCTATTACCAGGTGTGGTGAAATCTAGCTGGTAAACCGATTTTGGATTTTGGATTTTCGATTTTGGATTCTTAGGCGGCGATAAATTCCTATAAAAGCCGATCTTGCTTCTTTGTTAGTCGTAAATCTAAAATCTAAAATCTAAAATTCTACTGACCGCAGCAGCGATCTATTCCCAAACTGTCGAGGAGCAGATCGCTGACAGCATTAGCGATCGCAAACTCGCTATAAAAGCTTTTAGAAAAATCAAACGCTTGCATCTCTGTAACAATTGCGATCGCAAGCGATCCTAGATCGTTTTCTCCTTCCATCCGCTGTCGGACAAAAATCTGGGCGGCGCGCAGGGCAATTTGCTGATTAACTGGTTCTGGAAGAAATTCTGTATCCAGCCACTGCTGCAAAGCTGCTTTCAACCATTCAGCCTCAAGCTTTGGATTTTGAGCTGGTGGCAATGTTACTGGTGGAATTGGTTCTGCCATTTGTCAGTGGCTTGTGGAAGATAGTTTTATTATTCTATATTTCCACGTCAATGGGAAAATTGATCTGTTCTGATGAATCAAGCTGTTTAAACTTAAATGGCTTGATCGGTGGCTATAAGTCAAGTTGATAGGATTCATGCAATTTGATGTGTCTGCAATCGTTCAGGGGTATGCTCAAGGCTACTTCCTCATGGCTGATGAGATCGGCGATCGCTTGGCTTGGTATTCTAGCCGCGATCGCGCTATGATTCCCTTGGATAACAGGTTTCGTTACCCTAATTCCCTACAGCGAGTTTTAAACTCCGAGCGTTTCACTGTTGCTGTCAATCGTGACTTCAAAGCCACTGTTGCTGGATGTGCGAACCGAGAAACTACTTGGATTTCACCTGAATTACAAGAAATTTACTGGCAACTATACCAATGCGGCTATGCTTATAGTTTTGAAACTTGGCTTGGCGACGAGTTAGCCGGAGGAATTTTAGGCATTGTCATCGGCGGGGCTTTCATTGGCGAATCCATGTTCTATCGCATCAGCGAAGGTTCCAAGGTAGCGATGGTGAAGTTAGTAGAAAGATTGCGCGAAAACAAATTTGTTTTCTTTGATGCCCAAATGATGAATCCCCATTTAGAACGCTTTGGTGCTTACACTGTTAACAATAAACAATATCAATCCTTACTGCGTCAAGCATTGCAGCGCCGTTGTTCGCTGGAATAACAGCAACCTTCATCCTCTTTCCTCAGATAAGCTACCCACACGATTGGGAGGCCAAAAACGCATCATTGCTTTACCAATAATGCGATCGCGTTCTACAAAACCCCAGATGTGCCCATCATAGCTACGATTGCGATTATCTCCTAGAACTAGATAAGAGCCAATGGGGACAATTTTTGCACCCCAATTATAATCTGGATGCTCCGCAATATATGTTTCTGATAAAGGCCGATCATTTATATACACCAGTCCATTTTTAACTTCAACTTTCTCCCCAGGCAATCCAATTACTCGCTTGACGAAAGGAGCGCGAGAAAGTTCTTCTGTAACGACGGCTTCAGGAGGAGTAAATACTACAATGTCGCCTCTATCTGGGTTGATTAAGTTATAGCTAATTTTATCTACTATTAAGCGGTCATTAATCTGTAGCGTTGGCTTCATCGAGCC
This sequence comes from Leptolyngbyaceae cyanobacterium, assembly GCA_036704105.1. GTDB lineage: Bacteria > Cyanobacteriota > Cyanobacteriia > Cyanobacteriales > Chroococcidiopsidaceae > Chroococcidiopsis. Next base: position 4,353 of record DATNQH010000083.1, on the reverse strand, counting down.
AGAGGGAATTAAATAGCATTGTTCCGTAGCTATACGGATGCCAAATCCTATAATTAGAGTAACCCCAACTGCTTTTAAGCTATCAGTCCAGGGACTTCTTGACTTGACAAGTCGAAAGCTTTGTAATGCCATAAAATAATTAGTAAAATAATTAACTTTGCCTCTACGTATTTTTATCATATAGAAAAGATAATTACTAGTGTAAATACGTAAACTTGAGCTATTAGTAGATAAAGTTTTTAAGAAGTAATGGTAATAATTGATACCAGTTTTATAGCGAAATTTTAGTAGTATGACAAAATAAGTCGTAAGTTGTAAGTCGTAAGTCGTAAGTAGTGGTTGAAAATAAACTTCAACTGTAATTCAGATTTAATCGGTCAGTGCTGCATTGAAAAGCTACTGATAGAATTAAACAGCCAAAAACAAAAAACAGCTTTACCAAAATTAAATTAATCGTACTCTGGCTTTGCCTTAGAAGCTAGCAGCATCGATCCGACGCTCGGTGACTAAAGTCAGGCTAGACCATCCGCCCTTGCTGTCATAGCGACGAATCAGCCTTTGGCGCAGATTCGGTTGTAGTAGCCAACCAACTTCGAGAAAAAAAGCTCTACCTGCTTTTATCTGTTGGGGACAAGTGGAAGAAGCACCATCAGGTAATAGCATTACTTGATTGACTGGAGAACTTCCATCAAAGTAGAGGATCGAACCCTCAATTCTTGCAGTTGAGCTAATTTGGCGAGTTGAGTCTCCTTCAGCAATGGAGAGATGCTGAGTTATTTGGTTGTTAGTGTTCTTAGCTATTTGTAACTTCGTAGAATATTTATCAGGCGATCGCCAGTCTGGATAGATTGTTACTGCTTCTCCCTGCCATTCTCCCACCAGATCGTCTAGCTTTAGTGGTGGACGTTCTGCTGCTGTTGTACCAGCAAGTTTTTCCCGAATTAATGTGATTCTATCAAGCTGACCGTTTGGATCGAACAGTTGGACAAGGCGCAAGCGGCGATCGCCATCAATCAAACCGAGTTCTGCACCAAACTCTGAAAACGGAGCCAATTGGATAGAACCTTGAGAAAATGCCCCATTCTCGAATAACAGGATACCCCGCCCTAAAGAACTATATTCGAGAATTTTTTCATCTTGTGGCTGATTAGCTGGGAAGCGGCGGACAATTTGGCGCATTGTCTGGTTATTGTTCAGCCCTTCAAACGAAACCACCGTAGGAGTATCTTCTATTAGCTTCCCTTGCGGCGAGAATCGAGTAAATGAACCTTGCCATTCACCTAGATTTTGCAGCAAACATTCCCACTGCGATCGCACCCCCCTTACATCCCCCGTCACCTAAATCCCCCTGCTTAATTTTTGAGCGGTAATTCCACAGTAAAGCAAGTTTGCCCCTTTGAACTGTTAACAAAAATTTTTCCACCTAGACGGGTGACTAATTGCTGCACTAAAGCTAAACCCAACCCGCTTCCGCCCTGATTCCAAACATCATGCGCTCGAATGCGGTAAAACTTGTCAAAGATCCTCCGGATCTCGCTGGCGGGAATCTCAACTCCTGAATTACTGACACTTATCTGTATAGTTTTTGGCGACGTTGTAGGCGTTTGTTGAGACGTTTGATGAAACGTCTCTGCTTTGATGACAATTTTTCCAGCCGCAGGAGTATATTTACAAGCATTGTGCAGTAATTCTGCCAGGACGCGCCCCAACCAAGCAGATTCACAGATCAATCGCGGTAGATCGGGAGAAACTTCTATTGAGAAGCTTTGCTGATAGTGACGCGATCGCTCTTGAAATGGTGCTGCAATTTGCGGTAGCCACTCTTGCAGGTGAATCGATGTCAGTAAGGAGGGTTGAGAGTTACTTGAAAGATTCTGTAATTCCAACAGATTAGCGATCGGATTTGACACTCGTCCGCATTCATTGTGCAATATTTGTAAGTAGCGAGATATCTTTTCAAATTCTTTCCCAGATCCAGACAGACAAGCAGACACTTGCTTTTGATTAACTACTATACCTAACATCTCAATCGCCATTTTCATATTGGCAAGGGGCGAACGTAATTCATGGGAAACGGTATCTAAAAAATTATCTTTGAGATGATTTTTTGTTTCCAATTCTGGGATTTTTGCTTGTGCTGCTTGATAGAGACGGGCTTGGCGGATAGCGATCGCGCACTGATTTGCTACTTGCTGCACCAGTCGGATTTCTAACTCATCAAAGGCAGCTTCAGGATGCTTAAACAACCACAGATCGCCAATCGTCCCGTGATCGTCAACAATTGGACACGCAAGAATGGTAACAGGAGCTTGCCAGGAGGCTGTTAATTCGCAAAACTGGAAATATTGACCTTGTAAAAGTTGCTGATAGCCTTCGGGGAAGTCTTGCATTTTTATGACTTGTCCCCAAGCAGAATCTATGCCGACCGTATACTCGTAACTGATGGTAGAAGTAGAGAGGAGCGCGTCGTACAAACCTACATTGCAGCCGTGTATATTTAGCCCAACGGCTAATTCCCACACCACCGCTTGCAAAATCTGTTTTTCGTCAAGAGTATCGCGGACATCATCAGAGATGCGTTTGAGCATCGCTTCAAAATTGAGAGATCTTTGCAGTTGCGCAGTTTGCTCTTGTACAAGACTTTCCAACGTAGTATTGCGCTGCACCACCTGGCGATATAGTTCCGATAAAATTTCACGCCTATCAGCTAGATTTTCATCCTGCCAGAATTGGTCTTCTATAGCTACAAGTTGCTCTTCTATAGTCTGAAAGCGTGCCTGTAAGGCTTCTGATACTGGCTGCTGCTGTGAATTTGTCAGTGAATTAGTAATCTGCCAAAGCTTCTGTAAGCGTAGTAGAGTATTCTCAGCTTGCAGGTCAATCTGATTCAAGCTTCCACTGTTCATTTGGTTTTTAAAAGCATTCGATGTGGATTATGAATAACATCCAAAATATAGACTTATATATTTTTTTTGTCTATGTATTCTTATCTCAATTTAACTATATCTATAAAGCTTAATTCTCAAGGCGAGATCAAAAATTAATTTCACCTAACTTGCTGTGTAAATCAATACTTAGCTTTTAAGTTATAAAGTAACAGAGATAACAAGTTAATTAATTTAGTCAATGAATGACTCTGGAAGTTGACAACTTCAAATTTAATTGAATTAATGAAAAAATAATTGTTTCGGTAAATACAATTAGCAGAAATATTTACAAAAAATAACTAACCTGCGCTTCGGTCTGAAATAGGCGATTGCTTATACCATTTTGTTTTATTGTTGTAACATTTAAATTACTGAAATTACCTAATGGTAGAACTTTCAGAATCCAAGGCTCCGCTCATCCGCGCATCCAAAATGGTATTACCCGGTAAAATAGCCCAACATGATGAAAATTAAAGCTTTGGGAAGCCTTGAAGGATAAATCTCAGTGTTAGGTAGAACTAAGACAGAACCTGAGCAGAAAGCTCGGCTAAATTACCTCTTACTGACTGTTTTGAAGTGGCAAGGTGACAGTAAAAGTAGTGCCTAACCCAACTTCACTTGTAACGGCGATCGCACCACCATGTAAGTCTACACACTGCTTCACAATGGCTAACCCTAGTCCCGTACCAGGAATATTGCCAACATTTTTTGCTCGATGGAATGACTGAAATAATTGTGCTTGGTCTTCTTTTGGAATGCCAATACCTTCATCCCTAATTTTAAAAATCGCTGCTTCATCCTGACAACTAAGTTCAAAATTAACCCTACTGCCTACAGGTGAATATTTAATCGCATTGGAAAGCAAATTGGTGAAAATGTATCGCAACAAACTTTCATCCATCTCAACTGTTGTACATTGTCCGTGAACCACAAACTTAATATTGCAATTGTTACCAGTACTGAGTTTGATTTCTTCTACTAGATTGCGGCACAATGAGCGCAAATTCAGGGGTGCTGGGTTGAACTTTTGTTTTCCTGCTTCAGATCTACCAATAATCAGCACATCATCTAGAAGTGTAGTCATCCTGCCAACAGATGCTTTAATCCGCTGGAAAAAATTGGATTGTTGATCCTGCGACCATTTCTTGCTGTAACGTTCCAGTAGTTGTGCAGAAGTTGAGATGGCGTTGAGTGGGTTACGAAATTCGTGGGACACCATCGAAACAAAGCTTGATTTAAGTTCGTTAAGTTCTTTTTCTTGTTCTAAAGCCTTGCGAATTTCTGCTTCAGCTGATTTGCGCTCTGTAATATCAAGCACAAAGCAGACACAATCAGTTTGGGAGCCATCTAAAAGCATAGTCCCTAACAAAACGTGAATTCGACTGCCATCTTTGCGAATGTATTCTTTCTCAAAGGGTGGACAAAC
>DATNQH010000082.1:0-3598 GCA_036704105.1 Leptolyngbyaceae cyanobacterium | reverse complement strand
CATTTCGTCCGGGCAGTAAGTCTTTGATCCGCACCCACTGGTCATCGCGCAAAGCATATCGTCGAGTCGTCATGTGAATTCAAGTGCGTTCATTTCAAGCCACTGCTTCTCTAGCTTATCTAATTGATGACACGCCCTAGTAAAATACAAGAATTTTTCTTCTGGTTCCACTCGTTCCAGTAGTCAAACTAAGTAGTAAGTAGGGGCGCACAAGCCTTGTACCCTACTTACGAATTACCTTATAGTAGCTTTGCAGTTGGCGAGTAGCAGCAGCCCAACCCCACTTTTGGGCTTCCAAACGGGCATTTTTGCGAATGATTTCCCGTTCTTGTTTTTGCTCTAGCAGCCGTTGAGTAGCAGCGATTGCGCCTTGTTCATCTTCTGGGTTAAATAAATAACCATTCACACCCGAAGTTACAATATCGACAATTCCGCCAGAATTCGCCGCCACGACGGGACATCCAGCCGCCATCGCCTCTAATAGCACTAATCCCAGGGTCTCAGTCCGAGAAGGAAAGATAAACGCATCAGCACAAGCAAAAGCAGCACCTAAATCTCGTCCTGTGAGATAGCCAATAAAATGAGTATTAGTCCCAGCAAAGTGCTTTTCTAGTGCCAAACGATGGGGGCCGTCTCCAACTAAAGCCAGACGGGAATTGGGTATTGCTTCTAAGACTGGTTTGATCCGCTCAATTTCTTTTTCAGCCGAAAGACGACCGACATAAAGTAGCAAGGGATTTTGCGGATGACCTTGTGAAAGACGCGATCGCATTTCTTCACAAGCTAAATCTGGATGAAATAATTCTGTATCTACTCCCCTTTGCCACAAATCTACCCGTTCAATTCCGTGTGCAGTTAATTCCTGCATCATGGCTGTCGAAGTACATAGATTCAAATGCGCTTGGTTATGACTTACCTTGAGCAATTCCCACAGCAACCCTTCCAGCATTCCCAAACCATAGTGCTGGAGATATTGAGGCAAATGAGTATGATAGGAAGCTACCAAGGGAATTTTTAGCACCTTGCCATAAAATAACCCAGCTAAGCCCAACACAGCCGGGTTTACCACATGAATAACATCCGGTTGAAACTGTTCTAGAACGTGACCGATAGCAGGTCTTGGCAGTGCCATTTTCAACTCTGGATATAATGGCAGTGGAAAACCAGAAACCCCGTAAACTTTTGCTCCTTTATACTCTGTAATACCACCTTCAGGTGCAAAAACTAACACGCGATCGCCGTTGCGCTGTAAGTGATCGACGGTGTGGCTCAAGCGCGTTACAATGCCATCAACCTTGGGCAAAAAGGTTTCAGTAAATAAGGCAATTCGCATACAGAATTAGGGACTAGGGGCTAGAGGAACCAGATTTTTTTTAGCAATAAAGTGCGATCAAAATCAAGCATTTTTCTCAGATAATCCCAACTAAGAAGTAGTGTTGACATCAACAACAGGGTAGCCTGTTTCTAGGCGGTGTGAGTAATTCAACACAGTCAGACTTAATATTTTGGCGTTGCTGTCGCACAAATTCGGAAATATCCTCGCTCTTGGCAATCCAATAGATTGCTTATCAAACTGTGCCACAATATGACAACAGGATTTAGGCAAGCGGCTGACTAGTTCTAAATACGGTTCTGTTACTAGCTGCATCCGAGTAATCAAGATTTGCAACGAGGTTGGGTGCATCCGTGAATCCCAATCGCTGCAATTACACTACCTAATAAAACTCCTACTCCTTCGGCAAAACAGTTAATTCTATGCCTGTTTTCTGCTGCCTCAGCAATAGATAACTCGCGCATAGTTGAGTCAGGAGATTTAGCCAGCTGCTGATAATTTTTGTAACTAGCCTCTAATACTGCCCATTCAGGAATTAGGTAATAGGCACTGAGACTAGTGGCGGCTATACCAGGTAGTACAACCGCCAAGATAAGTATGAGCGATCGCATTGATTTTTACCATTTTGAGTAGGTTTAACCAAGCAATCTGTATAGGCTTAGCGCCGCCAAGTAACTTTAGGCAAAATATGTTCTCGATCAACGCGGTTCTGGTATTTAATCGCAAAGTTGAGCAGAGAATCCAGCAGTGCTTCTGAGAGGTAGTGAGGTTGTAAACCAAGACTCAGCAGATTTGTGTTTTTGGCATTGAAGTAATGTTCTTCCTTCTCGACTCTGGGATTATCCAAGTTATTGACTTCTACTTTCAAGCCCATGGATTTACTAGCGTTCTGCACCATCGCCGCCAAGTCGCCAACGCTGAATAGTTCTGTGAACTGGTTGAAGACTCGGAACTCGCCTGGTTGTGCTGGGTTAGCGATCGCCAGTTCCACACAGCGGACTGTATCCCGAATATCCAAAAATCCCCGTGTTTGACCACCTTTGCCATATACCGTCAAAGGATGACCAATTGCTGCTTGAATACAAAAACGATTTAGCGCCGTACCAAATACGCCATCGTAGTCTAGACGGTTAATTAACAACTCGTCCATCCCAGTTTCTTCGGTCAGCACTCCATATACCACACCTTGGTTCAAGTCGGTAGCTCTTAAACCCCAAATTTTGCAGGCAAACTGGATATTGTGGCTATCGTGGACTTTGCTCAGATGGTACATACTACCCGGCTGCTTCGGATACGGCAGGGTATCCTTACGCCCGTTATGTTCGATGGTGATGTAGCCTTCTTCGATATCGATGTTGGGTGTGCCATACTCACCCATTGTTCCTAACTTAACTAAGTGACAGTCGGGGAAATCTTCGCGTATTGCATACAGCAAATTCAGCGTTCCAACTACGTTATTTACCTGTGTCAGAACTGCGTGTTCGCGATCAATCATGGAAAAAGGCGCACTTCGCTGTTCGCCAAAATGCACGATCGCCTCTGGTTGAAATTGGTGCAGTGCTTTACTCAGGAAATCATAATCAGTGATATCGCCTACAAACAGGCCGATGGACTTCCCAGTCAAATCTTGCCACCGTTGTAACCTGTGCTGAATTGACGCGATCGGCGTTAGGGTTTCCACACCTAGTTGTAGATCCCAATGCCGCCGCACTAAGCTGTCTAAAATACCGACTTCATAGCCTTGATTTGATAAGTAAAGTGCGGTTGCCCAACCGCAATAGCCATCGCCACCAATAACCAAAACTTTCATCTTGACCAGTGCTTACTCGCTGATATTCGCTAAATCTACCGCACTTTGTGACACCTTTTTCTCCCTAGATGGGGAGAGGAAGTGCAAAGAAGCCGAGGTGCAACGAAGCCGAGGTGCAGGCGAAAAAAGCCTCTTGCCTCTCGCATCTTAGCTCTTGCCCCTCACCGCTTACTCTTCACCTGCTTATGTAAAATAATGTAACGATATTACCATTAAAGCGTTTCAGCGTCTTGACACCAAAAGGGAAAGCAGATAACTTGATATGCATACCCGGGTAAGACGACTGAAAAAAAAATATGCAAGCTAAGCAAAAGGTTACGTTGTATTTATCGCCGGAACTGCATCGGCATCTTAAAATCAGAGCCGCAATCGACTCTGAGCCAATGTCAGAACTCGCAGCACGTGCCATTGCTTTCTACCTCAGTCACCCAGAGGTGGTTGATGAAACGGAAGCC
>DATNQH010000081.1:0-2043 GCA_036704105.1 Leptolyngbyaceae cyanobacterium | reverse complement strand
GCTAACCAATAATTTGGGGGGATTCCTTGCAGCCGGGGAAATAATAGAAAAGCACCCAGGAGATAATCAATCAGGTTATCGTAGGCAGTAATTCCGGTAAAGGCTTTGATTTTTTCTAGGGCAAACAAAAACGCCTCTTCTTGCTTGCGTTCAATTGCATGATACTCAATTTCTTCTTGGGGAGATAAGGAACTGGAAGTAAGGTACAAGTTCCACAGCAGGCAACATTGACGTAAGGATAGTCCCAGCGGTTCCAGTAGCAGTGCCGCCCGATAGTATAATCCGGTTCGCCGCAGCATATATGGATGAACCGGAAATGGCAGCCCAGCTTCAATGCCAGCTTGGGCAATAATATGGTGAAGGCTTCGCTCCGACAGGCGCTGCCGTCTCTCGCTTTGCAATAGCCAATCAGTAGTACTTAAATACTGAAGATCTTTGAGAATATCAACTTCAGCTATTGACAGGTGTTGACGGTTTACCGATAGTGGTTGGGATTGGCTTGAAAGGGTGCGATTACGGATCACCTGTAGGGTGTTCTTATTCAAGTCAACATCACACCAGCGCAGCCAGCCGATTTCAACGGGCTGCAAGGTTTGGCAGAATAATAACATTGCAAGGGCCGCGTTGCGAGTACCTGCCCTTGTATTTTGGGTGGCGGCGATTAAGATGTCTACTTCTTTGAGATAAAGAAACTCGCGTTCGCGCCGCTCCGCAAAAGGGATCTTGAGCGGGGGTGAAGAAAGCGATTTGGACATGGATGCAAACAATAGCTCATTCTGTCGTCTTGATTATAGCGATATGGATAAATGTGCGCGCGTGAGTCAAAAAATCATGAATACCTACCCTAAGATTAAATCCATAAACTTTTATGGGTTTAATCTGGTTTTTGATTTTTTGCTTTGGGGGTGTGGTCAAAACCAGTTGGTAGACAGTGAAGTTTAACCAGGCAGAACAAGGAAATTCGTTGCAATGCAAGCGTTGTAGCGAATTGCTTATTCAGATCTATTTTTCGTTACCAACGCTCTGCCTGACCGCACCCTGGCTGCGATCAATTATTCATTAGAAGTAGTTGGCATGGGCGAGCAGGTATAAATAGTGATCTTCTACTCTTCAAGCCATTGCAGCGAATTGCCTTTTTCCTGTTAGTTCAACACAAAAGCCTACCAACGAGCTTTGACCACCACCATTTCCTCATTCATTACCATACCACTTCCAGCTTGACTGGTTGGTTTGGCAGGAGAAAAAAACCACACCTCACCATGCAATACCTCTCGGTTAAGCTGTTTTGCTCACAGATCTGCAAGGAGAAATGTAGCTCATTACCTTGAAACTTCGTGAGCGCTAATCATGCCGAAATTCTTCACCGAAAAGTATTGCCTCACCATGTAGGATCGCGCTCTGTATTGTTTGCGATCACGCATGACGATTTGCAACTCCCGATCTACGACCCAAACTCTGCTTAATCGGTTCTAGCCTTTCAATAGAGCTACTTATCAGCATTTTGGCAACGGATTCCGAAGTAATCGCGCTGGCAACAGAACAAAACAACATGGTTGAACGAAAAATTGAAAAGCCGCAAACAATAGATGGGCAGCAGCCCCGTGAATTTAGCCAGCGCAGTAGCGAACAAAGGCGCGAGTTTAACTTTTCTCCCCAAGGATTTTTGAGCCAAACTTATAAAAATAAAATACAATGGCAGAGCATTTTGGATGAAATTTAACAGAAAGAGCGGCGAAGGAAGCAGGATAGGTTTGATAGAGTACTCCGTTTACCTATCAGTTAATGCGCTTGTTGACAGTGAGTTCTACAGTTAAAAGCGAGCTTCATCTTGGCGCAGCATTATGCTGCCACGCCCAGGTTAAACAGGCAAGGATAGAAACCGGGGTATTATTGGAGACTCAGAGTAATAAAATGTTACTTTATATACCAAAAAACTAGCTTTCTGTTAATGTATGATGGCAAAACTAAAAGCTAGTGGCAGTATGGATTTAGGTCAGTTATACCTCAATGAAATCGGTCGAATACCGCTGCTAACCCACACCC
>DATNQH010000080.1:0-20667 GCA_036704105.1 Leptolyngbyaceae cyanobacterium | reverse complement strand
CTGTTTTGTTCCCTTCTGTCCTTTGGCTCCAATTGCTCAGGCAGATCCGAACTTATGCCGATATCGCTGCCGATCTGGGTTTTGAAATTGTTCTCCAATCCTTATCGCATAACGCTTATCGAGAATGGTGCAAGATCTGAGTTAAGCTAAAAGGCAAGATTGAACAAGACGATTTGCCTCGCCACGAGCAAAGATTTAAGAAGCTGATGGATGATAAAATTATGCAAGCAATTTTATCATTTAAGTCTTCTTTAGAAGCCCAAGAAGAAGAAATTCAACTAAGTATTGATGGCTTGAATGAGTCTTTGAGAGAAATTCCTTACACAGACTCAACTTATATTGAATTGCGTTGTGATGCAACTCGCGATCGTGAAATTCGTGATTTTAAGAGTGATTTGATCTGTTGTCTCGGTGATGTGGCAGGGCAAAGCGCTGAAGATAACGAAGAACGATATCAGAATATTCAAGCTCGTTTGATTCAACGATTTCAAGCGGAAGAACGGTGGACAAACAAAGTTACAGATGTTCGCAACTGGTTAGATTTTTCAGTGAGCGAACGTTATTGTTCAGGCAACAGTGAGAAGGGACATTATACTGATTCTTCTGGAATGTCTGGAGGACAAAAGGCAAAGTTGGCATATACAATCCTAGCATCAGCGATCGCCTATCAGTTTAGTCTCGGTCGAGAATATTCTAGCTACAAATCTTTCCGGTTTGTAGTCATTGATGAGGCATTTAGTAAGCTAGATGATGGAAATGCTCAATACGCAATGGAGTTATTCAAAAATCTAAATTTGCAACTTTTAGTTATTACACCAAAAGACAAGATTAACGTAATTGAAAACTATATTTATAGCCTACATATGGTGTCTATTACCTCAGATAAAAAATCTTCTAGAATTGCCCCAATCTCTATTGAAAAATTTCGACAAGAGCGAAAGCTTGCTTTGAGTAAGGGTCATGATTAACCCTGATGAAATTCAGCAAAAGGCAGAGCGCCTTTACCCCATCTTCCTTAGTGCCACAATCAAAGGTGAACCTTTCTTTCCCAAAGAATTTTCAGTAGGCAAACTTCCCGGTGATTATATTATTTTGCGAGATGCAGTAACTCAATTGCTCGAAAAATCAAAACAAAGATTGGGTTATGGATATAGCGTTGAGCTAACAACTCGTAGAACTCGAAAATACGGAAATCAGTCACTACCGACTCGAATTTTCATTGAAACAGAAGCAGATTATTTGAAACTTCTTAATCGGGAAAAAGAGTTTGCCGAATTTAAGGCAAATGTAGAGTTACTTAGGATAGAAGTTCCCCAGCTTGAGAGTTGGCTGGTTAAAAACCCTTTAAAGGTAATTGAATATGCTAATAAATGGGTAGATTTAATAAAAGTTTGTCGGTATTTTCAAGCTAATCCAAAACCTAATCTTTACATCCGTGAATTGCCGATAAAGGTTCATACTAAGTTTATTGAGGAACATAAAGGAATTCTTCGCAATCTTTTAGAAGCTATTTTGCCCGTTGAGATTCTTCAGCCAGTAGAATCTGAAACAGAGCGTATATTTGAGAAACGTTTTTCTCTACGATACAGCGAAGCTCTAGTGCGAGTAAGAGTTTTAGATAAATCCATACAAGCTAAATATTGTTTTCCCGTTTCCGACTTCAGTACTCCTATTTCTGAATTTAGGCAACTTAATTTAAAAGAACATTGCTTCTTTATTACAGAAAATTTTATGAACTTTCTGACGCTTCCTGCTTTAACAAATAGCTTTGCTCTATTTGTTGGTGGATATGGTATATCAGTTCTTAAGCCTGTAAGTTGGCTCACTCACTGCTCGATTTTCTATTGGGGAGATTTAGATGCTCATGGTTTCAAAATTCTTTCTCAGTTCAGATCTTATTTTCCCCAGACAATTTCTGTCATGATGGATGAAAAAACATTCAAAACTTTTGAACAATTTATAGTAAGTGCTGCTGCATTAAACGCTGAAACATTACCTTACTTGACGCAAGAAGAGCATTCTTTCTTTTCCTATATATCTAAGCAGAAAAAAGGCTTAGAACAGGAACGCATTAGTCAGGAATTCGTCAATCAGTATTTACAAAATGTATTAGAACAGAATACGTGATCGCAATAATAGCATTCGCTTTAAAATTTACTTTATAAATATATCATCGTTCATACTTCTTGCTACATAAGTTTATTACCAATTAAGTGTTATTATAATAGGTATTGATTAAAATTCTACCTTATTTTGTTAATAGTTTTTGGATGAAACTAAAGAGTATTCATGTTCTGTTCTTTTGCAGTAGAGACGCGATTGTCTCAACTCTACTTATCCAAAATTCCTCATGTTACGAGTAGGAATTCATAGGTGTGAGAAAAAATCAAGGAATTCAACCAATTGAGTCAGAAACACTAGGGCTGGTATATGGCTTTTTGGGGGTACTCGGTTTCAGTCTAACTTTGCCAGCAACTCGCGCCGCAGTCGCTGACTTAGATCCTAATATTGTAGGGTTAGGACGTGCAGTTGTGGCTGCACTCTTGGCTGCGATCGCCTTATGGATAACTCGTCAGCCAGTACCTGATCGCAAACACTGGAAGAGTCTCGCCATCGTTGCTGCTGGAGTAATTCTAGGATTCCCCCTTCTCTCAGCTTGGGCGATGCGGCAATTACCAGCATCCCATGCAGCAGTTGTCAATGGAATATTACCTTTGGCAACCGCCATCGCCGCCACAATTCGAGTTGGAGAACGTCCCTCTCTCAGGTTCTGGTTTGCCAGCTTTGTCGGTAGTGCAACGATAATCTTGTTTGCTATCATTTCTGGTGCTGGACATATCCAGGGTGCAGATTTTGTCCTTTTGCTTGCAGGAATTGCGGCTGCTTTTGGCTATGCAGAGGGCGGGCGTTTGGCTCAATTTTTGGGAGGATGGCAGACTATAAGCTACGCTCTGCTATTAGCGGCTCCATTTTTGGCATTGCCCACTGCGATCGCGGTATGGCAGCATGGATTAATCGCTTCCCCTACTGCATGGTTAGGCTTCGGCTACGTTAGCGTTGTCAGTCAGTTTCTAGCTTTTTTCGCTTGGTACCGCGGATTAGCAATAGGAGGTGTGGCGCGAGTGGGGCAAATTCAACTTTTACAACCATTTTTAACCATTTTCGCCTCGGCGCTTCTACTGGGTGAGAAAATTACCCCATTTACTTTAGCAGCCGCCTGTATAGTTATTGCTAGCGTGGCATTGGGAAAAAAGGCAACCGTGCAACGCCGTATATCTTAATTAATTTCAGGGATTTTATGACTAATTCAGCCCAGCCGCAGGAACGCAAACAACAAGTGGCATCTAGCTTCAATTTAGCAGCAGTGGGTTACGATAAATCAGCTTTGCGCTTCCTCCCCATTAGTGCTAAGCGGTTAGTCAAATTGGCAGAATTGCAGAGTGGGCAGAAAGTGCTGGATATTGCAACAGGAACTGGAACAGCAGCAATTACTGCTGCTTCGATGGTTGGTGCTAACGGTAAGGTAATTGGCATAGATATTGCCGAAGAAATGCTGACGCAAGCACAATCAAAGATTGCAGCAGCAGGGATAACAAACATTGAACTACGACAGGAAGACGCAGAACAACTCAGCTTCAGTGACAATAGTTTTGATGCTGTAGTTTGTGCATCTGGTATTTTCTTTCTACCCGATATGTTGAAAGGATTGCGGGAATGGCAGCGTGTCACTAAACCGGGTGGATTAGTTGCATTTTCAAGCTTTAATCAAACTGCTTTTAAGCCAATGTCTGACAAGTTTAATGCATTAATTGAAAAATACGATGTGCTGATGCCATCAGCAGCTAGACGACTTAGTACACCCGAAAAGTGCCTCAATCTGATACAAGCAGCAGAATTTCAGGATATTGAAATACAGATAGAACAACTAGGCTACTATTTAAGCAGTGTAGATGAGTGGTGGCAACTAGTCTGCAATACTGGTTTTCGGATTCGGCTGTCTCAAATTCCTCAAGAGAAATTAGCGCAGTTCAAAGCAGAACACTTGGCAGAAATCGAAACACTGATGACAGATAAAGGGATTTGGTTGGATATGGAGACTATTTTTGTCAAAGGAACCAAACCAATAGTGTAAAGACACGAAATTTCGTGTTACAGGAATAGTTCTATATACATTCAGTTTCTAGCCAATCGCAACAGAAGTAATTGCGGCGATCGCTCACTTACACTAATTGGAGAAACTGGAAAAACAACCTAACTCAAGCAATAATCTTTAATTGCTCCAGATGCAGAGACGGCAATTCCTTTAGCGTTGCAAGCTTTTCTGCTTGCATTGAACCAGTCCCATCCGAGTCAAAGCTAAGTAAGCCTGTATCAGTATTGTACAAGAAGTTGGCGCTTGTACCTAAAGGAGCAGGATTTGCCCCACTAACAAATACACCAGTTTCAGAAGCAGTCAGACTGAGAGGAACATCTGCCACTAAGCCACCACCAAAGCCAGCAGCAGAAATATTAAAGCTGCCTTGACTGGGATTAAAATCAGTAATCGTATCACCGCCTTCTCTAGAGGAAAGATACACAAAAGTATCTGAACCTCCATTCCCAGTCAGAATATCCCAACCAGTACCGCCTGTAATAACGTTAGCACCAGCATTGCCTACCACAGTGTCGTTATGAGTTGTACCAACAATATTCTCAATATTGCTAAGAGTGTCTTTGTCTGTGCTAAAAGTACCTTGGCTGATACCAATTTCTGATAAAGCTTTATACCAAAGATCGCCAATCTTGCTGTAGCCTGCTGAGTTAGGATGAATTCCACTATCTTCTGGAGGCCCAGACATATCCTCTACAGTCAGACTCCGCATATCGACAAACTTGACTTTCTTGCCTTCATTCACCTTTTCATTTAGAATGCCAGGAATACTGTTATTGTACTCTGTAACTCTTTCTACCCTCTCCTCAGACTCTCCAGCCGGATTAAACGGCGGGATTGAGGCTATAAGCAGTTCCGTATCTGGCAATACTTGCGAAACTTTATCAATCAAATCGCTCAGTTCTTCAGAGGTTTCACTTGCTGAGTCAAAGATTAAGTCATTTGTGCCAATCGTCAACAGAACAGCATCGGGCGCATAAGTTGCCAACCACCCCTGAACTTCACCGCCAATCCAATCGACTGTCTTGCCGGGATGAGCTTCATTATCTTTATCGTCAAGGTTGTCTAGGCCGCTAGATTGGGAACCGACAAAATCTATGGATATGCCTTTATCCTTGGATAACTCCCATAGCTTAGTTCGGTAGCCGCCTGTGTTTATGATGTTCTCATTGACTACGCCGTAGGTAATTGAGTCGCCAACAGGCATAATCTTTGCTATGCGCGTGACTACTCCAGTGTTAAGGTCAGCAATTATACCACTATTTGACTTGCTATAGTCGGCTGTATCTATCCCCGCACCACCATCGAAAGTGTCTTTGCCCGTGCCGCCAATTAAAATATCATTACCGTCATTACCATAGAGGGTATCGTCATTCTCAAAGCCATTGATGATATCGTCTTGGCTAGTTCCTGTGAGAACTTCAGCAGCCTTAGTACCATACATTACACTCACGCTCTGACTCCTACATCTACTGGTTCAAACAGCAAAGACTAAATTACCCGCTTTTGCCGGATATTTCACTAAATACCGCAGAACTCGCTTAATATCAAGCGCTAAGTTGTTAAATCGCAACCAGTTGCGCTCAGAAGTAGAAAATTTAGTCAAAGTAAGCTTTTATGGAAATTCAGTTTCTAGCGGACGTGAGAGAGTTAATTGGCATGATCATCAACCCCCTCGTTCTTCCCTACTTGAGGGGATGTAAGGGGGGTTGAGATGGGGAGAAAAATCTAATTATCAACGTGCGATTGAAAGATTTAGTCTTAGTTGCAATCGTAAATCCCTACCTCTAACAATAGGCTGCTTTTGCAGATACGCTAACCCGTTGATAGTGTAAGTCTGGTTGAATGCAGGAGAATAGTAACGAGAAAGACTGCCTGGTAAGGAGTTAAATCACGTTTCTACAAAGCTTGAGTTGCTAAACTCTTCGCTGTCTTTTGCCGCTTACCGCTAACAACCAAGCGGACGTTAGTGGGTGCTGAAACTAAGCCGCGACGAACAGCTTTGACTGGACGGTTATCTGCTAGTGCTAGTTCAAAGTTGGAAAGAATTTTTGCAAGTACCACTTTCATTTCAAACAAGGCAAATGCCATACCAATACAACGCCGACTACCGCCGCCAAAGGGTATATATTCATAAGGGGAAAATTGCCGTTCTAAAAAGCGCTCTGGCTTAAACTGCTTTGGTTGTGGGTAGACATCTTCGCGCTGATGAGTGAGATAAATAGAACCCACTAGCACTGTACCAGGCTCTAAGTCGTAGCCCACCATTTGCACAGGCGATCGCACTACGCGAGGAAAGGTAAGCATCCCAACTGGATAAATCCGCAATGTCTCCGAACAAACTGCGTTGAGATAGGGTAGTCGGAAAATGGCGCTATTGTCTGGCTGTTCACCCAAGCTATCGAGTTCTTTGAGCAGTTGAGCGCGCACTTCAGGCTGCTTGTGAATCCAATACAAAGCCCATGTTATAGCAGTCGCCGTAGTTTCATGACCTGCCACCAACAGTGTCATCAACTCATCATGTAACTCTACATCAGTCAGCGCTGCTCCTGCTTCATCCCTAGCAGTCATGAGCAAAGATAAGATATCTGTGCGATTGGTGTCGCCCTGCTCTCGGCGTTCTTGAATCTCTGTGTAGATGAGAGAGTCAATTTGCTGTTTTTGGCGTAAAAAGCGTCCCCAAGGACTCCACGCGCCTAAATCCTGTTGCAGAATCGGAAAAAACAGCAGACTTGCACTCAAAGGCGAACCCGTCACATCAAGTAAGGAAGTGAGGAGTTCCTCCATTTGTTGGTAGCGATCGCCTTCATTTAGACCAAATACGGCACGTAAAATTACCCGCAGAGAGATCGCTTGCATCGAGTGGCGAATGGCAATGGGTTCGCCCATCTTCCACTCACTCATCACTTGCTCGGTAATATCGCTAATTATCTCACCATAGGCTTTCATCCGTTCGCCATGAAACGGAGGCATGATTAGCTGACGTTGACGGCGATGGCGATCGCCACCGATCGTAATCATTCCATGCTCTCCCAGCAAAGGTTGGAAAATCGCGTTCACATCTCCAGGGGCTTCAAACTGCTTAGTGTCGCCTGTCAAAATCTGCTGAATTGCCTGGGGGTTGCTCACGAAGACTATGGGACGAAAATTGCTAGCCACCCGCGCTGTGAAACAGTCGCCATACCGTTCTACACAGTTATTCATAAAAGCAAATGGATCGGCTATCCATTGCATCAGTTGCACAAGCGCTGGAGTTTTTGGGCCATTAGGTGATTTCATAAGCGGGAATTTAAGTAAATTTTTTATGTGTATTTACTACAAACCATTACCACCAAATTACGCAATTAAGCTAACAAATATACGGCTTAATTTACAGCAAATTTAATAAATCTACCGAAAGGTAATTCAGCCGCAACAGCGATCACAGTTAACCTTGCGGAGGCGCTATTACTTTCATTAATTATGCGATCGCAATGCAAGTAGATATTTATATTCTCAATTTGCTGGTAATCGGTCTACTCCTACTGATGGTGACATTAGGATCTGGCTGGATTTCCCGCTTACCGCTTTCTTTTGCCTTGATATATCTAGTTGTTGGGATCGGCCTTGGCCCTTATGGTTTCAAGCTAGTTCAACTGAAACCGGATGCCGAATTTTTAGAACGGCTAACGGAATTTGTGGTAATTGTATCTGTTTTTAGCTGCGGTCTGAAAATGAACCGTCCCTTAAAATTATGGGCATGGCAAATTACCGCGCGGCTGATTGGATTTTTGATGCCAATTTCAATTATAGCGATCGCTGCTGCGGGACATTGGCTATTAGGTATGGGTTGGGGTGCTTCTGTGTTGTTGGGAGCAATTCTCGCACCTACCGACCCAGTTTTAGCCTCTGAAGTGCAATTAGCAGATATAGACGATCAGGATGAGTTACGCTTTGGTTTGACTTCTGAAGGTGGTTTAAACGATGCCTTAGCGTTTCCGTTTGTCTATTTTGGGCTTTATTGGTTAAAAGATCCTAACTTGGACAACTGGTTTGGTAAATGGGCAGCTGTGCAGTTAATTTGGGAAATTGCAGCTGGCATTGTTATGGGAATTGTTGTAGCTAGGGCAGTTGTTTGGTTTGATCGCCAATTGCAAAAACGCCGCCGGGCCGATAATTTAATGGAGGATTTCGTTGCTCTTGCTACAATTTTAGTGACTTATTCCCTTACAGAATTGGTCAACGGTTATGGATTTATTGCCGTCTTTGTAGCGGGAATAGTAATTGCAAGAGCTTACCACGATCCAGAAAAAAGACTATCTCAGTTGGAATTTACCGAGCGGATTGAAAAGCTGATGGAAGTCGCAACAATTCTACTACTCGGTTCAATCTTGAGATTCCTACCAATCGTAGCCTATGCTGCTAACTCGCTGATTATAGCAGGATTGTTGATTTTTGTCATCCGACCTTTGGGAGCTTGGATTAGTACAATTGGAGCAAATACTCCAGTTGAAAATCATCGCCAGCTTTTGCATCCAAAAACACGTTTACTGTTTGGTTGGTTTGGTATTCGCGGCGTCGGTTCTATATACTATCTTTGCTATGCTTTGGGCGAAGGTTTAAAAGACCAACAAGCCGAGCAGATTGCATGGATTACTTACACAACTATTGTGATTTCTGTGTTTTTACATGGAGTTAGTGCTACTCCATTAATGAAGTGGTACGAACGCCATATAAAAAGAAGAGGCAAAAAGTCTCCTACTGCAACTCTGCCAGAACAATCATAATTCTAAATGATGAATTATGAATGATTAATTTTCAGCATTCATAATTCATCATTTTTTTATTGTGTCACCTTTTCAACTAAGCTTTTTGCTTTTTCTATTAAATTCTCTTCAGAACCTTTTGCTTGAGCTTTGATAGTTTTTACATTAGCTCTCTTTGTAGGATCAAAATTTTCATTCGAGTTTGTCAATTCTTGTTTTGACTCTTCTAACCTTCCTGTTGCTCCACTCAAGTCATAAGCGCGATCAAGCTTTTCTTCGGCGCTAGGCTGATAATCTTGAGGTATTAGCTTTAGTTCTGCTTCTGTGCCAGCATTAACAGGTAAAGAAGTGAAAATTGATATACCTGATAGGCAGAGAAAAGCGACTAAAGATAATAGTATAATTCGGCGCAAAAATGCTGTAGTTAATGTTAAGAAACTAATTTGCATGAGATTTACTCCATCGTTTAGTACACAATTGAATTGGAGCCATAAGTCTATTTTCAGGCTCAAAGGCATACTAAGTTTCTAACTACATTTGTGCTTCTATCAAAGGACACATTAAGGAAATTGAATTAAGTAAAAGGTGAAGCAAATGATGAATTATGAATGCTAAAGGGTAAATTCAGCATTCATAATTCACAATTCATAATTTATAGTTACAGCCATGCCCCGTGAATCTGGATACCCCGGCTTTGCATGACTTGTTCAAATAAATCTGTAGGTAGTGCTTGTTCGACAGCCCAAACACCAGGTTTTTTAAGTTTGCCTTCTAGGATCAGTTGGGCAATGCTACCAGTGCCACAACCAGAGGCGATCGCTGTATTATTATGTATTAAAGTCGAACAGAAAGTCGCTGGCTGACCATTTTTAAATCCAGTCACTTGCGAACGTACCGCCACACCAATACCACTAAAAGGATTAGTAACATCAGTCATGAAGTGGCTGACGTGGGCTAAAAACTCGATCGCACTTTTTTGCTGCATCAAAGGTTTGGGAAACCAATGGGCAGCAATCCAAGTGAGATGATTATAAAAATCGGGAATTGAGCCGAACTTAGTAATTACGGTTTTGACGGGGAAAGCTTCGGGTAGGGTGAAGGCTTCTGGCATATCAAACCAGTAAACGTGAGATTTACCGTAAGGTTGAGGAAATTGTACGGTTTCGCGATCGCTATATGGCTTCACTTCTTGCCACTTCCCATCAATCCAGGCGATAAACGGTTTTTGTAGTCCTAAAAACGTCGTCCGCATCACCGTCACCCCAGCACCACCGGAACCTGAGACGAGATAACTCAAATGGATGCTTTCCGGCACATCCAATTGCTCCACGCCTTGACGTACCATGCTATTAGAAATACCGGGAAAAACACCAGTATTCACAACTGCTGTCACTCCCGCCACCTCTGCTGCTGACTGGTAGTCTAAAGCTTTGCGGGTAAAGGATCTGTGATCGCTGACATCTAGATAATTCGCGCCCAGTTCGATGCAAGTTTCAAGTACGCTAGCGTCGCGGTAGTGAAAAGGCCCCGCACAGTGGATGACTAGATTGGAGGATGCGATCGCGCATTTCAATCCTTCTTTATCCGCCAAATCCAATTCTAGAAACTGCACTTGCTGTCCTAGTTGTTCGCTTACCGCCTTCCCAGCCTCTACTTTGCGGCTAGTAATCGTAATTTGGGCTTGCGTGTGGGTAGCGATATCGTGAGCAACACTTCTACCAATCCGCCCTCGACCGCCAAGAATTAATACCTGGTCTGTCATTGATTCAGATCTGTTACACCATATCTATTTCAGCAGATTTAACTTCACCTGTCCCTCGGTTACAAGGATGACTTTAGAAAGGCTGAAGGTAGAAGGATGAAGGCTGAAATCAAAAAACTGATTCGGAGGTTAGCATCTTCGATCAGCTATTACCTACCTCAAAAGCATGATATAGCGATTGAATTATTACTCATTACACGGACGAGCCGTGTAATTGCTCGTTCCTAGGCTGAGCCTAGGAACGAGTTGCATCGGGGCTGCTGTCTTGGTATATCATTGACTTTTAAACACAGACTCAACGCTTGATTTGAGCGTGTCTTTTGCATCCTTCAGTGTTTCTGCGATCGGATGCTGTTCGTGCAAGAAAACCCTAGCACAGTTACGACCTGGCAAGCCGGAAATCGCTCCACCCGGATGAGTTCCTGCACCAGTGAGGAATAACTGGTCAATTGGGGTTTTGTAATTAGCTATTTCCGGTAGGGGACGGAAGCACAGCATTTGATCCAAAGTCATATCGATGTGGTAGTAGTTACCTTTGTAAAATCCTACCCGTTGAGATAACTCTGCCGGACTTTCGACGTGACGGGCAACGATCGAGTGTTTGAGATTGGGTGAATATTGTGCTAGCTTGTCGATGACGCGATCGGCAACTTTATTTTTTAATTCATCCGTCCAACCCGTACCCTTCAACCCCGTACCTTCTGCACCAGCAATTTGATAGGGGGCAAAAAACTCAATCCAAAGTGTATGCTTACCTTCAGGTGCCATTGAGGCATCGAGTCCAGTAGGCATGACTATATACATCGAAGGGTCTTCATCTGGAATTTTGCCCATAGTACAATCAGTATGAGCTTTTTCTACGTGATTGACCGAATCTGCAATCAGGATAGAACCAATTAGGTATTCATCCTTGTGTTTGTGGTGTTCAAACCGCAGTGGTTCAGATAAAGCACAATCAATCTTGAGGATAGTTTCGTTATTATCGCTGATGCGGCGATCTACTCGTTCGCGCAAATTCGGATCGGCACTATCAACATCATTCGCATCCACTAGATGCAAGAACAACCGTTTAACATCAATACTTGAAATTACGCCTTTGTTAGCACGATATTCCTTACCGCCAGCAACTCGGACACCGACAGCTTTACCGTCGTCAACCAAGACTTGTTCAACTTTTTGATCTGTAAGGATAACGCCGCCTAGACTTTGTACTGCTTTGACTAAAGCTTCAGTTAGTGCGCCAGTACCGCCACGCGGTCTAGCCATACCGGGTTCGTGGCGCATAACCATCATCATCGCCCCGAAAGCCATTGCTTTTTGGGAAGGAGGCGAACTCAATTCGGCGGATAGTCGCGCCAGGGGTGCTTTGAGAAACTCGGAATCAAAATACTCGTTGATATTATCCATCGGACTACTGAGCATTGTACGCAGTAAATCCAAAGTATCGTCAACACCACTCAGCAGGGAGAACAAATCTTGAAGTCTTTTCAGGTCGTAGTTTCCGCCAATGTCAACGAGTGATTTAGGAGGGGCGTTGAAGAAGGGAGTGACGGAACGAACAAAACGCTGCCAGTAGTCAACATATTTAGCGTAATTTTCTGCATCGTGCTGGCTATATCGAGCAATTTCTGCACAAGTCTTTTCAACGGATTTGTGTGCTAAGAAATACTTACCATCAGGATGAGGACAAAATACTACTGGATCGCATGAGAGATATTCTAAGCCGTATTTGTGTAGTTCTAATTCCTCAATTACGGGGCCGAGGAAAATAAATAGATGGTTGATCGCGCAGGGGTTGAATTTGAACCCAGGCGCTGCTTCAGGCATCAGTTCTTCAGTTGTCGCACCTCCTCCGGGAAGCGATCGCGCTTCCAGTAGCAAGACGCTATAACCAGCTTTGAGCAAATATGCAGCGCAAACTAGACCATTGTGACCAGCGCCAATAATGACGACATCGTAAGCTTCCATGTGTGAGGATTCGGAATTATATAGTCTTCTTCACCGATGTTAGAAAGCGCTTAAAAATTGTAAATCTTTCGTGAGTTATAGAATCTCTTTGTATCGCTGCATCTTTACTGAGTTTTATGGGCGTTGTTGAGCAGGAACTTCATAAGCTGGTAGTGATAGATTTTAATAAATTTGTAGAGAGGTGCGCTTGATCGCATTTATAACACTTATGTTTCAAAAGCAAATTCTTCTGTATCAACACCCCCATTTCCCCAAGAAATCGCTTCTCTTGCTGTTTTGATATTAGGCGGTACTCGCAAAAAATTAATAGCTCCCGTACTAGAGCAATTTGTTTTTAATAAATGAATTGGTTCTATTTCTTCTAACAAATATATTCTTAATAAAGTGTATTCCTGGCACACATCTAATTCTGTTACTGGGAATTCTTGGCAGATTTTATCATAACCAATTCCTTGAATTAAGACACGGCGAATTTCGGCACTTTTCTCGGCTAGTAACCATTTTGCTTGCCATTGATGCGGGTGTTTTTCATATTTCTCTGGTAATCTAACGCCGTGATAAGCATATACGCTGAAGCCATTGCTAAACGTAATAGCAGGTTCTCCCTCAGCGTGTAAGCGAAGTGAAGCGTCAACAGAGAGTTTAGAGGGGCGATCGCCAACTAAACAGAAGTCTGAGAAGGGAAAAATCCAACCGCAATACTTGACTAAAGCTTGATATAACTCCCATTTGTGGCGATCATATTCGCAATTCAAGACAGAAATACAAAAATCATAATAACTGCCAAACTCAGCTAACTCATACCAAAATGAAAATATATTGAATTGCTCCAGTTGCCTTAAAACTGTACTCGATACTGAGTTGAATCTTTCATTTCCCAATTCACTACTAATTTGATGCAGCCATTCGCGCCAGATTTCGCACCATAGCGATTCCTGTCCAAACCAGTCTTGATGCTTTAATTCATCATTGGGGTTAAGTATTAGTTCGCTTTCTAACCGATTTAATACTGGAATTGCTAGCTGCTGAGTTAATGGCTGCCATAGTTCGTTAAGTTTTTTATCTATTTGAGCCAGAATTTCGCCAGGATTTAAGCTGCCATTAGTAGCATTGATCGCCTGAAAGTTTAGATTGTCAAAAAATATAACATCTGGCTCAGGTAAGTTAATTTCAGTATATATAGTTTTTATTGTTTCAGATGCTAGTTTACAATCGTTTGGTTCAGTGGAAAGCGCAATTCTTCGCCACTTTTGCCGATAAAGCGGAATTAGAGCTTTTTGATCTGGTGTAAGTTGAGTAACAATTCCACGCTTAGACATTAGCTATTTCTCTCGGCAGACAAAGCTGGCATAACAACATATCTATTATTCCCAAATTAAGTTTGGAATCAAGCGTAGTAATTCAATCGTGGTGTTGCAGCAAATAACACACGCTATCATCTGTATAATTTGCTGCAAAGAATTAAAAACAGTGGAAACCCTACTTGGCGTTTAAAAATGGTGCATCTAATATTGTTTCGTACACACTCAAGCTCAATCAACAAAAACTAATGATTGAAGTTGAGCATTTAAGTAAAATCTACGGTTCCAACTTGGGAATTCAAGATGTCACCTTCAGCGTGGAACCGGGGGAAATCATGGGTTTTTTGGGGCCTAACGGCGCTGGGAAAACCACGACGATGAGGATTTTGGCGGGATATCTACCAGCTAGTAGCGGCACGGCTCGAATTGCTGGGTATGATTTACACGAACAATCGTTGGCGGTGCGACAGCGAATTGGCTATTTGCCAGAAACACCCCCTTTATATCCAGAAATGACAGTAGAAGGCTTCCTCTATTTTGTCGCACGGTTGAAGGGAGTACCAGCAGGAGATCGCGCCCGTCAAGTCAAAGCAGCGATCGAACGCTGTAACTTACAAGAAAAACGTCGCGTCCTCATTCGCAAACTCTCAAAAGGCTTCCGCCAACGGGTGGGAATTGCTCAAGCGATCGTCCACGATCCACCCGCGATCGTTCTGGATGAACCGACGGTAGGACTCGATCCACGCCAGATCATCGAAGTCCGAAATTTAATTAAAAGCCTCGCAGGTAGTCACACAATTATTCTTTCTACTCACATCTTGCCTGAAGTAAGCATGACCTGTAACCGCGTAACAATTATTAATCGCGGTCAAGTGGTAGCAACTAATACTCCAGATAATTTAGAGGCTAGTCTAGCTGGTGGCACAGGCTATGAATTAGAAATTTCTGGCGATGCAACTGCTGCTAAAGAGCAACTATTGCAACTTTTACCTAGCGTGAAATTGGTAGAACCAATCCCTGCCATAGGAGCAGATCGAAGTCAATCCTCGGATGCAAATCGTGCTTGCCTGCGAGTAGTATCAAATCCCGGTGTTGAACCAGGCCCGGATATTGTAACGGTGCTTATAGGCATGGGGCTAAAAATATACGAGATGCGACGAATTAAAGCATCTTTGGAAGATGTGTTCTTGGAACTAACGATGGAAGAAAAGCAACTACAGTCACCAGAAGGAGAAGTTGCTTAGATGGGTGTAATATTTGGTAACATCATTGCCATTTACCGCCGGGAATTACAGAGCTATTTTGCCTCACCTTTGGCTTATGCGATCGCAGGCGTGTTTTGGCTATTATCTGGATTTTTCTTTGTAGTGATTCTGATCGGACCTCAAGGAATTATTCAGCAAGTGACGCAACGAGATTTACAAGCACAGCAACTAGGAGTACCCGCACCACCTGTAGATGTTGCTTATGAATTTTTGCAAACATTTTTAAGCATCATGGGTTCTTTAGCTTTGTTTGTACTACCGATTTTATCAATGGGTTTGTATGCCGAAGAACGCAAGCGCGGAACGTTGGAGTTATTAGCCACATCGCCAGTGACAAACTGGGCGGTAGCTGTAGGCAAATTATTAGGAGTGCTAACGTTTTTTATCACATTAGTACTGCCGTTGCTGGCATATCAAGCGATCGCTCTCGGTGCAGCTAATCCCCCAGTCGCGCCAGCAGTACCCTTACTCGGGCATCTGGGATTAATTTTATTAGCAGCGGCAGTGCTATCTTTGGGAATGTTTATTTCTTCCCTCACAGATAGTACAATTCTTGCCGCCATCCTCACCTTTGCCTTGATTTTATTTCTCTGGGTAATTGATGCGATCGCTCAAAATCTCCCTGGTGCTGTTGGAAAAATATTGAGTCATGTTTCGTTGCTGAAGCACTACAGCAACTTGATGCAAGGCATTTTTGATTCCACGAGCTTGGTTGTATTTGCTAGTTACATCGTTTTAGGCATCTTTCTCACCGCTCAATCAATCGATGCTCTGCGCTTTCAGCGATCGTGACGATTTTAGATTTTAGATTTTAGATTTTGGATTAAATCTAGAATCTAAACTCTAAAATTTAAAGTTTAAAATCTACAATTCCCATGAAAACTGTTGCTAAAAAGCAAAATTATTGGAAATATCTGTTTTGGCTCGGCCCATTTCTAATTTTGATGGGCTTGTCAGCTGGGGTAGTATCTGGTACGTGGGGACAATTACCACTAGGGTTACTGATATCTGGAATTGTCCTGAGCGGTTTGTGGCTATTGTTCCAAGCCTATACCAATAACTGGTGGAATCGTCGCTCTACCCAAGCTGGGACTAATGCACTTGTAGCTACGCTGTCAGTTTTGGTAATTCTTGGGTTTGTTAACTTCTTAGCTACTCGTTACACTACGCGAGTAGACTATACCGAAACTGGGATATTTACCCTCGCACCTGAATCGAAGCAGTTAGTAAAAAATTTGTCACAACCAGTAAAGGTGTGGGTGTTTGACAAAGATCGGAATTCTCAAGATCGAGAATTACTAGAAAATTATCGCCGTCAAGGATCGCAGTTTAGCTTTGAGTATGTCGATCCGCAAGCGCAACCAGGACTAGCTCAACAATTTGGTGTTAAACAATTTGGGGATGTTTATATAGAAGCTGGTAAGCAGCGGCGGTTGGTGCAAACTGTGAATCCGCAAGAGCGCTTATCAGAAGTGCAGTTGACTACTAAATTGCAACAAGTAACGAGCGATCGCACGCAATCAGTTTACTTCCTCCAAGGTCATGGCGAAAACTCGATTTCAGGTGAGCAAGGAGGACTTTCTATTGCGATCGCTGCTTTACGTGACAAGAATATTACTAATAAACCACTGAATTTACTACAGCAAACGAGCGTTCCCAAAGATGCCAATGCGATCGTAGTCGCTGGCCCCAAACGAGCGCTGTTAGCACCGGAAGTAAAAGCCTTGAGCGCTTACCTCAGTTCTGGTGGTAATCTGCTAGTGATGATTGACCCGAATACCGATCCTGGGTTAGACAGTTTGTTGCAAAACTGGGGAATTAGCTTCGATAAACGTTTGATTGTCGATCCGCAAGGCGCGGCGCTAGGTCTTGGCCCAGCAGTTCCCGTAGTGACTAATTACGGTCAGCATCCAATTACCAAAGATTTTGGTAACGGCTTTTCTTTCTATCGGGGGGCGCGACCAATCGATACTAACCCAGTGGCTGGGGTGCAAGCAACACCTATACTCGTAACTAGTCCTGAAAGTTGGGCAGAAAGCGATCTAAATAATAAAGAGGTGCAGTTCAATCCCGAAAGCGATCGCCAAGGCCCCTTAACTTTGGGTATTGCTCTGACGCGCAAAGTCGCGGCTGCATCCAACTCAAATGCAAAAACACAGAAGTCATCGCCCTCGCCAAATGAAGCCAAACTTGTAGCGATCGGAAGTTCTGCATTCGCTTTGAATGGTCTGTTTGAGCAGCAACTGAATGGAGATGTCTTCCTCAACTCTGTTAGCTGGCTGAGCAACTCTGATCAGCAACTGCTATCTATTCGCCCCAAGGAACCGAAAAACCGCCGCCTCAACTTGACACCCCTACAGGTAAATCTCCTCGGTTGGACAGCCCTTGCGATCGTTCCTCTAATTGGTTTTGCAGGTGCAGGTATTCTCTGGTGGCTGCGACGCTAGGGACTATAAAAGTATGAAGTGTGAAGGATGAAGTGTGAAGTGTGAGTAGAGACGTAGCAGTGCTACGTCTTTAGTGAAGTATGGAATTTCAGCCTTTATCCTTCTTTGTCCTTTAACCTAACCTTGAACCTTCAGCCCTCCTTCAGCCTTCATCCTTCTCCTGTCTTCTGACTCCTATGAAACTACAACGGACTACTCTAATTTTTTTGCTCCTTGCACTGGGACTAGGGGGCTTTGTTTACTTCTATGAGATTAAAGGTGCAACTGAGAGACAGTCAGCCCAGGAACAGCAGCGGCAAATTTTCTCTTTTCAGGAAGATCGAGTGCAATCTTTAACTGTGAAGACTAAAGACCAGACTTTGAGGTTTGAGCGGGCTAACAAGTCTGACACATCCAAGTGGCGAATGAAGGCTCCGAGTGATACACCAGCTAGTGATGCTGCTGTCTCTTATTTACTGGATCTGCTGGTGAGCGGAAAGAGCGATCGCACTCTTAATGTCCCTGTCGCCCAACTTCAGGAATATGGTTTGCAGCAGCCTCAAGCCACTGTGGAAATAAAGCTAAATAATGGAACAACTCATCGGCTGAGTTTGGGTAAGCCAGATTTCAATAATAGTTTCTTATATGCTCAAGCTGATTTTCCTACTCCACCTAATAGTCCAGTCAACGTACTTTTAGTTTCTACAAATTTTGAGAATGCTGTGAATCGATCTTTGTCAGAGTGGAAACAAATTCAGCAGCAAAGCAAGGATGCTGAAACTACCAAGTAAATTTACAAATAATAAAGAATAGCCTAATAT
Source organism: Leptolyngbyaceae cyanobacterium (assembly GCA_036704105.1). Lineage (GTDB taxonomy): Bacteria > Cyanobacteriota > Cyanobacteriia > Cyanobacteriales > Chroococcidiopsidaceae > Chroococcidiopsis. The sequence goes on along the minus strand of DATNQH010000080.1, from coordinate 2,229 downwards.
TTTAGCACAATATGTTTACTTATCGGATAAAATCAATTAAATTAACTGATTTCGAGGAAAATTAGCGCGGAAAATCAGGAAAATTGTCGAAAAAATCCTGAAATCCATATATCTTAAAGGTTTTAACGATCAATATTTGGCAAGCACACCTTAGAATGAGCAATGAAATATCGAGGAGATGCGAGTTTCAGCCATTTTGGTTGGAAAACAAACCGAAATGTGGTAAATGAATCTCTCAAAAATCGAAATTTCAGATTCATGTAAAAGCTGTTCGAGCTACTCAAAGGAGATTCAAATGAATAAAGGTGAACTAGTTGATGCTATAGCTGACAAGGCTACCGTGACTAAAAAACAAGCTGATGCAGTTTTGACAGCGGCTTTGGAAACAATCATTGAAGCTGTTTCTTCTGGGGATAAAGTGACATTAGTTGGCTTCGGCTCTTTTGAGTCACGGGAGCGCAAAGCGCGTGAAGGCCGTAACCCCAAAACAGGCGATAAAATGGAGATTCCAGCAACGAAGGTTCCAGCTTTTTCCGCAGGTAAGCTGTTCAAGGAAAAAGTGGCACCGCAAGACTAGTAATTTTTCTGCGGGAAACTCATATTTGATGCGACCTGTACACGGGGGTAATTTAGCTTGGGCAGCAGCAACGGCAGGCTGTTCGCCTGATGCTATTCTGGATTTTTCTGCTAGTATCAGCCCGTTGGGCCCTCCCAAAAGCGCGATCGCTGCCATTTCTGCACACTTGGCCAGCCTTCGCGCCTATCCAGATCCCGACTATCGGGAATTAACAAACGTTCTGTGTCAGGTGCATCAATTATCGCCAGAATGGATTCTGCCGGGTAATGGCTCGGCAGAGTTACTTACTTGGGCTGGCTGGGATTTGGCTAAATTAGCCTCTGCAATTCTTGTCACCCCAGCCTTCGGCGACTACTACCGCGCTCTCAAAGCATTTGATGCCAAAATCATCAAATCTCCGCTCGATTTGGAGTCAGAAGACAGGAGTCAGGAGACAGGAGTCAGGAGAGAGAATAATTCATCTTTCATCCTTCAGCCTCCGTCCTTCAGCTTTTTTGAGTCTGGTTTACTAATAAACAACCCCCACAACCCCACAGGCAAGTTGTGGCAACGGGAAGCAATTCTGCCTTATCTAGAGCAATTTGCTTTGGTTGTGGTAGATGAAGCGTTTATGGATTTTCTGCCACCGGAGCGGGAACAAAGTTTGATTCCAATGGTGCAGAAATATCCGAATTTAGTGATTTTGCGATCGCTAACCAAATTCTACAGTCTCCCCGGACTGCGAGTAGGATATGCGATCGCTCACCCCGACCGACTCCAACGCTGGAAACAAAGGCGCGATCCTTGGTGTGTCAATACCCTTGCCGCAGCAGCAGCAACGGCTGTAGTTCAAGATCTAGAGTTTCAAAAATCTTCTTGGGAGTGGCTACCACCAACACGAGAGCAACTTTTCCAAGGTTTATCCCAAATACCGGGATTGCATCCTTTTGAGAGCGCTGCTAACTTTTTATTGGTTGAGTCAGCACAACCAACTCAAGAGCTACAGCAAAAATTACTGCAACAGCATCAAATTTTAATCCGTGATTGCTTGAGTTTTCCCGAACTTGGCGATAGCTACTTCCGCGTGGCTGTGCGCTCAAACACTGAAAACGAGCGCTTACTAAAAGCATTATGGCAGTTGACTACGATGTCGTGATTATCGGCGGCAGCCTAGCCGGACGCTACGCTGCTGTTGCCGCAGCCCAGTTACGCGCTACTGTTGCTCTTGTAGAACCCTTTTTTGGATCTGAGGGGGCTGAGGGGGCTGAGGGAAAAAAACCTTTTACCACTGACCACTCGCCACTCGCCGCTGACCTCTGTACAGACGCGATATATCGCGTCTGTACTACTCGCCACTCGCCACTCGCCACTCATCTCTTACCTCACACCCTAACTCAGATAGGACAACTAACTCAGCAACTAGCAAGTGCCAGTCAATTTGGTATTCACTTGCATAACGGAGATATAGCCAAAAACTGCCAATCTCTACAGTTGACTGGAGCCATGCAGTGGGCTAGCAGCGTAATCTCAAATCTAGAAGATCAAAATTCACCTGCTGTGTTAGCTGCGTTGGGAGTAGATTTTATTCAAGGCAATGGTCAATTTGAATCGCAACCGCGCCAGGGTTTTGCTGTCAACAATCGCCGACTCTCAGCACGAAGTTATTTACTTGC
>DATNQH010000079.1:0-23266 GCA_036704105.1 Leptolyngbyaceae cyanobacterium | reverse complement strand
TTATTGAATACACAATTGAGAATCCTGAAAACCTTACTGAACAACTCACATATCGCTTGATTACTAGCTTGTTAGATGTTGAAAAATTCCCGGCAGAGTTGTTAGCTAAGGAATATCATCAACGATGGGAGGTAGAAAATACCATTGATGAATTGAAAATCCATCTTTTGGGACGAAAAACTCATGTTCGTTCCCAAAAACCACGAGAAGTTGTACAAGAAGTGTATGGTTGGTTATTAGGACATTGGTCAGTCAGAGGGTTAATGTTTCAAGCTGCAACTGGGGCTGGAGTTCCACCATTACGTCTGAGTTTTACAGGAACATTACGGGTCAAACGCCCGTGCTATTCCTAAATTTCAATCGTTAAAGCCAGAAGAGTTTCCCCTTTTTTCAATTGGTTAACCCTAGAAATTCTGGATACTTTATTACCCGAACGAATTCACCGTACTAATCCCAGAGTTGTGAAAAACCCTGTATCAAAGTTTCGTTCTAAAAAGCCAAAACACAGAGGTATTGGACAACGCGTAGAAGTTCCTAAATTTCACATCACTAATCAGCTTTTTAGCCTTAACTGAACAGTATTGCTATATAAAGAGCTTGCCCTTTACTGTCAGATACGAAGTAAATGGCGGCACAATTAGGTAAATTGTCTTTATCTAATAAATAAACTGATGGCAGATCGGACAGTTTAATATTTTCAAATAACATCGCTACTTGCTATTTGCAAGTAATTGATCGACATCTAGCAAAAATATTGTTGTCGGCGTTTCCATTGCTGGAATTACAGCTACATGAGTAGCGAAACCAAATATATCAGCATTGCGATAGGAGTCTGGCAAAACGCGGACGTAAGATAAAGCTATTTCCATTAAAGTTGGGACGACAGCAACGGGAATGCCAAAAAGTTCGTCTTGTCGGTTTTTCACAACCATGAGATAACTATTTTTAGCTGGATCGTTGATGCTGCTAGATTGGAATAAGCGTTGATGCAGATCCACGACAGTCACTTCACGATCGCCCAAATGAGCAATTCCTACCCCATGCAATCCACTACCATAAACCGCAGTTTTACGCAATACTTTAGCAACATTATAAATGGGCAAAGCTAACTTAACATTACCCATCTCAAACATAACTACTTTAAGAGAATTGGCAGCTTCCTGATGTAACTGCTTAGAACCATTTACTTTTGATTTAATTAAGGCACTTTTCATATTTTGTCATTTGTTGTTTGTTATTTGTCATTTGTTGTTTGTCATTTGTCATTTGGACTCTAGCCGAAACTAATAATGAATGACTAATGACTCTTGACTAATGACAGAAATTAGTGAGATAAGGATAGAACTTGTGCCGCCGAGGCATTTTGTGACAGGATATTTTTTATTGCTGCTAAAAATTCTTGTTCAATGTAAGGCTTGGTAAAGTAATGTTTAGCGCCTAAATGCATTGCTAGCTGACGATGTTTTTCGCTGCTGCGGGAAGTAAGCATTACTACAGGAATTTTTGATATTTGTGGGTCTGTACGACGATGGCTGAGAAACTCAAAGCCATTCATATTCGGCATTTCCACATCAGAAATTACTAATTGAATGTTGGGATTTTTCTGTAATTGGTTAATTCCTTCCCGTCCATCCCGTGCTTGCAAAACTTTGTAATCTGCTTTTTGCAGGGTGAGAACCAAGGTTTGTCGCACAGTGATTGAATCATCTACAACCAGAACGGTGGGTACACTAATCGGTGCTGGTATAGCAGTTGGAATAGACCCAGATCCCTCGTCTGATAAATCAGCAACTGGTAAGCTAGGCATAACACCCGCTCCAGATTCACTCTTCGTTTCACCAAAGAAGGCGTTAAGTAACCCAGCCGCATCAAATACTGGAATCAGACAACCATCGCCCCAAATGGTACAGCCGTAAATATAACTAGGAGGCGTGAGTGCTGCGCCAAAAGGTTTAATTACGAGTTCTTGCTCGGTAACAAGGCGATCAATTTCTAAGGCAATCATTCGATCGTCTTGCTCCAGCAACAGCATTGGAGATGCCCAATCATCCGGGGTAGGAACTGCTGTTAAAGCTTGGCTTGGTGGAGCTTCTGGCAAAGGGCAGGCATAATTCAGTAATTGAGATAAGCGATAGGCTGGCAAAATTTGTCCTTGCCAGTGCAAGAACCTATTACCACCAGATAGCTTCACCTGTTCGGGTTGAGGAATCAAAAGTTCGGCAATGCTATCGGAAGGAACGGCAAAAACATTAGAACCAACAAAGCAGATTAATAATTTAGCGATCGATAAAGTCAGAGGAATGCGTAAAGTAAAGACAGTGCCTTGACCTGGTTCAGAAGTGATAGTAACGCTACCCTTAAGTGATCGCAATTGGTCGCGGACTACATCTAGTCCTACTCCTCGTCCAGAAAGTTGACTGACTTGGCTGGCAGTCGAAAATCCTGGCTCAAATAGCACTTCGAGTAGGCGGTTCGGGTTAGCAGTTTCTGCTTGTTCAGCACTCAACAGTCCCTTTTCTATAGCTTTAGCACGAATCCGCTCCAAGTTCACACCTCGACCATTATCTCGCACCTCAATGATGGTTTGACTTCCCTGGTGATAAGCACGAATTTCAATTATGCCTTGTTCTGGTTTGCCTTGCTGACGGCGATCCTCTGGTGTTTCAATTCCATGATCGAAAGCATTACGAACTAAATGCACCAAAGGATCGTTGAGTTTTTCCAAAACTGCTTTGTCTACTAAAACTCCCGTACCGCTGAGTTTAAGCTCAACCTGCTTTTGATACGACATAGATAAGTCACGCAACATTCGCGGAAAGCGGTTAAGAATTTCGCTCAGGGGCAACATCCTTGCCCACATCAAGTCATCGCGCAAGTGACCGAGCATTTGGCGTTGTTTTTCTAGTGTCTGGCTTGACTGTCCGGCAAGCAAAACAACGTCAACTACCGTCTCTTCGAGTTGCGCCATTTCTTCTATAGTTGTTTGCACTATCGAGTGCAATTCTCCATAGCTATCCATCTCCAAGGAGTCAAAGTTAGTTTGACTCAATGGTGTTAGTTCTGTTGGTGAGCTAGATACGATGTTGGTTTGACTATTGGCCTGGGGCGGTTTGCGATAGCCATAGCTTCCCGGATCTACAACTAATTGGTCGGAGAAATCGCGCAACATCTCACCAATTTGCTGAAATTTACCAAATTTCCGCATTAGCTCTTGAATAAATACTTGCAATTGCTCGTTTTGCAGAGCAAGGCTATTACGGTTAATTGCTAGTTCGCCGATCAAATTATTCATTCGTTCTAGCCGCTCTAGATCAACGCGCACAGAAAGTTGAGCAGCAGTTGCCTTAGAAGCAGGACTAGGTTCTGGTTTTGAACTAGTGATAGAAACTTTGGTAGGAGCAGGGGTGATGGGAGCCTTTTCTTGTATCTTAGGCAACTGCACTGGAGCAGGAACTATAGCAGATGAGGAGTCGGTTGGAGTAGCAATATCCTCTACAGCTGGGATGTTACTAAATACCTGCTCGATGGATTTAAATATTTCTGATGAATTGTTTTGGCTATTATTCGGTGCTAAAGAAGAATTAACAGGAATTGAGCTTGGATTTGAAATAGTAGGATCGTTAGAGAGGTTAAAGCTACCAAAGACATCATCTAAAGAAGGAATAGAGCTAATAGCTTCATCCTGAATCTGATCTGCTACAGTTTCATTTGTCTGGGTTGGAACTGATTCTAATACCTCAGCATTAAGTATTGGTTGCTCCAGATCTGAGAAGACATTAGCTAGATTGAGCGGCAGTACAGCTGGTGTGTCGCTAGGATTAATATCAGCAGGTGCGCTAGTCGAACTAAAAGCACCAAAAATATCATCTAGAGAAGGAAGGGTAGAAGAGTCAGATTGAGCGACAAAATTTTCCTTCGCTTGTTCTGGGAATGTGGGAACGTCTATTGCCCCAAGACTGCCAAAAACATCGTCTAGGGAAGTGAAGGTATTAGCTGACGATGTTGGTGCGTGGGCTGAAAGAGCTAGTTCTGCTAAAGCTTCTGAAGGTGTACCGCCTTTGATGCGATCACCACTCATCACTTCTTGCCTTGCAGCTTCAAAATTAGCCAAGGCAAGTTGTGTAATTTGCAAAGCCTGCTCTGGATGAGCCTCTAGTGCTGCTAAGGCTGTTTGCGCGATCGCACCAAATCCTGGCAGATTCAACATCTCTGCAATGCCAGTAAAAACCTCTACTTGCGCCCGCAATTCTCCGGCAATTTCCTTGTCTTGTGGCTGGGCTAAAACTTCTTTGAGGCGTTCTATTCCTTGGGCTACATCCACCTCAAAGATAGATAAAGCAATATCAACTCCTAAGTCAATCGAGCTAGGTAGCGTATCCGCCCCCCGGAGGTATTCCCCGATTTGTGCTTCTATCCGAGCAAACACGGGTTCTGCCGTCGCCATGGCCTGCTCGATATCAAATTGACCAGTATTAAGCTGCTCCATCAAAGGGATACGGAGGCAGTCATAAGCTTCCAGCAACAAGCCTTCTACTGAATCATCAATTTCTAGTTCTTCGTTATGAAGACCCTTAAAAATATCTTCGAGGCTGTGAGCCAAAGTTTTAATTGTTTCTAGCCCAACACTAGCTGCGCCTCCCTTGATTGAGTGGGCGGCCCGCATCATGTTATGAACTTTGGCGGTACTGCGCTCTGTTTTTAGCGTCAGTAACTCCTCTTCAATTAGCTGTAATAGCTCTGGGGCTTCTTGGATGAAGAACTGATAAGCTTGATCGCGAATATCAGAGTCGATCGCCATATTAATACAGATAGGGAGTAAGGGTAATAGTTTTAAATTTTAAGTTTTGAGTTTTGAGTTAGAAATTTTAATTCAAAACTCAAAACTTAAAACTTACAACTGGAGCGAAGCGACCCGCGCCTAATTAACTTTGAATTGACTAGCGCTAGTTTGTAATTCTTGTGCCAGTGCTAGCAGTTCCTTAAACGAGGCTGAAACTACCGTTGCTTCTTCTGAAGTTTGACTAGCACTTTCTGCCACATCAGCTATGGTGGCGGTTACAACAGCTGAAGCTTGTGATTGCACAGTTGCAGCACTTGCGATCGCAGCAACTGATTCACTAATCTGTTTACTTACATCGGTGATTTTGTTCAGATTTTGCCGTGTTTCATCTACCAATTTTGTCCCAGCAACTACCTGCTCTTTACCAGCTTCCATCGCCACCACCACTTCGTTGGTTTCTTTTTGAATGTTTGCGATCAAACTTTCGATTTCTGCTGTTGCTTCTGCTGATTGACGGGCTAACACTCTTACTTCATCAGCCAAAACCGCAAATCCTCGCCCTTCATCTCCAGCGCGAGCAGCTTCAATTGAAGCTTTCAACGCTAGCAAGTTGGTTTGAGCAGCAAATCTGCCGATCAAGTTCACGACTTTAGAAATCTTTTGTGAAGAGTCACCTAACTGCTTGACTTTTTTCGATGTCTCTGTTACAGTATCTCGAATAGCTAGCATCCCGTCAACAGTGCGGTTCATTGCTGCGTCTCCCGCTGCCACTGTCATATTTGCCTCCTGCACCGCCGCTTCTGCTTGGGCAGCACCTTGCACTACCGCCCGAATTGAATCGGACATCTGTCGAATTCGCTCTAATGCCGTTGCAATTTCTTCGGCTTGCCGCAATGTCTCTTTCGATAGTTCTTGCGCTGCACCTTCACTATTACTAGTGGTAACACTCACTTGTTGTGCTGCCACTTGTACTTGACTAACAATTTTACGCAAGTTGCTAATCGTGACGTTGTAGGAGTCAGCAATGGTGCCGATTTCATCTTCAGTTACATTCGCACGAACGGTCAAGTCGCCTTTATTAACCGGGTCAACTTCCATTAGCAGTTCCAAGGCGCGGCGCTGGAGTAGTTCTCTAGCAGTCTTTTGCTGTTCCAACAGGTGGAAGCGATCTAGAGCAAGTCCCACTTGCGTGGAAAATTGGGTAAATAAATCTATTTCTGCTTGTTGCCATGTTCTTGGTGCAGAACACTGATGAGCAATCAATAAACCTAGTAGCTGTCCTGCTTGCAAAATTGGTGCTACTAAGTTGGCTTTGACGGCAAACGGCTCAAGCTGTTTGAGGTGACACGGAGTTAGACCCGCTTTGTAAATGTTTTCAGTCGCTTGAACGCGACCCCCACGATACTTTTCTACATACCTATCAGCGAAACAGGGATCGTCAATTTTAGCTCCAAGGGCGCGAGGGAAACCATTAACAACCGATTCTGCAATTACAGTGCCTTTCCAACTTTCATCGAAGCTGTAAACAACCACGCGATCGCTTTTTATCGCTTCGCGGATTTCAGCAACAGCTGTGTCGAAAATCTCCTGGGGTTGTAAGGTTTGCGTCAGATGTAGCGTCATGTCTTTAATCATCTGTGCGCGCTGAGCTTCTGCTTGCTGCTGTTCTAGTAAGCTGCCCCGGTCTAACATTAGTCCCAGCTGAGCTGCTAACTGCCTGAGAAAATCGGTTTCTGATGGTTGCCATTCATGAGGCGCATTGCAGTGATGTGCAATCAGCAAAGCGTAAAGCTGGCCGTTATTTACAATTGGTGTGACCAAATTGGCTTTGATTTGCAGTCGTTCCATTAACTTTTGATGATCGGGGTGAAAACCCGCACTCATCACATTATTTGTAGGAACGACACGACCGTTTCTGTAAGCTTCTATCAGATCGTCGCCAATACAGGAATCTTCAATTTTGTCATTTAGAGCGCTCCGCCAACCAGGTTGCACAGATTCAGATGCAATGTAGCCACTCCAGTCATGGTTGAAGCGGTAGATTACTACTCGATCCGCCTTGAGGAATTCTCTAGCTCCTGACAGTGCTTGATTAAAAAGAGATTCTAGGTCTTGAGAACCACTCGTACTGAGATTACCAATATCGACAAAAAATTTAGAGCGTTCTGCTTCCATCCGGCGTGCTTCCAAGTTAGCCTCAATGTTAATCGCCATCTGATTCAATTCTTGGGAAAGAACGCCAATTTCATCCTGCCGCTCATTGGCTTCTAGTCTTATACCTTCTTCTCCAATTCCCACAGCTTGAGCAAAACTAGCTAGACGCTTCAAGGAGCGGGAAATTGAGCCAGCGATTGGAATAGCGACTAGACCAACCAATGCCAACATACCACCCCCAATTCCATAGGCTGTGAGTTGCTGGTTTCTTAAGCTACTGTCTACTGACTTTAGAGACTGACCGATATAGGCTATGCCTACAGGCTTCGCCCCAGTAGGATTGAGTTCCTTTTGATGGTCATACAAGGGGCTATAGTATGTCACATATGACTGGCCCAAAATGTTTGTTTGACCGCTAAAGTCTTGCCCCTGATTGAGAACTTTTTCTGCCACTTCTCTGGCAACCCGCGTCCCAGTCGCCCTGGTTTTACCATCTGTATAGGGAACATTCGTGTTTACCCGCCAGTCCTGAGCAAATACAGTGGCAGTAGGTACTTTGTAATTTTGCGAAAATTTATCCACTAAGGCGTAGTTGCGATTTTGCACTGCCCCTACGATGACGGTTCCCACTAACTTGTTGTTGATTTTGATCGGATAAACAGCCATAGCAACCAAGCCTGCTTTCCCTTTGTCAGTGTCGAAAGTTCCTTCGGGGAAGGGTTGCTTGGACGGAGGCAGGTTTATGCTAGGTTGCGATCTCAAACCGATATCTGCTTGTTTCTCTAGCCCCAGGCGTTGGAGTGATTCGCTCTTGAGCAACTCCATACCAGCTAAAGGGCGTTTGGTTTTCAAGCTGTCTTTCACAATCGGAATATCTGCCAAGTTAATTCCTGTCGGCAAAGATACTCGGCGATATTTTGGCGCGGCTAATTCTTGATTATTTTGAGCAGGTAGCGGTGGATTAGTAGAAAAGTCCTCTGCCAGAATTTGAATATCCTGAGCAACTGTTCTACCCTGAGCATCAGTGATAATTTGAAAGTTTTTTTTGCTCTCAGGCTCTGCACCATTTTGGATTGTGAGGAAATTTTGTAAAAAGGCACGCTGGGCAGATACTTCACTAGGACTACTCAAATTAATTTGAGTAGCTTCTATTACCTTAGCTAGGTTCTCTGCTTGTGATTCACTTTCTACTTGTGCCCAGAGAACATACTCATTTTTAAAGGCTTTCCCGTCCTTTTGTAGAGATTCTTTTATTGTGTTCAACTCACGGTCTTGATTGAGAGTAACCAGCCCTTGAGTTACTGCAATCACAGGTAGAGCAGCACTAACCATTAAAAGAAGAGTGAGCTTAGTGCGAAAGTTTAGGTTATTCCAAGGTTGGCTTAGCTTCTGCAAAACAGAAGTAGGCTTATGAGGTTTTTGTGGTGGTTGCTTTGATGCTGGTGATTTTGGATCTGAAATTGATACTTGGATAGGTTTTTTGATGCGATAATCTAACATGGTGATTACTTTAATGCTTTCATTTCAGAGCGGGAACTGGCATCCAAAAGGCTGAAGTATGAAGGATAAAGGCTGATTTTCATACTTCATACTTCATACTTCTTTAGCCCTTAGCTAACCTTGAATTGACTGGCACTAGTTTGCAGTTCTTGTGCCAGTGCTAGCAGTTCTTTAAACGAGGCTGAAACTACCGTTGCTTCCTCTGAAGTATGGCTTGCGATCGCCGCCACATCACTCATTGTAGTAGTTACCATCTGTGAAGCTTGGGATTGTGCTGTTGCAGCAGTTGCGATCGCACCAACTAATCCACTAATCTGTTGACTCACTTCGGTAATCTTAAGCAAGTTTTGCCGGGTTTCATGCACTAGTACGGTTCCCGTTACTACCTGTTCTGTACCAGATTCCATCGCCGCCACCACTTCATTAGTTTCTGTTTGAATATCCTTCACCAAACTTTCAATTTCAGCTGTGGCTTCTGCTGATTGACGGGCTAGAGTTCGCACTTCGTCAGCCACGACGGCAAAGCCTCGTCCTTGTTCTCCCGCATGAGCAGCTTCAATCGAAGCATTCAGCGCCAGTAGGTTGGTTTGATCGGCAAATGTACTAATTAGGTTTACTACTTTGGAAATCTTTTGTGAAGATTCGCCCAAGCGCTTGACTTTCTTCGATGTTTCTGCTACAGTTTGGCGAATCGCCATCATCCCGTCAACAGTGCGGTTCATTGCTGCATCCCCCGCTGCCACTGTTTGCGTAGCTTGTTGCACCGCCGCTTCTGCCAAGACCGCACTTTGTCCTACCGCAAGAATCGAATCAGACATCTGTCGAATCTGCTCTAGTGCCGCTGTAATTTCTTCGGTTTGCCGCAGTGCTTCTTTCGATAGTTCTTGCACTGCACCTTCGCTGCTGCTGGTAGTCGTGGTTACTTGTTTTGCCGCCGTTTGCACTTGGCTAACAATTTTCCGCAAGCTGTTAATGGTGGCATTGTAGGAGTCAGCAATGGTGCCAATTTCGTCTTCAGTTACGTTGGCGCGGATAGTTAAGTCACCTCTACTGATTGGATCGACTTCCATCAGCAGTTCCAAAGCGCGACGCTGGAGAAATTCTTTGGCGCTCTTTTGCTGATCCAGCAGGAGGGCGCGATCCAAGGCAAGTCCAACTTGTGTAGCCACTTGGGAGAACAGATCGATGTCTTCTTGCCGCCATTGGCGTGGTGCATCACACTGATGGGCAATCAATAAACCCAAAAGTTCCCCACTGCGGATAATCGGAGCAACTAAATTAGCTTTAACAGCAAACTGTTCGAGTTGGGCAATGTGACATTCAGTTAGACCAACGTTGTAGATGTTTTCAGTGGCTTGCACGCGTCCTTGACGATACTTTTCTACATATCCCTGTGCAAAACAGGGATCATTAATTTTGGCTCCGAGTGCTTTGGGAAAACCACTACCAACAGATTCAGCAACCACAGTGCCTTTCCAATTTTCATCGAAGCTATAAACGACAACACGATCGCTGTTAATTGCGGCGCGAATTTCTTCAACAGCAGTATCTAAAATTCCTTGGGCTTGGATTCCTTGCGACAGTTTGAGAGTAATGTCCTTAATTGTTGAGGCGCGTTCAGCAGCAACCTGCTTCTGTTCTAGGAAAGATAAGCGGTTTAAGATAATCCCCAGCAACGCGGCTAACTGCGAGAGAAAGCTAATTTCCCCCTGCTGCCACTCATGAGTTTCTGCACAGTGATGGGCAATCAGCAAGCCGAATAAGCGATCGTCTTTGAGGATTGGTGTCACCAAATTAGCTTTAATTTGCAGTCTTTCCATCAACTGCTGATGTTCTGGGTGAAAACCCGCACTCATGACGTTGTTGGTGGGAACAACACGACCTTTTCTATAAGCTTCTATTAGGTGTTGACTAATACAAGGATCTTCAATTTTGTCATTGAGAGCGATCGGCCAGCCAGGTAAAACAGATTCGGCGGTAATGTAACCACTCCAGTCAGGGTTAAAGCGATATATGACTACTCGATCTGCTTTCAAAAGTTCTCTGGCTCCCTTTACTGCCCGATTGAAAACAGACTCTATATCTTCAGATTTTTGATCTCTTGCTGAGGCAATAAGTGATAAGAAGTTTGCCTGTTCGGTTTGAATTGCTTGGTTGTATAGGAGGTTCTGCAACTGCTTTGCCATTTGGTTAATGTTTGAACCTAGAATTGCCAGTTCGTCTTTACCTTCTACAGCAATACGGGTGTCGAGTTCTCCGTGACCTAATTTTTCCACCGCATCAGCAGCAGCAACGATGGGACGAGTGGCTCGGTTGGCAAAGTAGGCTGAAAGCGCAGCCACTAATAATGCTGCCACTGCCGTACCAATTGTTAGGGTTAATAGCAGTTGACGCTGAGGTGCATAGGTAATATTTGTATCGGTAGAAATGACTGCACTCCAATTGAGGTCTGGCAGACCTTTGATGGTTTTAAAAGGTGTATAAGCAATCGCTTCTTGCTGATTATGGAGCTTATGGATATCGAGTACAAAGCCTGATTTCTTTGCCGTTAGCAGTTGAGCTAATTTTTGGAAACCTGAGTTAACAGTTTTATCCAACAACTGGTTTTCACTAGATATAATAATTTTCCCAGAAGGAGAAACCAGATAGTATTTGTCACCTTTTGTGGCGTAAGTTCCAAGTACCTCGTCTAGGTAAGTAACAGGAGTTCGCGTCCGCACAACACCAATCATTTCGCCTGTAGCTCGATCTATAAGAGGCGCAGCGAGAAAAATGGAAACCTCTCCAGTTAGCTTTGATGTTCTGGGTTCCGTAACTACAGGGCGCTTGGTCTTGATTACTTCTTTGAAATAATCCCGTTCGCCAAGATCAGTGACAGGTTCTCCAGATGATTGCAGGATTGTATTTCCATCAAGATCTGCAACGGCAATGCTGTCGTAAGCTTGGGAATCTTTTAAGAAGTTATCTAATACAGCCTGCTTTTCCGCTTGAGTTGTGGCTGCCCCTACTTTAGGATTAATGAGAATTGGAAGCTTAGATAGGCTGAGAATATCTGCATAACGTTCGCGCATGATGATATTAACTCGGTCTGCTAGAGCAACCGCTCTGGCTTCTTTGACCTGAGTAATTTGCTGAACAATCGCTCGGTCAGCAAATTGATAGGCAATTATACCAATGCCAACCACAGGGATTGTACCAAGCGCGATCGCCCCGATCATTGCCTTTGTTCTTAAGCGCATTTTTCCCCAAAAAGATGCCTGTTTGAGTACTGGAGATAAATGCGATGCTGATGCGTCAGAATCTGAATTTGTATTCAGCTGATTTGTTAGTTGTGGTGAGAATAACTTTGACTCTACTTTTTGAGGCTCGGCAATTGATTCATCGATACCCGAAGTAGTAGAACTACCAGAATACCCGTTTAGCTCATTTGTATATTGTTTATTATTTCGAGCGTTCATATTGTTTTGCTCTGATGATTGGGAAGATATTTTAGTCATAGGAGAACAAAGAGTGAGATTAGCAATCTAGTGTGTGAGTTCTTTAAGCCACTATGAATAAAACTGGCTAAAAAACTCACAAATATTGCCTTAGTTTGCCGTTTTAGGCATCCCGGCAATTATGGAGTTACCATCTAAAACTACTAAGATGTCGCTGTTGGATTTCAGCCAATAGCCACGCAAAAAGGGCACTAACTCAGGCGTGACAGCAGACAATGGCGGTGATTGAATTTCATCAGGATTGCACCATTCCATATCTTCTAAGCGGTTGACCAATAGCCCCAGTACTTTTCTGCCTGTCTGACTATCTGTTTGTCCGCCCGAAGTCTGCTGGGAGGTACGAATCACAACTACCGTATAATTTGAGCGGCTAGTCGCTTGTTGGTGCAAAGGGGTAAGTCCAATTAATTGACCCAGATCTACCATCCACATAATTTCACCCCGCCAGTTATACACGCCCGTCACCCAAGGGGGCATACTGGGAATTGGCACAACAGAAGCAATGGGTATAGTTAGCACTTCTGTGATCTGTTCCACTGACAACATGGCATTAGTATCAGGTACCAAGTGAAACCTCATAAAATGCTGCCCCACTTCTGCTGTTTGCCCCGTTGTTAACGATCCGGCTGACGTACCCCTAGTCATGAACTCCGACAACATAGCTGCTACCCTCCTAATGATGCTGCTGCGCGATCCGCCTTAACTTTTAATTAGCTGTTTAATTGTCTGCAACAATGTTTCTTGATCGATTGGCTTAGTAATATAAGCATCTGCTCCTTGTTTCATGCCCCAGAATTTATCCATTTCGCTGCTTTTAGTTGAACAAAGTACAACTGGAATTTTGCTTGTTCCTGCTTCAGCTTTAAGATCGCGGCATAGTTCAAACCCGCTTCGACCAGGTAGTACAACATCTAAAACGATCGCATCTGGTTTTTGACTACTAATTTTGGCAAAGGCTTCTTCGCTGCTTGTAGCTATCTCAACACTTAAGCCACCGCGCTGTAAGCAGCTGGTAATCACTTGTCTTTCAGTGGCGGAATCATCAATTACTAAAACTGTACTCATGACATTAACCTCTAAAAAAATGACAATCAATCTGAAATCAGGACTAGTTTAAAGCAGTTAAAACTCATCGGATTATGAACTAGAATTCAAGGCATTTTGCGTGTTACTCCACTAAGACATTGCTATTGAGATGCTTTGAAGTAATTGATAGTACTATTTCTGCATCTACTGGTTTGCTCAAGAAATCCGAAGCTCCAACAATTTTGGCTCGAACGCGGTCAATAATGCCATCATTTCCAGTCAAGATAATAATTGGAGTGGTACGAAAAGCAGAAATCTTACGTAGCTGACTACAAATTTCATATCCATTAGTATTTGGCATTACTAAATCTAAAAATATCAAATCTGGTTTACGGGTTAATAAGCCCGCGATCGCTCTGAGCGAATCTTGAATTGCAATAAATTGGTAGCCATTTGAAGTTAAAATTTGTTCCAAACTTTGACAAACTAAAGGGCTATCATCCACGCAAGCAATCACAGGCCCTTTAGCATTAGCAGCAGTACTTGTTGTTGGAGGTGCTGCGGTGGATTTAGCGGCGATTGGCGGCGCTAAATCAGTAATGTCGATCAACTCGACTAAACCAGCTTGAATGTAAGGTAGTAGAGAACAAGTTACATCCTTAACATCTCGGTTCATCACCAAAGCTAAATCCCGCAGAGTACGCTGTCCATCGAGTAGTTTTGTCAGATTTTGGTAAACTGCTGGTGAGACTTGTTGTTGTAGTTGCTCTGGATGATTAATTACTAATGCCTTGTTGGGAGAGCGATCAGCAATTTTTGCTGTTTGCCAGCTTTGCCAAACTTGCTGCACTTCTGCAATTAGTTGTCCTGGGTCGAGCAATACTAATTGCGGTAATGTTGAATTTTCTGGCTTGATATAATGATTTACGTGGATTGCTTGAGTTACATCAAACAATACTTCAGCAACAATAGCAGCAATCATTTTTCCAGCTTGCTCTCGCGTTATTTGTTGCTGTTCTACCCCTGCATACAACAATTGACATTCCCAACAGTTTTCAGTTGTTGAGGAAGAGTTAGAAAGAATGGCAGATAACTTTAGCTGATGCAAATCGATTTGCGGGCAGTATAGCTTTAAATGTCTTAGCCAGCGCCTAACTGGATGATTACCTCCAGTAGCATATAAAATTCGACCGAGAAATAAATAAATAATCCATTCTTGACCCGCCGATCCTTTCAGCAAAAATTCCCCACTAAATCTATTTTGCTTTAAAGCAGTAATTTGACTTACAAAATCATTGGTTGCTAGCGGTTCAGCCATCATATTACCAGTTATTTACCTACAATTATTTTCCTTTTTCATTAGTTTTAAATAGATTTATCCTCCAACTTGAAATCATATTTAATTTTTCAAAGCTTTGAAAAATTTGTTATGTTTTCCATTCAAAATAAAGTGGCTTTATTTTTAATTCATGTTTTATTATGGCTAAATTTTGTTTTGAATAAATGATGAATGGGACAGAAATTAATCAATGAAAAATAAACCAAAATCCTCCCCTGATGTAGCATCGATCATGACATTAGCTTAATTAAGCAGTAACCGTATGAATACTGAATTTATCTGAGCGGAACCGAGTTTACGTACGTATTATCAGTAGTTTATTATCAGCTTAAAAAAGTGTTGCGAGATTGATAACATCTTCTGGCTATACAATTTTTCCCGCTCTCTGACTTTGTAAGCTAGTCTCAAGCAGAGATGACAGCTGAGCTTTAATGCTGCAGTAGGAGAGGAAAGCTCTTCTGTTGGGTAAGAGTAGCGATCATCGCAGATTATGAAGAGCGAACACTTAGGTAAAAAGTGATCTTGACGGTATTTCCTTGATGTTCTGACAGGGATAGCTGTATAAATGCGATCGCAATCTGCCTTACCTAATTCAAACTAGGCTAATCAGCAATCACACCTATTCAAAGTAGATACAGCCCGCTCTGCTATAGTAATTACAAAAGCACTATATAGAATTTCCGACGCTGATTAGGTCAAAATAGCGTCCATACTCCCAGACTAAATAATTAATAGCACTATCTCCAATACCACAGCTAATTCTGGCTCTAAACACTCATGTAGTATCAGCTTACAGTTACTAAAGCTTTAGTAATATTTATTACACTTAAAAAATATTTTTGTTTTAGTTTGATCGCCTTTATATGATTTGGCTTTAAAGATGCAAACCACTTTTGTAGGTAGCCACTGGAACATATATGTTATCTAGAAATTTTATTTACAGAGATGGTAGTTTGCTTATAACTTACTAAGACTTAAAATAACTTGTTAAACTCTAGCTCGAAGTTTCACGCTAATAATTATTTCATTTGCTTTTTTTTACACTTTCTAAACTGTAGAGCGGTTTTAGTATAGTCTTTACTAAGTTTTTAAACTGAAACCCGTATATTTACTGTGTCTTTACATTTGTTTAGCTATCTGCGTATTACGATCATTAGGCAGGTGGCTAACTGAAAGCCTTTGCTGGGTTAAACAACAGTGCTGACAGAAACTACCAAGAATACAAACTAGTATCCTAAAAAAATTTCGAGGTAATCAGATGAAAGCCGTGATACTTGCTGGTGGGCTTGGCACTCGTCTAAGTGAAGAAACCACCGTAAGACCAAAGCCGATGGTTGAGATTGGCGGTAGACCAATTCTGTGGCACATTATGAAAATCTACTCAGCCTATGGTATTAACGATTTTATTATTTGTTGTGGTTACAAAGGATACATAATTAAAGAATATTTTGCTAACTACTTCTTACATATGTCAGACGTGACGTTTGACATGAGATTTAATCAAATGAACGTTCATTGCGGCTATGCCGAACCCTGGCGAGTCACGCTGGTAGATACAGGTGACAAAACCTTGACTGGTGGACGGCTGAAGCGGGTAAGGGAACATATCGGTAATGAAACTTTCTGCTTCACCTATGGAGATGGTGTCAGCAATGTAAATATACACAGTCTAATTGAATTTCATAAACAGGAAAAAACTTTAGCGACACTCACCGCAAGTCAGCCACCAGGACGTTTCGGTGCAATCCATCTAGGAGAGGAGCAAACTAAGATTACCAGCTTTCGTGAAAAACCTGAAGGAGACGGTGCTTGGGTAAATAGTGGTTTTTTTGTGTTGGAACCAGAAGTGATTGATTTTATTGCTGATGACGCGACTGTCTGGGAGCAAGAACCGTTACAAAAGCTAGCTCAAATCGATCAACTATCAGCCTACAAACATACTGGTTTCTGGCAACCGATGGATACTTTACGAGATAAACATTATTTGGAGGAGTTATGGAACAGTGACAATCCTCCTTGGAAGGCATGGTAACTATCTCAAGCATTATATATATTTCAGTTTCACGGATCGAACCTTCATGTACGATTTTGCAATTATAGGCGGCGGGATAGTTGGTCTTGCTAGCGGTATGGCTTTGGGCAAACGCTACCCCAATGCCCAAATTTTAGTTTTAGAAAAAGAGAGTAATTGGGCTTATCACCAAACTGGAAATAATAGTGGTGTAATTCACTCTGGTATTTATTACAAACCAGGGAGTTTTAAGGCTAAGTTCTGCCGTGATGGTAGTAGCTCGATGGTGGAATTTTGCCAGAAATATGAAATTGACTATGAAGTATGCGGTAAAGTAATTGTTGCCACTTCGTCTGAACAACTGCCATTACTAGATAATCTCTACAAAAGAGGTTTAGAGAATGGCTTGAATGTCACCAAGATTAGTGCAGAGGAAGTCAAGGAAGTTGAGCCTCATGTCAGTTGCAAAGCAGGACTGAGAGTACCGACAACTGGAATAGTTAACTACAAACAAGTTTGTCAGAAATACGCTGACATAATTAAATCCCAAGGTGGGGAGCTACGCCTCAATACTAAGGTTGAGAAGATTAAGGAAACTAGCACGGGTCAGGTGTTGGAAACAAACAACGGCACCTTCGAGACTCGCTTTGTGATTAATTGTGCTGGGTTGCATAGCGATCGCGTCGCTAAATTAGGAGCAGTCGATCCTCAAGCCAAGATTGTGCCGTTTCGCGGCGAATACTATGAATTAGTGCCAGAAAAACGCTATCTTGTCAAGACGCTAATTTATCCAGTTCCCAATCCTGCCTTTCCTTTCCTAGGCGTTCACTTCACCCGGATGATTGATGGCAGCGTTCACGCCGGGCCAAATGCCGTGCTTTCTTTGAAGCGGGAAGGTTACAAAAAGACCGACTTTGACTTACGGGACTTTGCAGAAGTCATGAGTTACCCTGGTTTCTGGAAACTAGCAGGCAAACACGCCGATGAAGGAATTCAAGAAATTATTCGCTCCTTTAGTAAAGCTGCTTTTGTCCGCAGTTTACAAAAGCTAATTCCAGAAGTCCAAGCGCAAGATTTAGTTCCAACTCATGCAGGGGTAAGGGCGCAGGCGTTGATGAGCGATGGTAAGTTGGTTGACGACTTTTTGATTGTTCAAGGTAAGAATGCCACTCATGTATGCAACGCACCTTCGCCAGCTGCTACTTCTTCATTGGAAATTGGCAAAGCGATCGCCGCAGCCATTCCCGAACAATCTCATCTCCAACCAATAGTTAAAGTATAGGAATTATCACAGATGAAAGTATTAGTAACTGGAACAGAAGGTTATCTAGGTTCATTGTTGCCATCGCTATTAATGCAACGGGGACATGAAGTAATCGGGGTAGATACTGGCTTTTACAAAGTTGGTTGGCTGTATCACGGAACCGAAGTAACTGCCCTAACCTTGAATAAAGACATTCGGCACATTACAGCTGAAGACTTGCAAGGTGTAGAGGCGATTGTGCATATGGCTGAACTATCCAACGATCCTACAGGACAACTTTCTCCTAACATCACCTACGATATTAACCATAAAGGTTCAGTGCGCTTGGCTTCCCTGGCTAAGGCGGCTGGTATACGGCGCTTTGTATATATGTCTTCTTGCAGCGTCTATGGCGTTGCTACCGAAGGTGATGTGACTGAAGAAACTCCTGTCAACCCGCAAACAGCTTACGCCGAGTGTAAAACGTTGGTAGAGCGAGATCTTCAGGCGATGGCAGATGATAGTTTCTCGCCTACATTCTTACGCAATGCTACCGCCTTTGGTGCTTCTCCCAGAATGCGTTTTGATATTGTCTTGAATAACCTAGCAGGACTTGCCTGGACTACCAAAGAAATCAAAATGACGAGTGATGGTACACCTTGGCGACCATTGGTTCATGCTTTAGATATTTGTAAAGCAATTGTTTGTAGTGTGGAAGCCCCCCGCGACATCGTGCATAACCAAATTTTCAATGTGGGAGATACCTCAAACAACTATCAAGTAAGAGAAATTGCTGAAATAGTTGCCCAAATCTTTACAGGATGTCAGCTAAGCTTTGGGCAAAATGGTTCAGATAACCGCAGCTATAGAGTTTCATTTGATAAAATTAACAAAACTCTGCCAGGATTCAAATGTGAGTGGGATGCAGTTCGCGGTGCGCAGCAACTATTCGATCTATTCACTCAAATTGATATGACAGAAGAAACATTCTTATTTAGAGGCTTTACTCGCTTGAAGCAGCTTGAATATCTGCTGCGTACACAGCAAATTGATCGCGACTTCTTCTGGAAAAGTTAAAACTGCCTAGAACACTAATTCGACTTACTGAATTTAATTCTAGAGAAATTCCACCATGCTATTTAACTCATTTGAGTTTCTTCTCTTCAGTGCGATCGCGCTTTTTGTCTTCTTCCAGCTTGGCAAGCTGAGATATTATAAAGTAGCAATCTCCTGGTTAGTAGGAGCATCTTTATTCTTTTATGCATGGTGGAATTTTTCTTATTTAAAGCTAATAGTTATTTCGATTGTATTTAATTATTTCATTGGCTTAGCTCTGGGAAGTGAAAAAATAACATTTACTAATCGCAAAATATTGCTAGCATTCGGTATCTGCATTAATTTAGTTCTTTTAGGATATTATAAATATACTGACTTTTTTTTAGATGCGACTAATGAGTTATTAGATACATCATTTAATTACAGATACATTATTCTGCCTCTAGGAATTTCTTTTTATACCTTCCAACAAATTGGTTATTTAGTAGACGTTTATACTGGAAAATTTAAGGAAGTTAATTTTCTCCAATATTCTCTCTTTGTTATATTTTTTCCCCAACTTATTGCTGGACCAATTGTTCACGCTAAAGATGTCATTGCTCAAGTTTATCAAAAGCATATTTATCAGTTTAATCCTGCAAACATGGCTGTAGGATTAACTATTTTTTGCCTAGGACTTTTTAAGAAAGTAGTTATTGCTGATGAAGTAGCTAATTATGCTAGTGCAGCTTTTAATACAGCTGCTCAGGATAATGCATCTCTCACTTTTATGGAAGCTTGGGTGGGAGCATTACACTACTCATTTCAGCTTTACTTCGATTTTTCAGGCTACTCGGACATGGCAATTGGCCTTGCCTTAATGTTCAATATCAAGTTTCCAATGAACTTTAACTCGCCATACAAAGCTGTAGATATCATTGATTTTTGGCGACGGTGGCACATTACGCTTTCTAACTTTTTACGAGACTACGTTTATATACCCCTAGGTGGTAATCGTCAAGGAAAACTGCGGCACTATCTCAACTTGATGATTACTATGCTACTTGGTGGACTTTGGCATGGATCAGGTTGGACATATGTAATATGGGGAGGGTTGCATGGTATTTATCTAGTTATTAACAATATATGGCATGACTTGCGGCGATCGCTAGGACATGACTTAAGTAAAAGTCCTGTGTGGAGTAGGGCTTTAGGTTGTATTGTGACATTTTTAGCTGTAGTAGTCGCATGGGTTTTCTTTAGGGCAGAAAACATGGATGCTGCTTTTAGGATGTTAAAGGCAATGGTAGGTGCAAATGGAATTTCATTTGCAACATCTTTGGAAATAGGAAAAAGAATGCTTTTACTTTTGCCTATCGTTGTTTGGTTTACTCCTAATACCCAGCAATGGATGGAAAAGTTTAGTCCAACCCTGGAACAATCAGAAAAAAAATCTGCTTTGCCAATGCGCGATCGCTGGTGGGAAAAGTTACACTGGCAACCAAATACTACCTTTGGTATTTTAGTTGGAATCTTAATATTTATTTCTTTACAAACACTTATAGCTGCACCAAAGAGTGAGTTTTTGTACTTCAACTTCTAATGAGTGAGTTAATAGTCATGGCCTACTCAAACTACTTTAAATCAGTGGTGTACGGTTTCTTGAGTTGCTGCCTGGTTTTTGTTTTAACCATCCTCTATATAGTAGGTACGCCCACATCAAGTGCTTATGCAGCTAATACTTTTTATCAGAGTAAACTTAAATATGCTAATTCGATAAATGTTCCTAAAATACTGATAGTTGCAGCCTCAAACGCAACCTATGGCATAAATAGTCATTTAATTGAGAAAGAAACTCAAATTCCTACAGTTAATCTTGGTTCAGGTGCTGGGTTTGGAGCGGGTTATATGCTACATCTCGCTCAAGCGTTGGCAAAATCTGGAGATACTATTTTGCTGCCATTAGAATATGAAGCCTACGAACTTAACCCGGCACATTCTGAACCTTTAATTGATTATGTACTAGCATACGATTCTCAATATCTGATGACGCACCCTCAGTTAATTGCATCAGTACCACGTAGCCGTTTGATCGGTGGAATTTTAGCCAAGCTTGATGCTCCTGTGAAAGTAGAAACACTTAAATACATAGATAAAGAAGGGAATGCAATCGATAATAGCGAATCAAAGATGACAGCAGAACAACGAAAATCTATTGCTAAAATACCTCCAATTATCACCAGAGGAAAGCTCGATCGTTCTGCTTTAAATCAAATAAAGGATTTTTCCCAATGGTGTCGCAGTCAAAATATCAAGTTACTGGCAACCTGGCCAAATACGCTTCGGTTTGAGGAATATCAGCAGCCTATATATCAAATTTTTTTTCAAGCCATTGAGAACTTTTATAAAAATATTGGGGTGGCTGTACTGGGAAAGCCTAGTGATTTTATGTATGAACAGTCTATGTTTTATGATTCAAGATATCATCTGCACGATCGAGGAGTAATGATTCGGACTAGGAAGTTAATAGGTTTAATAAAATCACATCTAAATTAAGAGAAAACTTTAATAAAAAGTTATAAAATTAACAGATAATAATAAAAGCTGAGTAGAGGCTTTTATTTTCGCTCCTAGGCATAGCCTGGGAGTTAGATTTAGAAAGGTGAGATTCACTGCCAATTTAAGGTTAATTGTAGATTTTTAACCCTTACAGGAGTTTAGCTATTATGTCCGCTAATTGTAGATTTTGTGGCAACCAACTAAAGCATACTTTGGCCGATTTAGGAATGTCGCCTATAGCCAATGATTATTTAAATGCAGAACAGCTAAATCGAGCCGAAAAATTCTACCCGCTTCATGCTTATGTCTGCGATAAGTGTCTATTGGTGCAGCTAGATCAGTTTGAGTCTCCCGATCATATTTTTGGTGATGGAGACTATGCTTACTTTTCTTCCTACTCAGATAGTTGGCTAAGACACGCCAAGGCTTACACTGACTTAATGGTAGAAAGATTCAAATTTAACTCTAATCATCAAGTAATTGAAATTGCCAGCAACGATGGCTATTTGCTGCAATATTTTCATCAGAAAGGAATTCCTGTTTTAGGAGTAGAACCAGCGGCGAATACAGCCAAGGTAGCAGCAGAAAAAGGTATTCCAAGCTGGGTTAAGTTTTTTGGAGTAGAAACTGCAAAAGAACTCGTAGCATCAGGAAAAACAGCAAATCTGTTGTTGGGGAACAATGTATTAGCTCACGTTCCCGATGTGAATGATTTTGTCGCTGGAATGAAAATTGTCTTAAAGCCAGATGGCATTTTGACAATGGAGTTTCCTCATTTGTTGCAACTAATGCAGCAAAATCAGTTTGACACAATTTATCACGAGCATTTCTCTTATTTTTCATTCTTAACAGTTGAGAAAATTTTTGCGGCTCATGGTTTAACGCTATTTGACGTAGAGGAAATACCAACTCACGGCGGTTCTTTACGGATATATGGTAAGCATAATGATGCTGTAGAGCCTGCATTGAGCGATCGCGTGGCTCAGTTAAAAGCCAAGGAAATCAAAGCAGGATTGCAGGAATTGGAAACTTACTTAAAGTTTGGCGAACAAGTTAAAGAAACCAAGCGCAAACTACTAAGTTTTCTGATTGAGGCTAAAGCGCAAGGGAAAGCGATCGCAGCTTATGGCGCTCCAGCTAAAGGTAATACCTTGCTGAACTACTGCGGTGTTGGTACAGATTTCATCGATTACACAGTGGATCGCAGCCCCTACAAGCAGGGAACTTTTCTCCCCGGAACTCACATTCCCGTTATGCATCCAGATAAAATCAGCGAAACCAAACCCGATTACCTGCTGATTTTACCCTGGAACCTGAAAGAAGAAATTATGACACAGATGGCATTTATTACAGAGTGGGGAGGTAAATTTGTAGTACCCATTCCAGAAGTGCAAGTTTTTTCACAAGCTTCACTGAAACTTAACTCAAAGGACGTTCCACTATTAGCTTAAATTAACTTGCCTAACACCGTAGCCTCCATTTTTTATCTGTAAAAAGATTGGAAGCTACGGTTTTCACTCAACTAAAGTGCTATACAACCTAGTTATCTTTATATCTTATTTCTAATTACTTAACTTGGGTATTAATTAATGCCTAAATTACTCACAATTGCGATTCCTACGTACAATCGTGCTAGTATACTTGATCGCCAGCTTGCTTGGTTAGCTCATGACATCAAAGGCTTTGAGTCTGAGTGTGAAATTATTGTTTCTGATAACTGTTCGACAGATGACACGCAAGATGCGATCGCTCAATGGCAGACATTTTTTGCTCGTACAAGCACGAACTTTAAAGTAAATACCAACAAACAAAATATAGGAGTAATAAAAAATGTAGCATATTGTATGAATGCTGCTACCAGTAAATATGTTTGGACAATTGGTGACGATGATGTCATCCAAAAACAAACTGTTGCTTATATTTTTAATAATATAAAAATATATCAGGAGTTAGCAGTATTAATTTTAAATTTTTCTGCTACTGATTATTTAACTGGTAAGTTGCTTTCTGAACGACGTTATTTAATTAAAGATGAAGAATTGCCTTCAAATGGGAAAGCGATATTTGAATATTGTCTTCAGTCAGACCACGTAGGTTTAGCATTTTTGACTGCTTTAGTATA
>DATNQH010000078.1:0-7526 GCA_036704105.1 Leptolyngbyaceae cyanobacterium | reverse complement strand
TTATGGCTACAAAGGCAAAGCTATCCTCATCCACAGTATTACAGATGCCAATGCAATACTTTTCGGTTAAAGGTAAAAGGGTCAAGGGAAAAGGAATAAAAAGGGGCATTGCATAAAGCGTTTTCCTGACTTTAACCATTTCCCCTTCCCCCTTAACCTAAAAGTATTGGTTCGGATGCTCCCGCGAATTGCATATTTAGTTACACAACTTAATTGTAAATATCAGTAAAATATGTCTTCAGTTAGTGTTGATTTTGAGTTACATAGTTTAGGCTAGAAAGAGCGATATATTTATCTTCACGCCTCACCTCTCTTTTATGAAAGTTACTTCTCCAAGCAGAATTCCGCCCTTACCTTTAGTTGCACTCTGGGTAACTTATGTTCTGTTGGGATGGTATCTGTCTTTTTATCATATTTTTTGGTTTGCGGGAGCTTTGGTAGCAGCAGCAGCCTTAGCTTTATCTTGGAAGAGCCTGGTTTGGCTAGAGCGTTTCTTTGAGTTTGCTTCTACAAGTTTGTTAGTAATTTTAGCAACATTAATACTGTGTTTATCATTAGCTTTAGCCACAGCTTGGACTGCATTCATACCAATTATTGCCATACCCTTACCAGTTACATTTTGGGCTAACGTGGAAATGCGTTTTGCTGGCTTCAGTAGACTAAATACATTTTTGCTCTTAGCTGCGATCGCAGGATTTGGTTTAGGATTTGGCGAAATAATAGATCTTTTGTATTTATCTAGTATTAGATACTAATTACTAACAGTCTGTAGCCCGGTAATGCCGGGCTACTTTTTATCGTCAGCTAGCGTGCTTGGTAAACTGCATTTGATTTGACTGCTGGGTAGCAAAAATGCAATGAATACACCTTGTTTGTTGAACAAATAAAGCGCAAATAAATCAACCGCCCCCAATTAATGTAAAAAAAACTTTGAATGATACTCAAAAGAATCAACCGAGACTATCAAATGAGTTGGCTGAAAAAGTTTAATGAAGTGCGCGATCGCTCTTGTTACCCACTGGACTATTCAAAATTAGCGCAACGCTAGTATATTACTGATGTTTAGTAATAGTATGAAATGACCGAATTAGTCTAGCAAGATTAAATTCAGCAACTTAAAACTAATGGCAAGAAAACACTTATTGAATTACTTCTTTGTAGGTAGCTTTGTGTTGTTTCTCAGCTTACCAGGAATGGCTGTGGCGAGTGAATACAAACCTACGTCCAGAAAAGCTTGTCAACAGGGTGAGCCAAAGTGCGTGGAATTCGTCATCAAGGAAATGCAGCGTCGGTACAAGCCACTGGCGAAGCAATGCGATCCTGATGCAGTGTTTGCGCTTAATTACCTGCGCACGACGGAAATTTTTCTCCAAACCTTCGATGAGATTGGTTATAACGATAGAGCTGCGGTGATTCGGGAGGATGCACTGTTTGCAGGGTACTATTTCCGAGCTGACGATGCCTATCACTCAGGTAGAGGTGATGTTCCCTCAGCTTGGCAAATTACGTTTGATGCAGCACAGAATCGCTCGGTATCAGGATCTGGTAACTTAGCTTTGGGTATCAACGCGCATATTCAACGAGATTTGCCGTTTGTCTTGTACGAGCTTTACTTGCAAGGTCATCCTGTAAGTTATGAGGATCATACTCGCACTAACGAATTCTTGAAACAAGTAAATCCTCTGCAAGAACTGGCAGAAAAATTCGATCCTACGATTGACGATATAGATATACCAGGTGATGAAGATGATGTACAAAGGTTTCAAACAATTGTTCAGTGGCGTGAGGGCGCATACCGCAATTTTGAACGACTCCGAGATGCAACTGATGATGCACAGCGGGAGCAAGTAGCAGCCCAAATCGAGTCAAACGCTGCATTAACTGCACAAGTACTACTACAGTCGTTCGCCTACCCACCCGGTACAGACAGTTCAGAACGGGATGCTTACTGTCAAGCGGCGCAAAGACACCAACGATAAACTATCATATCGCTCTGTATTGAGATAGATAATCCTCGCTTTGGGGCTGGCTGTTTTTATGCAGCGTCTACAGTTAACAGTCAACACCCAGCAAGATTTTTCATCTGTTTGAATGCAAATTGATTTTTCAATACTATTTAAACGAATTAAGTAACGGTAAGTATTGAATATTAATTTAATAAAGTATCTTTTTTTGGCTTTTGGATAAGAATCCAACTCTGCCTTTAGTAGTATCTCTGTGTTGGACGGAGCGATCGCACTCGCGGGACTATAAAAGCCATTATACAAATAATTGATTATCTTATATAGCAATCGTATTTGATTTATGAACTGCGATCGTAGCCTGGCATTGCCAACCTACTATAAGAGCCATTATAAAAATAATTCATTATCTTACAGGATAACATAAATAAATATAAACATAGCTGGAAAATAATTCGTAAAGTAGCAAGCTCAGTTGGTATATAACAGTATGTTCCTACAAACTTGGGAGGAATAAACAGCTATGTTTATTCATAACGAGCTTTATAATTTTTGGGTGCATTCTACAGGAGTTTGGAACTCCCCTCTTCTCACACTAACTGTGAAATGGTTGGACGAGCAAGAACTATTATTAATCAGCAAAATTCACTATCTTCATCAAGCTGAGTTTGGGGTAAAAATGAGTTGGGAATATAAAAAAAAATCTGACTCTGGGCATATGTCTTGGTGCGTAGATGCCGAGCATCCTAACTTAGTGTTTACTAACAAAAGTCTAGCGCCTGAAAGCCCACCCAGTATATTTAATTACCAACTGTTGGCAGCCAATAAACTGGTGATGTCAGTTGGTAAATATGAAGAAACGGTAATGTTGGAAAGTGACTGGCGACGATTAAGAGAGCAAAGGTATGATGGTAAGCTAATCAGGCGGCTTTGGGAAGAAAAGATC
Source organism: Leptolyngbyaceae cyanobacterium (assembly GCA_036704105.1). GTDB lineage: Bacteria > Cyanobacteriota > Cyanobacteriia > Cyanobacteriales > Chroococcidiopsidaceae > Chroococcidiopsis. The sequence continues at coordinate 4,619 of DATNQH010000078.1, read as the reverse complement.
GGGGCTGAAATTCCTCCAATGTTAATTAGTCTAGCTTGATAAATTAATGTCGAAATTATCTTCATGCCGCTTGCCGAACAATTCCAACTCACCCTGCTACTCAACCTTTAGTTTTGTAAAATAAAATATAGCAAAGTCAGCAATAACAACGTTCAGCCTTAGTGGGATTTTTCGTGCAATAAATATGTACAATAAATATTATTACAAAGCTAATTTGAGTAAGAGGGAGAGTGTTTGTATAAACTAAAAAAGAATCTGGAAAGCTGTAAAGTAAGTTGGGAAAATTGAGTATTCTTGCAATAGTGAGCGCTTAGCCCAAAGTTATATAAATACATAATTTAGGAGGCATCAATGATAGCCGATGTTAATTTCAACAAACAAAATGCGATCGCATCAGAACAACAGCAAGAATTTAACTATCGGCATTGTTGGTATCCTATCTGCTTTGTAAAAGACTTTCCTGCAGATTGTCCATATAGCTTTTCCTTATACAACGAACCCTTTGTCGCGTTCAGAAACAAAGACGGAAAGGTTGTGTGTTTAATAGACCGTTGTCCTCATCGTGCTGCTAAACTCTCTGATGGGCAGATAATAAACGGTAAAGTTGAGTGTTTGTATCACGGCTGGCAGTTTGGCAGCGATGGTGAATGTCTGCACATTCCTCAATTAGCAGCAGATGCCAAAATTCCTCTCAATGCTTGCGTCAAATCTTTCCTAGTTGTGGAACGCCAAGGTATCATTTGGATGTGGGCTGGTGTTGCTGAAGCAGCTGATGAAAAGCGTATCCCAACTATAGCGGAGTTGGACAAACCAGGCTTTGTCAGTTCAGACTATATACGCGATTTGCCTTACGACCAAAGTTATTTTATTGAAAACGTTATAGATCCAGCTCACGTTCATATTAGCCACGATGGCATCCTCGGAAAGCGAGAATATGCCCGCTCGCTGGAAATTGAAGCGATAGCTAATTCCGCTGCTGGGATTCACAGCCGAATTCGAGGAATGGGAAAATCCGATACAAGTTGGAGCAACCTTGATTTTATCGCTCCCAACTTAGTTATTTACACATTCAAAATTGAACAGCGGGGCTGGTTTGGCGGAACGGCTTTGTATTCGATACCTCTTGGCAAGGATCGATGCCGGATTCTACTGAGAAATTATGGTAATTTTTTGACTTGGAAAATAAAGCTTACGCCGCGATGGCTAGATCACATCATGGTGCGAAACAAAATATTGGAAGGGGATTTGCAACTCGTCGTCGGACAAAAGGAACAAATTCAGCGGTTGGGAAAAAACCTCAAAGAACTATTCTTGCCTCTCAAGACATCCGACACGCTTGTGCTTGAGTACCGCAAATGGTTAGATAAATTCGGCTCGTCTTTGCCATACTATCAGGGTTATTCCACCTCGAAGAATATTGGCAGTGGCGAGAACAGTTGCCAGTCGTCACCGCTAGACAGATTCTCGCAACACACACAGATTTGTAGTTCCTGTATTCGAGCCTATCAGGTAACTGACCAACTCAAACAAATCCTCATAGGCGTGGCGATCGCACTAGCAGCTTTGGCTATAGTTACAGAATCTGACACTAAGATTGTGGCAGTATCAGCAAGTCTTTTAGCAGTAGTTTTGGCAGCTCTGGCACAGAAAGTCAAAACTCAATTTGAACGTTCCTACACTCGCCACTAAGAAAGTCGAGCATTCGAGCATTCAAGCATTCAAAAACATAACAAGTAACAAACAACACATATTGTGCGATCGCAAAGAGCAAGTTAAATTTAACTCAACCCTAGCCGCGCCGCTTGGATTTCGTGTACGAGAGTACGAGTGTCCGTTGTACAAATGTATGGGCGCACAAGCCTTGTAACCCCAACTATATGACTATATCCCCAGCTACTAGCAGCTTGGCTTCAAAATCAATCAACCTTTCTTTGCCTGCCGCTACAAACAAATTAACTATCAGTTAAGTATAATATGCAACACAAATTTGTCGAAAATGATGATTTTATTATGAATACTTAGACTTTTAGCACACTCTACGTTAAAGTAGTAAAATCTAAAGAAAAGATTAAGTCTGCCTAAAACGGGCAGAAGCGAGGTATATTTATGAACTCCTCAACACTACGTCAGATCTGGTCTGTAATTGAAGAAACTCAATCCAGTCTTCTGCTGCGGCTAAGCGATACGGAATTGGTCAAACAGTTGCTAAGCCAGCTTGAGAGTAGAAACTCTCTCAGCAATGAGGAAATGATCGCCGTTAGCGGATATATTCATTCTAGAACTTCTCTAATTCGTGATCTCGCCCTAGCACGTTAAACTAAGAAAAGTACACATTAGACTTAAAAACGATAGGTAAAGGACAGCCTTTTTCTGGCTTAATAATCCAGTAATCCATTTTGTTGACTAGCGGCCTGTTTCTCGTGTGAGTCTTTAACTCTCCTTTTTGCAGAGCTTTATCTAGTCTGCTAAGCGAAAAGCTGTAAGCGTTTGGCTACTGTAACGGGCTTGGTTCAAGAACATCCTTTGCTGTCCTCACTTATTGTTAAAAGTTGTAAAACACCACCAACTACAACAAAATTAAAAATTATTAACAAATGGTTTAGATCGATACATATACTGATCTAAAGGCAAGCAGTGAGATGCTATTTGAGTGGCGAGGGATTTTAGAGTTTGCTACCTCAGCTACTTCAGCTACCTTTGCTGTTTAATTTGTGGCAGATGTCTAATATGCTACCCAAGTAGCAGGACAAAATTTAATAAAATTTAATATCGATGAGTCACCAGGTGACGCAGGGGTGAAAGTGAAAGCTGGGCCAGATATCCTCTGTCAGCCAGTTATAAATCTGCTGAGTGATGTCTGCAAGTATACTTAGGTTAACTGTGGAAAATGACTTGAGCGATCGCACCGACGTGAGAGATTGTCTAATTAAATTGGAAGATCTGGTTCTATCTATTGGCTTAAGCTAGCTTTTACCCTGTTATTTTTCCTCTATCTTTTTAGATAAATTTAGAATAGAGCGAAACTAATATTACTTATTTTTTAACTACTACTCAGAGAATATTAATATTGATATATAAAGTTGTTTTCAGCAATCTCAGCTTGAGTTAATCAAAGTTATTGGCAGGTAAATTACACATCTTTTGTCATTTTCTCATCACTTTTAGTAGCAGCAATAAAGTGAGCAAAGCAAAAGTTAATCGCTGCTTAGATAGCGAAAACGAAGTCTATGCAAAGGTTACGCACTAAGGAAATGCCTATGATGTTGTTTTTCAATCTGTCAATTTCTCCGTTTTTGTCATTTATTTAAACCATCAAATAGTTACATCTATCTCTAGTATGATTTTATCTATTTATGTGAGAAAATAATCGGTAAATGTGTCACTCAACGATCCATCACATTCACATTTTTAAACATCTTTGCTCTAGATAGTGTAGTTATTAGATAGTGCTTAACAGATGTGAATGAGGGAGTGACAATGAATAGCAATTTTTTCAAGCAAAGTTCTGTTGTACTAAGTATCGCTACTTTGACAGTGGCTTTGAGTGGAGTTTCAGCGCAAGCGCAAACCACGAATTTCAAAGTTGCAGAAAAAAAAGATAATAGGGTTTCAACTTCTGCTTCTTTACTTCAAAGCAAACCCTCAGCTTCTGTGGTAGCGCAAGCACAGCCTACTTATCCAGGTACTACCACACCAACTACACCTAGTACTGAACCTGCTTATCCAGGTACTACCACACCAACCCAGGAAACCACACCAACCCAGGAAACCGCACCAACCCAGGAAACCGCACCAACAACTGAACCTAGTAGTGGTATTCAACCAGGTAGAGCCACTCGTGGTGGTTCCAGCTATCTCGGCATTGGTGGTAACATCGGTATAGCTGGTGATGACACAGCTTTGAGTGAGTTTAATTTTACCGTCCTGAGCAAAATTGGAATTACAAATGCTGTATCTGTGCGTCCATCGGCAGTAATTGGGGATAATACAACTATTCTGATTCCTGTCACTTATGACTTCTCCACACGCCCAACACCTACCGATGTAGGGCCAATAAGTTCTTTTGCTCCCTACATTGGCGGCGGCTTAGGCATCACAACTGGAGACAACAGCGATGTCGGGCCAATGCTAACTGCTGGTGTAGATGTTCCTTTGAACAACCAATTTACGGCAACAGCGGGCCTAAATGCCGGATTTTTTGACGACGTTAGTTTAGGTGTTGCAATCGGCGTAGGCTACAACTTTGGTGGATTTTAAACGAGTAGAGACGTGAAATTTCACGTCTCTAGATTAGGCGTGAAATCTCGCGTCTCTACATTAAATAAGAAAATGCAGATCTGTAAACCATTATGTCTGCAAAGGGATAACTTAATAAAGCAATTACCCCCGATCGCCATTGATCGGGTTTTCTTATATGCGATCACTTTTGTATAAAGAGTGCAATAAACAAGCTGTTAGCACAAGCGTTAACAAGCAAAAGACTAGCAATCTTTTAAATTCTTTGAAAAGTACTCAATTTAGCTGAAGCGTTATGATTTTGTGTCAATGATTCAGGCAAATTTTGTCTGAAATTGTATGTCAATACTTCTTGGTTAAAGGTAAAAGGTTAAAGGGGAAGG
>DATNQH010000077.1:0-5304 GCA_036704105.1 Leptolyngbyaceae cyanobacterium | reverse complement strand
CAGCAGTATATTCAAAGTTTTTTAGAGCCTAGAACACAAAGAAGAGAAATCGACTTTTTAGTTTCTGAACAATCCCTCTATTTTGGGCATCCTTTTCATCCCACTCCTAAAAGTTCAGAAGGTTTTAGAGATGATGACTTGCAACAATATGCACCAGAATTGCAGGCAAAGTTTGTACTAAATTATTGGGCGATCGCACCCGATTTAATTCTGGAGGAGTGGGTTAGTAAGCATGGCGATCGCAAAGATACAGCGATCCCCCAAGCAGTACAATCTGCGGCAAAAGCAACACTAGATTCTCACCAGCAGCACTATCAATTGTTGCCTTGCCATCCCTGGCAAGCTCAATATCTAGCGCAATTACAGGTAGTGCAAGAGCTTCAGAAATCGGGCAAATTAGTAAACTTGGGGGCGCTAGGGGAACCCGTATTTCCCACATCTTCAGTGAGAACTGTTTGGCAGCCTGATTGCCCATATTTCTACAAACTGCCTTTAAATGTAAGAATTACCAACTTTATCCGCATCAATCCTTCAGAACAACTAAAACGGGCTATGGATGCCGGAAAAATAATTTCTCATCTAAGCCAAGCAGTCAATCGCCCTGACTTTCAAATTTTGATGGAATTTGGATTTCGTACTCTCTCCCTGGATCTTCTTTCACACTCTGACAATGCTGAATTAATTGCTAATTTTGCAGTTTTGTTTCGTGAAAGTCCAGCAGAGTTACAAGGTAATAGTAACTGTTTATTCGTAGTGGCATCTTTACTAGAACCTTTTCCCGGTAGTGATGAACCAAAATTATTTCAAGCGATACGTCAAACAAATCAAGAAAAACTGCCTAATTTGTTAGTATGGCTGCGCCAATATCTTCAAGTTTCACTACAACCAATTCTTCATTTGTTTGCAGAAACAGGTATTAGTCTCGAAGCTCACGTTCAAAATTCCTTAGTTCAGTTAGAAAACGGGTTTCCTAGTAAGTTTTACGTGCGAGATTTAGAAGGAATTAGTTTAGATAGAAGTCAAGCCTTAGCACAAGGTTGGTTAAATAGCTTCATCCCCGAAACTAGCCCTATTCTGTATTCTGAACAGGAAGCTTGGTTACGACTGCAATATTACTTCTTTGTAAATCATCTGGGACACCTGATTCACACATTAGCAAGATATAACAATCAAAATGAGCGTATTTATTGGCAAGTAGTGCGAAATTTCTTGCTGCAAGAATATAGCCAAACCTCCTCAGAGCGATTAAAAAAGTTTACTAAAGCTTTGCTAGAAAATGTGACTTTACCAGCGAAAGCAAATCTAATTAGTCGGTTTCAAGCGCGTAGTGAAACACCTCTATATGTCAATATTGCTAATCCAATTTTTTTGTGTAGTTTGAAAAATTAAGTAGCTTGATTATGCAGACTAAAACCAATCGAGAATTATTAGAGCTAGAAACTATTTTGCATTCCGATAAATTCGTTTCTGTTCGCAGGCGAATTTTTCGGCAATTGATAGAATCATTAATTTATGAAGGTGTCATTCAAGCTCAATCAACAGTTGTTTCAACAGATATTATAGAATTCAAGGTTGAAGGACGAGATCGAGCTGGACAATCTGTTTCGTATTTGGCTTATGGTAAGCGGCGAATGAGTTTTAACCGCATTCGTTTGTTACAAAAACCGATTTTAAGAATTGCGGACAACTCGAAGGCAGAAGCCACATCTCTTGCCACATTTTTAATCGAAATTTTCTCCTATAGTGATATAGATACAGGGCGATTATCTACTTTCATAGATGAAATTCAGCAAACTCTGCTCAAAGATGCGATCGCGCAATACCAACGTTCTCAGAGTTCAAGATTAACGAGAGATGGTAGTTATGATGACTTAGAAGGAGATGTCATGGATGGGCATCCCTATCATCCCTGCTACAAATCTAGAATTGGGTTTGACTTAACTGATAACATAAATTATGCTCCAGATTTTCAACCTCAATTTTCTTTGTTTTGGATAGCAGTTCGTAAAGAAAACGTTTGTATTTCTACTACAGATACAATTGCTCCAGTTCAATTTATCCAGCAGGAATTGGGAGAAAAAGACTATATAGATTTTAGAGAAAAGCTGAAAACACTAGGATACAATCCGGAAGATTATGTCTTTCTACCAGTTCATCCTTGGCAATGGCGATCGCGCATCTCAATTCAGTTTATTGAAGATATAGCCGAGCAGCGGTTGATTCCTTTAGGAATAGGAACAGATCGCTATCGCCCTCAACAATCAATTCGTACCTTAGCCAATCAAACTTCTCCTCACAAATATTATGTCAAGTTACCGTTAAGCATTACTAACACCTCTACTAGTCGAATTCTTGCACCTCATACCGTTAGTAATGCAGCAAAAATATCCGACTGGCTGAGAAAAATTTACGAGCAAGATCGATATTTAAAACAAGAACTGAAACTGATTTTGCTTAAGGAAGTTTTGGGAATTGCTTATCATAATCAAAAACTGTCAGATATTCAACAGCAGCAAGTTTATGGACTATTAAGTACTATCTGGCGCGAGAGTTTAGGAACTTACCTGCAAGCAGATGAAGCGGCTATTCCATTTAATGCGCTCTGCCACATTGATATAGATGGGTATCCATTTATTCAGCCTTGGATCGATAAATGGGGAATAGAAAATTGGCTTGAGCAAGTTCTCAAAGTTACTATTCAACCCTTAATTCACTTACTTTTTGCTCACGGTATTGCGATGGAAGCTCACGCCCAAAATATAGTGTTAATTCATTGTTCTGGCTATCCGACTCGCATTGCATTAAAAGATTTTCATGATGGAGTTAGATTTTCTAGAGATGCTTTACAAGAGCCAAGTCTTTGTCCAATACTTCAGGCAACTCCTGCTCACCATGCCAAAGTTAATCGCAACTCATTTGTTGAAACAGATGATATAGCTGCTGTAAGAGATTTTATGCATGATGCTTTCTTTTTTATTAACATAGCAGAATTTGCTGTGTTTCTAGAAGATAATTACGGCTTTCAGGAATATGAATTTTGGTCAAAAGTAACAGAAATTATCTTGACTTATCAATCAAAGTTTCCTCATTTAAAACCACAATTTGAAAAATTTGACTTGTTTACAGAAACTATCCAGGTAGAACAGTTAACTAAACGGCGGTTACTTCCAGAAACAGAAATTAGAGTTCAGGCGGCTTTGAATCCCTTGTTTAGTGTTCGTCAGGGAGTAAAAATATCATGTTAACTCCTAACGCTGTGAAGCAGTCATTAGCAGAAGGACGACAAGTTTTTGGGCTATTCTGTTCTGTACCCGTTCCATTGATGATCGAAACGATCGCTCATGCAGGTTTTGATTTCGTAATTATTGATACCGAACACGCATTAGTTAATCATGAAACCTTAGAAAACATGATTCGGGCGGCGGAGGCGGTGAACATCACCCCATTTGTGCGGGTTACGGGAGCCTTCCCCAATGATATTTTGCGTGTTCTTGATGCTGGTGCAAAAGGAGTAGTTGTACCTCATATTTGCACAGCAGCACAAGCAGAATTAGCTGTGAAATCTAGCCGCTACTTTCCTGAAGGAATGCGAAGTTTGAACGGTGGGCGGCCTGCTGGATTTGGCAAGTTAGACTTACCAACTTACATTCAGCAAGCCAATCAAGAGGTGATGGTAATTGCCATGATTGAAGACAGAGAAGGCGTAGAGAATCTAGATGCAATTTTATCAGTGCCAGGTTTAGACATGGTTTTAGAAGGCGCTGCTGACTTGTCGCAATCTTATGGCGTTCCTTGGCAAACGAGTTCTGAGCAAGTTAGAGAAGCGATCGCTCAAATTCATCATAAATCTCTACAAGCCAACGTTACTTTTTGTGCGATTCCAAGAGCTACTAGCGACTTTCAAAAATGGGTTAACCAAGGAGTGCAAGCGTTTGTTCTGGGAGACGATCGCGGTATTACTTATCGAGCAATGCGAGATTTCTTGCAATCCAAATTGCAATCAATAGAAACAGAAACAGCTAATTTTTTATGAAGAACGTTATTCAAGCCATCCAGCAACAGAAATTACATCCAGAAAATTCGATTTGTGCTTACTACTACGATCTGGATGTTTTAAGAACTCATTTGAGTCAGGTGATGAGTACTTTACCCTCAACCTGCCAAATGTTTTATGCCATGAAGGCAAACTCTGACCCTCGTATTTTAGAAGTAGTAAGCAAATACGTACATGGCTTTGAAGTTGCTTCTTTAGGAGAGATTCATAAAGCCAGAGCCATCTCTGCTAACATACCGCTGATGTTTGGTGGACCCGGTAAAACTGATGTAGAAATCAGAGGTGCGATCGCTCAAAATATCAAGTTTTTTAATGTAGAAAGTATTCAGGAATTGCGGCGAATTCAACTCATTGCTCGTGCCATGAACCGAGTAGTTTCAATTCTCCTACGGGTCAATATTGGCGGTTCATTACCGTCTGCTACTCTACAAATGGCAGGTAGACCAACGCAGTTTGGCATTGATGAATTAAATTTAGAAGCAGCAATTACACTTGCTACCTCTAGCCCATATATCAAATTGCAAGGCTTCCACTTTCATTCTATCTCTAATAATTTAGATTACCTTCAACATTTGGAACTCATAAACTATTACATTAATAAAGTAAAAAATTGGATAGAAATCTATAAATTAAACATTGATTACATTAATTTTGGTGGCGGCATAGGTGTTAATTACTTTGATTTAAATCGACAATTTAATTGGAGTGATTTTACTTCAAACTTGCAATATTTACTTGCAAGTACAAATCTCGAAAATACAACATTTTTATTTGAATGTGGGCGTTTTTTGACAGCATTTTGTGGTTTTTATGCTGTTGAAGTACTTGATATTAAGAGAAATCATGGCAAAGACTTTGTTATTACCCAAGGTGGAACACAACATTTTCGCCTACCAGTTTCGTGGAATCACAATCATCCCCTTACTGTAGTACCAATTGAACAGTGGCATTATCCATTTGAGCGCCAAGCAGTATCTTCTAGTGAGGTTACTATCGTTGGACAGCTTTGTACGCCGAAAGATGTGTTTGCTAAGAATGTGTTTGTCAAAACTATTCGGCTAGGTGATGTGATTCTATTTTTATATACAGGAGCATATGGATGGGCAATTTCTCATCATGATTTCCTTAGCCATCCACATCCCCAAAAGTTTTACTTAGAAGCGCCCTAAGTGCTATAACGTTCCTCAAACAGCTCTCACTGACGAGAATTGCACGGGTAGTTGGCGATCGAACTGGCTACAGAACTACGT
>DATNQH010000076.1:0-3447 GCA_036704105.1 Leptolyngbyaceae cyanobacterium | reverse complement strand
ACACACAACTATAGTTTATGGCGATTTAATTGGTGAGCGATCGCATATAGTGACACTTTTGTAACTGTTCTGAAAAAACTGCCATAAAAAAAACTCTTGGACGTCTGGCCGTGTTTCGACTCCAAGAGCTTTTTCGTTAGTACCACTCCTCACACAACTATAGTTTATGGCGATTTAATTTCTGGGCAATAGCACATAGTGACACTTTCCATAGTGGCTAGGCATAACGCTTAAGCCAAATTGACTTATTGTGGTTGGAAGTTGGTAATTTCAAATTTTCAAAAGATGCCGCAAGAAAAACTTTGCTGTAATCTGAGACAGGGTTCTTTGTAGGCTGTCAATGACCGCGATTGCAATTCGGACTTTAGATCTGACTCGGCGTTTTGGTAATGTCCAAGCCCTAGATCGTTTAACACTGGAAGTCCCAAGAGGTATTGTCTTTGGCTTTCTGGGTGCTAACGGTTCTGGTAAAACCACTACGATTAGGCTATTACTTGGTTTATTAGAACCAACTAGCGGACAAGCTGAAGTATTAGACTTTGATACCCGCACTCACTCTGGGGAGATTCGCCAACGCACAGGCGCTTTGTTGGAACATCCAGGGCTGTATGAACGACTGAGTGCTGAAGATAATCTTGAGTTTTACGGGCGGGCGTGGCGCATACCAACAGCTAGGAGGCGATCGCGCGTCAAGGAATTGCTCAATCAAATGGGACTTTGGCATCGCCGCCACCAAAAAGTCGGAGAATGGAGCCGGGGAATGAAACAGAAGCTAGCTGTAGCACGGGCGATGCTTCATTGTCCGCCTTTAATCTTTTTGGATGAACCGACAAATGGACTCGATCCGGTAGCCGCAGCAGTTTTGCGCGACGATTTACAACAAATGGTGGCGCGAGAGGGCGTGACAGTATTCTTAACAACCCACAATTTGACAGAAGCAGAAAAGTTGTGTCAGCAAATTGGAGTGATTCGGCAGGGTAAACTAATGGCAGTCGGTCATCCAGATGAATTACGTGCTGCTTCTGGTAATCCCAAAATTGAAATTATCGGGCGTGGGTTCTCTCCTAAAGTAATAAACGAGCTAGAATCTCAACCACTGATTTGTTCAATTCAACTTGTAGGCGATTTGGCTTCGCCGGATCTAGCTATTCCAGTTCGCTTGATTATTACTTTGCATAAACAAATCAGTGCAGCCCCCATAGTGAAGATGTTAATAAATGCAGGGGTAGAAATTGAAGAAGTCCGCAAAAATAGCCCCAGCTTGGAAGAAGTTTTCTTAAATTTGATGGAGCGATCGCCATGATGTCAGACATTTATAGTGTCATCTGGAAGGAATGGCGAGAACTGCTGTTTCAACGCGGTAGCCTCCGGGCAACCCTACTAAGTGTAGTACCATTATTGTTAATATTTGGACTTTTTCTCCCTTCACAAGTTGGTAGTGTCTGGGTGGAAACTCCACTAACAATTATGTTTTGGGGATGGTTACCAACTTTACCTGTAATGGCGCTAATTGCTGATGCTTTTGCTGGAGAACGCGAACGGCATACTTTAGAAACATTGTTAGCTAGTCCTTTATCAGAACTATCTATTTTGCTCGGTAAAGTAATTACAGTTGTTAGTTATGGTTGGCTAATGACGTTGCTGGTTGTGTTGACAGGCTTAGTAGGAGTAAATTTTTTTCATAGCAATGGAAAAATCTTACTTTATCCAGCCTCTATATTATTTAGTGGCATGGTATTAGGATTTTTGTCAGCAACATTAGCAGCTAGTATTGGTGTAATTGTCTCTCTTCGCAGTCCAACAGTCAGGCAAGCAGCACAAAAGTTAGCATTCGTTTCCCTTGCTTTAACTTGGATACCGATTATAGGTTTTAATTTATTACCAAGTAAATTACAAACAAGTTTGCTCAATTCTGCCAAGGATGCTGATATTGCTCAGGCTTTTTGGTTAATTTTGGTAGTTTTAGCTGTGATTGATGCTGGTTTACTATCATTGGCGATGGCAATGTTTAAGCGATCGCGTTTGATTCTAGATTGAATTAAAATAAACGCCCTCATCTGTAGGGGCGCTCTTTTTTTGATATCTATCAACAGATGTTACTGAAAAATACTTACTAGTAAAAATATTTCTATAATTTTTAAGCAATATTTAATTGTAGAAATTTTAACTTAATATTTAATTTAATGCCTGTTTCTATGGTAAGAGGTTAGGGAAAACAGTAGTAGTTACATTGGTTAAGTAGAGGCAAGAAAATTTGCAGTTACAAGCTTTGGTAGTTATGGAGCATGGGCTGCGCCAACCTTGAAAAGCAAAAGGCAGATTTAGCATACATATGACGGACAATCAAGAACATCTGCTGAGCAACGAAGAGAAAATTCTGACAAACCGCCAGGGTCATCCTGTAACTGATAACCAGAATGTAAGGACTGTAGGTGACAGAGGCCCTACAGTCCTTGAGAATTACAACTTTCTGCAAAAGATCACCCACTTTAATCGCAAACGCATTCCAGAACGGGTGGTTCATGCGCGTGGTGCTGGCGCACATGAATATTTTGAAGCTTATGGTAAGGTAGGCGACGAACTGTAAACAAATACACCTGCGCTAAGCTTTTCCAAGAAAAAGGGAAAATCACGCCGATGTTTGCGCGCTCCGCGTGGTTTAGCGGTAAAAATTTACACCGAAGATGGAAACTGGGATTTAGTTGGAAACAACTTGAAAATCTTTTTTATTCGAGATCCAATCAAGTTTCCTGATCTGGTTTATGCCTTCAAACCAGGCCCAGTTACTAACAAACAAGATGTCAATCTATCTTTGATTTTATCAGCTTGACACCTGAAGCAACACACATGATTACGTGGTTGTTCAGTCCTTGGGGAATTCCAGCCAGCTACCGACACATGGAAGGATTGGGTGTAAATACTTACAAGTGGGTGAATGCTGATGGTGTAGGGCATATTGTTAAGTATCATTTTGTACCCAAGCAAGGGGTAAAATGTCTGACTCAAGCTCAGGCTGAGGAAATTCAGGTCAAGGAATTTAACCACGCCACAATCGATCTGTACTCAGCGATTAAAAGGGGCGAGTATCCTGAATGGGAGTTTTGCGTCCAAATCATGTCGGATGACGAACACCCCGAACTCGACTTCGATCCACTAGATCCTACAAAAGTCTGGCCGCAAGAACAATTCCCCTTGTTACCTGTCGGTCGCATGGTGCTGGACAAAAATCCGGTAAACTATTTTGCTGAAGTCGAGCAAGCCGCGTTTGGTACAGGTGTGTTAGTTGACGGGTTAGATTTCTCCGACGACAAATTGCTGCAAGGTCGGACTTTCTCTTACTCTGACACTCAGCGTCACCGCATCGGCGCAAATTACCTCCAGTTACCGATTAATAGTCCAAAAACCAAGGTGGCTACGAATCAGCGTGATGGTCAGATGACTTTCCGC
>DATNQH010000075.1:0-9186 GCA_036704105.1 Leptolyngbyaceae cyanobacterium | reverse complement strand
GGAAGTAGTGCAACCAGAGTTTGAGGCTAGTTTGGAACTAGCAAACCATTTATTGACTGGTATGGGCTTATCGCCTGTTGCAATTCAAACAGAAATGCAGCAAATTCGCTCTCACCATTATTTAGAGTTGCGCCCAGATCTGACTCCCGATCAAGTTTCACGCGAACTAAAACTTGCAGCTCAAGATCTCAATAGCCGCTGGTATACCTTACCAGCAAATTCGCCTCTAACTGGAATGACGCTAGAAGAAGCAGATATACGCTACCTGACTGGGGTGAGTTTGATGGCAATTCGGCGGGCTTCGGGGGAAGAAGTTGACTACCCCAATGCGGAAACAGTTTTGCAAAAAGGCGATCGCCTCTTGCTAGTTGGAGAATCTGAAGAATTAGCCGCTTTACAGGAATTGGCTAAGGGTGAGGCATATGTACCTGAAGCAAATGCTGCTTGTCATTGGTTAATCATGTCACCAGATAGCCCGTATATTGGTCAAACCCTAGCCGAACTCGATATCCGGCGCGGCTACGGTATACAGGTGCAAGCGATTCGGCGCGATGCTAAGTTTATCCGCTTTCCCGATGGCAGTATGCACTTGCAAGCAGGCGATCGGCTTTTGTTGTGCGGTAGCCACTCGGCTTTAAGTCAATTACTACCGTTGCTTACTCCCACTAGCTCAACTCAATCGCTCAAAGCAGTTCCAGTTGTCCAAGCGGTTGAGGCTGAAGCCCTGCGCGAGTTTTTGCCTATGGATAATTGGCGAGAGTAATGATGAATGATGAATTATGAATGCTGAAAAAGAATCAATTTCATAATTCATCATTCATAATTCATCATTTTCCCTCACCCCTTTGGTTTGAGATAGGCGATCGCGTGTCGCCAGACAGTGTTAGGTTGATTATTACCATCGACTAGACAAATGCAGTTTTGATCCTGCCAACCGATCTTTCCTGTCAGTAGATCGCCAGTTACAAGTTTCAACTCAACTAGGAGCGCATCTTTAATCAGGGTTTGCACTTGCCGAATGCTTGGTAAAGCAGTATCAAAATTACTAGACATAATTAATTTAAGAGAGTTGATTTCTTATAATTAATCATTCCCCCGATTCAGCTTTCGGTTGTCATTACTAAAGGAGAATTTTCAGTGTCGATTGAGTTTGCTAAATATCACGGACTGGGAAATGACTTTATTTTGATTGATAATCGTACATCTGCTCGACCTGTAATTACGCCAGAGCAAGCGGTGACGTTATGCGATCGCCATTTTGGTATTGGCGCTGATGGGGTGATATTTGCCTTACCAGGACAAGACGGCACTGATTATACCATGCGGATTTTCAATTCTGATGGTTCAGAACCAGAAATGTGCGGCAATGGTATTCGTTGTTTAGCTCAATTTTTGGCGGAATTAGAAGGTAGAGCAAACCAAGAAGCAGAATATCGCCTTCATACTCTAGCGGGTGTTATGAAACCTCAGCTAACTGCTGACGGTCAAGTTAAAGTAGATATGGGTTTACCCAAACTACTGGCAAGTGAAATTCCTACTACTCTCGCACCAGCTAACGAGAAAGTAATCGACCAACCCCTAGAAGTAGCAGGCAAATCTTGGTCTGTCACTTGTGTTAGTATGGGCAACCCCCACTGCATCACCTTTGTCGAAGATGTAGCAGCTATTCCCCTAGAAACAATTGGTTCCCAGTTCGAGCATCACCCAGCTTTCCCCCAACGCACAAATACAGAATTTATTCAAGTAGTACGTCGAGATTACTTAAAAATGCGGGTGTGGGAACGAGGCGCTGGTGCAACCTTAGCCTGCGGTACGGGCGCTTGTGCTGCAATAGTCGCTGGCGTTTTAACGGGTAATTGCGATCGCTCTGCTACAGTTGAACTTCCTGGCGGTTGTTTGCAAATTGAATGGTCAGAATTAGACCAAAAGCTTTACATGACAGGGCCAGCCCAGCTAGTTTTTAGAGGTCAAATTGAGTAATAAGCTAAATATGCTTTTACTGTTGTGGAGCAGGCAAGATGCCTGCTAAAGAATGGGGCTTGATTCGATCGCAATTGCTTGAGAGGTAAATTGCTATTAATCGCGCGGGCGCTTAACTCTAAAGCGGGGAGCGTGGGGAGCAGAGACTACTTGATGCCACAAACTTTCGTAGCTCTTAGCCATATGCTCAACAGTAAATCTGGCCACAGCCACCTCTCGACCGCGCTGTCCGCAGCGAATACGTAGTGCTGGATCGTCACGCAGGCGGCGCAGTGCTGCGGCAAGTCCAGCAACATCGTCTTTTTCGACTAAAAGTCCAGTTTCGCCATCAATGATAGCCTCAGCCACGCTGCCAACGCGCGTAGCAACTATGGGGCGGGCGGCAAGCATAGCCTCCACTACTGTCAGGGGAAAGCCTTCTGAACGGGAAGGCAGAGCCATGACATCAAACTCTGATAGATGGGCGCGGGGATTATCTACCCAACCTGGAAGAGTCACGCGATCGCTTACACCCAAATCAGATGCAAGTTGCAAGAGCGCTTGTCGTTGCGCCCCTTCTCCTAAAATAACGACCCTTACGCCTTCAACAGCAACGATCGCCCGCAGCAGCACATCATGGGCTTTCATCGCATCCAACCGCCCAACACTACCAACTACCATTTGTCCATCAGGTCGTACAGGCGGCGGCTGTGGTTCAGTTGTGAGATCGGGTACGCAGTTAGGTATGGATAAGACACTGCCACGACCCAGAGCATAAAAGTCTTCCATTCGCCTTGCACTCGCTTCACCCACTGCAACATGAGCGTCAACGCGCAGAGATAATGCGCGAGTGCGCCATAATGTCAAGATATCCGTCGTGCGCAGGGGCAGCTGATCTACTCGGATCACGCGCGCGTGAGGCAAAGTCAGTGCTGCGGTAAGCCCGGTTGCACAAGCCCAAGGCGTACAGAGGTTGCAGTGTACTACATCAGGACGCAATTGATGCAATGCCGCTAAATGTGCCATCATCGACCAAGCACCTTTTGCAGGTAATATCTTAGCTACGGCTTGGGATCTACGAGCAGCGATCGCATTGACAACAGATTCAGAGACACCCAGCACTATAATTTCTATATCGTCAGAAACTGATGCAACCAAGTGTCCGAGACTGATTTCTGCACCGCCAATACCAGCTGCATCAGTGTAGGCTACTACCCGTAATCGTCTATCTTTGCCTGGCTTTAAATGATTTTGGATTTTAAATTGTGTCGCCACTACGTTGCAAAGGTTCCCTTCGTTGAAGCAAGTGGCATGATTTTGGATTATCAAACCAACACCACAAGATAGTTTTGAATTTTAACTGTTTTGACTGCGGCATTATCGCCTTAAGAGTTACTATCAATATCTGCTTACGAAAATCGTTAACCGTAGCGTGAAGGATGAGCAACATCGAAGTCACACGCACTTACTTGGAAATGGTTTCACCTCACGACTTGAAGCCAGCAATGCTTGCAGATGATCGCATCAGGATTGAACAAGCGATCGAGTGTCCGCCCTCGTTCTTTCGTTATCTGTATAGTGAAGTTGGGCGCAACTATCGTTGGGTAGACAGACTTAACTGGACAAATGAGCAAATTCGTGATTACCTCAGCCAAGCAAGTGTCAGCGTATGGGTAATGTATTGTGCAGGCGCACCAGGCGGTTACTTCGAGCTACGCCAACACGAGGATGACTCAGTTGAAATTGCCTACTTCGGACTGCTGGCAGATTTTATCGGGCGCGGTTTAGGCAAATATCTACTAACAATTGCAGCCAAACAAGCTTGGGAGAGAACCACTAATCGTATTTGGGTGCATACCTGCACTTTGGATCACCCAGCAGCACTATCTAACTATCTGCGGCGGGGATTTAAACAGTTCCAGCAGGAAACCTACCAGGTAATTCTTAATTTTGAGGGCAAGGGGTAAGGGCAAGCAAGTTTTGAATTCTATCCTGCTCTTTAGCCTGCGCTAAGTTGTTATTCCCAAATAATTATTTAAATAAAGGTTAAGCCGTAATTAATGAATGGTTATTGATATGAATATAATTAGATATCAATTCCAACTCTAAGCAATTAGGAGTGGATTGATAAAATTCCTTTACAGTAATGTATGAGCGCCAAACAAATTTCATCTCAGTCCTTTTGTGCCCACCAGCTAAAGATTTTGGCGGACTCAACCCGTCTAGCAGTTTTAGAACTGCTTTGGAGTGGGCCTAAGCACGTTGGCGAGATGAATGCCGTGCTGCAATTGGAGCAGAGTTTACTATCCCATCATTTAAAAATCTTGCGGGAAGAGGGCTTCATCACATCCACGCGAGATGGTAAGGCGGTGCTGTATCAGCTGGAGTCCGCCATCTTTTGTGCTAGTGATGGCAGGGCGATTGATTTGGGATGTTGCCGACTCTCGTTTAACGGAAGCGTTTAACAGAGTGGTAAGAACATAACTATTTATAACTGATGAAGAACTTACGAATTCTGGCACCCCTTTGTATTGGGTTAGCCACTTGTATACTGCTGCAATCTTGTGGAAAGCCCCCCAAAGCGGCAACTCAGTCAGGTAATACATTACAAGGTAAGCTGGTCTTAACTGGTTCTAGTACTGTAGCGCCGCTTGCTTCTGAAATGGCGAAGCGCTATGAGGCAGGGCATCAGGGAGTGCGGATTGATGTGCAAACGGGCGGATCTTCGCGTGGGATTGCGGATGCTCGTCAGGGAGTAGCAGATATTGGGATGGTGTCGCGATCGCTCAAAGACAACGAAAAGGATTTACAAGCGTTCGCTATCGCCAAGGATGGCATCTCTGTAATCGTAAATAGCGATAATCCGGTTAAAAGCTTGACTGACAAGCAAATTGTCGATATCTACACCGATAAAATCAATAACTGGAAACAACTCGGCGGTAAAGATGCCCCAATTACAGTAGTCAACAAAGCCGAGGGCCGCTCCACCTTGGAACTGTTTGCCGACCACTTCAAACTCAAGACGAAGGATATCAAAGCTGATGTATTAATTGGTGACAACGAGCAAGGCATCAAGACAGTGGCAGGAAATCCCAACGCCATCGGTTACGTATCCATCGGTTCTGCTGAATACGCAGCCACCCACAAAACTCTAATTAAACTGCTGCCAGTTGAAGGAGTAGCGGCTTCCATTGCCAACGTCAGCAACGGCAGTTTTCCGATTTCTCGCCCGCTCAACCTTGTAACTAAAACCGCACCAACAGGATTGCAAAAAGACTTTATTGATTTTGCCCGTTCCCAACAGGTGCAGGACATTGTGAAGGAGCAATATTTTGTCCCCGTCTCGCAGTGAAGTTATCCTAGTTTGGATATTACGGGGAATGGCGATCGCAAGCGCAGCGATTGTTTTGCTGATAATGCTTTTCCTGTTTTGGGAAACCCTACCTATCCTGCTTCATATCGGGCTAAGCCGATTCTTCAACGATCCTGATTGGCATCCAACCAGCGAAGAATTTAACCTGCTACCGATGTTATGGGGAACGCTATTAGTAACAGCAGGAGCAGTTCTAATCGCAACGCCGCTAGGCATTTTGAGCGCGATTTTTTGCCACTATTATGCTCCAAGTGCGATCGCTTCTTTATATCGGCGTTTAGTTGAGTTATTAGCAGGGATTCCATCAGTGGTTTATGGCTTCTGGGGATTGGTCGTGCTGGTGCCAATTGTCGGACGCATTCATCCACCTGGGGCAAGTTTGTTAACTGGAATTTTAATTCTGACGTTGATGATTCTGCCGACAATTACCTTGATAGCCGATAGCAGCCTTGCAAATGTGCCACCTGAGTATCTACGCGGTTGTGCGGCAATGGGGCTAGGACGCTGGGCGACGGTACGCGGTGTCGTTTTGCCTACAGTGAAGTCAGGTTTGTTAACAAGTGTAATCTTGGGAACGGGACGGGTGATCGGTGAAACGATGGCAGTGCTAATGGTTTGCGGTAACGTGGTGCAAACACCAAAAAGTGTATTCGATCCAGTGCGGACTTTAACTGCGAATATCGCTCTAGAGATGGCTTATGCAGTAGGCAATCACCGTGCTGCCTTGTTTGTCAGCGGCTTGGTTTTAATGGCACTGGTCTTTGCTTTAGTCATAGCTGCCGAACTGCTCAACCGGGGGCATATCTATGACTAAAAAGTCAGCAGTCCCAAGTCAGAAGAATGAAATTCAATCGAATTCTAGGCTTAAGCAAACTACATCCAAAAGCCTATCCCTAGGTTTAAGCAGACTACAGCCTGAAGAATTGCTCTGGAGTGCGATCGTTTGGGCTGTTGCTGCCCTAGTGACAGGGGCGCTGCTATGGCTGTTAAGCGATGTTTTCTGGCATGGCATCGGTCAGATATCTTGGGAGTTTGTCACGATGCCCCCAAGCAATGCAGGTCGAGACGGCGGTATTGCACCAATTATAGTTTCGACAAGTTTAATTGTAGGAGTTTGTATGGCAGTCTCAATGCCTCTGGGAGTGGGAACTGCTTTGCTGCTGGCTGAATTTTCTTCCTCTTCAAGTGTATTGGCACGGTTGGTGCGTTTGAGCTTGGATATTTTAGCAGGTGTGCCTTCGATTGTCTTTGGTCTTTTCGGTAACGCTTTGTTTTGTAAAACGTTGGGGATGGGCTTTTCTATTCTCTCTGGCGGGTTGACGCTTGCGTGTATGGTACTGCCAACTTTGATTCGGTCAACGCAGGAGGGGTTTCGATCTGTACCAAACGACTATCGACGCTCGGCTGCGGCACTAGGAATTTCACGTCCAGCAATTTTATGGGAGCTACTGTTACCTGCTGCCATGCCTGGAGTAGTGGTAGGGTTGCTGTTAGGTTTAGGACGAGCGCTGTGTGAGACAGCAGCCCTAATTTTTACCAGCGGTTACGTAGACCGAATGCCAGAATCACTTTTGGATTCGGGGCGATCGCTCTCTGTCCATATTTACGACCTGGCTATGAATGTTTCTGGAGGGGAGCCGCACGCTTACGCCTCTGCTTTAGTATTGGTAGTTTTTTTGGTGCTAATCAATGCAGCAATCTCGTGGTTAGCAGAGCGTTTCCAGCAATCTAAAATTTTTGTCGTATGACGAGGCCGATAACCAAACAGCAAGACTGTGGATCGCTCACCGATAATCCCCCTTCAATGCAAACAGAGCGGTTAAGTCTGAATTACGCAAATAAACCTGCATTTAAAGATGTTACCCTCTCAATTAAATCCGGTGGCATCACCGCGCTAATCGGCCCTTCTGGCTGTGGCAAAAGCAGTTTCCTGGCTTGTCTGAACCGCTTAGTTGAGCTAACGCCAAACTGTAAGGTATCAGGGCGCATCCTATTGGGAGATCGAGATGTGCAGGCACTCGATGCGATCTCTCTGCGTCGCCAGGTGGGAATGCTGTTTCAAAAACCCAACCCGTTTCCGCTCTCGATTATGAGAAATATTGAATTCCCCCTCCGGGAACACGGAGTCAGGAGTCGGGCTGAAATTGATGATCGAATCGAAGATGTTCTGCGAGATGTCAGCCTTTGGGATGAAGTGAAAGATAGGCTGAAAGCTCCTGCGCTTTCCCTTTCTGGCGGTCAACAACAACGTTTATGCCTAGCTAGAGCGCTAGCGCTCAAACCGAAAGTTCTCCTCATGGATGAACCTTGCAGTGCCCTCGATCCAATGTCCAGTGAAGTGGTAGAGGATTTGATCGCCAGTCTGCGTGGCACATATACGGTGCTTGTTGTTACCCATAACCTAGCACAAGCCAAGCGGATTGCTGATGATGTAGGGCTGTTTTGGGTGGCTGATGAGGCTGGACAATTAATTGAGTTTGGTTCTGTTGCCCAGATTTTTGAATCGCCACAGCACCCCCTAACTGCTGCTTATATCAATGGTAGGAGGGGTTAATTAAGGCAAATCGTTATTGAAGCGGGAGTGTAAGCAATGTAATCCTCGGTTTCTTAAATCAGAGCGATCGCAACTCTTGGGTAAGCACTAAGTCACTATCTCCTCACCATCTTTTGAGTTGTGGGACGGGCTTCCAGCCTGCTCCACCTAGTTCTGAGATAGGCACTAAAGAGTAAAGGATGAAAAATGAATAAGTCTACACTTCAAAACTTCATCCTTGCCTAGTTCCTAGCCCCGCTTCAAAATAATCATATCCTTACCTACTACTGGACTGCGAGCCAGCAGCTTTCCTTCGGTATCGGTAATTTCCAAGCGGTTGAAATCTAATTCTCTAGCCCGTTCTAGCATTTGGGCAGCCAATTTGTCTTGTTCTGAGGATTTGAAGTTGTACCAATCATTACCAACTTTGACAGTGAGACTGCTACCCTCAAAATTAGCTTGAATTTTCTCAATCAAATTATCGGCAAAGCCATTGCTAACTTCAGCTACTCGATTTTCAATTGCTGCAATCAAAGTTTGCTCTGGGGTTAATTCTACAACTGGGGTGGGAGTAGGTTCTGGCTCCGGTTCTGGTAAAGGTGTCTCCTCTACTGGCTCTGGCTGTGTTGGTGCTGATAATTCCGGTGGAGTAGGAATAGTTGGAGTAGGTATTGGTTCCAGCTCAGGAGCAGTTGCTATCTCTGGCTGTTGCTCTGGTTCTGAGTCAGGAGCAGTTGCTACCTCTGGCTGTTGCTCTGGTTCCGGGGAAATAGAGATGGTTGGAGTAGGTACTGGTTCTGGATCGGGAGCAGTTGCTATCTCTGGTGGTTGCTCAGGTGCAATTGGAGCAGTTGCTACCTCCGACGGCTTCCCAAACAAGAGAGAGGAAGTTGTCCAAACTAGAATTACAGCAATTCCAGCAATGATGCTAGTTAAAGCCGTGTCTGAAAACTTTGAAGATAGGTTTTCGGGTAAGAGAGAGCGGATTTTTGCTAAAACATTACTCCACCAACTCGGCTTAGTAGTACCAGCTGGTGATTCTGTCTCCAGTTTCGTCGCCACCCCTTCTAATACCCGAATCGTTCCACGTAGTAATTTAACCGTCTGCTTCTTCAGCACAGATGGGAAGGAGTTTGCTTGTGTTTGCATCGGAGATACCCGCCGAGATGTTACCGAATTTTGTGATTCTGGTTCGGGGGGAAGCGGCGGTTGGGAATTTGGCGGCTGTGACATGAATTCTCCCTGGAAGACAGCTAAACAGACATTACGTCATAAATAGGATAAATTTTTACGAGTGCTGCCGTTCAGCCTTAATCTATCA
>DATNQH010000074.1:0-3417 GCA_036704105.1 Leptolyngbyaceae cyanobacterium | reverse complement strand
CAGCTTGCTAGAGAGACTTAGCGGGAAAAGTCAGGAAGTAAAGTTGTCCCGCCGTGTCATTTGTCAAGAGTCATTAGTCATTTGTACAAAGGACAAATGGCTCTCGTATACGAAATTCAATGACTATGCACTGCAAAAGATTGAGTTAACTTGAGCCTATAACTCAGTCAAAGTCTATTAAATTTCAATTTGTAATTGCTCTTAGGGCTGCTTTGGTGAAAAACTAGCACGTATTAGTATTTATTTAATGTCATCGGTAAAGCTTTTTGAGATGCTAATAATTACTTAGAAACAAGATAGTTTGACTAAATTATCTCACTTAGCCCCCATCATTCGACTTACTTCTTCTGACTTCAACGGTCTCGGTTCAATTCTTTGAAAATATTCAATATTTTGCAGATGACTATATGCCTCTTTACGGTCGCTTAAATTCAGTAAAATAATATCTTCATAAATTGATACTGCTGGAATTTTCATCTCCAAAAATAGGTCTTGGAGTTTGTTTTTAGCAATGGTTATTTCCAGTTGCTTCAAGAATGAGTTGCGCCGTTTAGACATCAACCGGACTAAATACCAACTGCCGTGATCGCCAGATAGCTCTCTGCTATTAATATTTTCTGTCTCAGGTGTCTCTAATGAATTATTTTTGTCTGGCACGGGCGATTACCTCAAAAACTTTATTAGTGCTTTCAGTTTAACAATTTAAAAAATATAATTCAACCAATTGCTTAACTGAAATATCTAGTTTTTCAACAGATAAATCCCAAATTGTACGTGTTGAATATTAAAATTCAAGTTTAATTAAGCAGCAGCGGTTAATCATGTCTCGCTAGATTGATTTGTTGTCTAAAATTTATACATTTATACAATTAATTTTTTATAGCTTCCTATTAATTGCTTCAAGTAGGAGATATTAAGTGCGAGCACACCCCCAGCTTAAAGTTTCTGGCAACCTTTGATAACTAAGTGCTTGAATATGGTATATACCAAACAAACGCGATTCATTGAAGCAGTTACCCAAAAATTGATTTTGTTTCTGTGTCTTTACAACAGCTAGATTTGAGGAGTTTAATTATTTACCCCACTTGGCTCTGTTTTTATTCACCAATATTTTGACTTTCAAGAGTATAATTATTTGTTGCTAATTGTAATTTTAAACTAAGGTATTACAGACAAAAATTGCCTCTAACCTCTTGCCTATCATCACTAAAATTAGATTTACATCAGCTTATTAGCTATTAGCTATTAATGATTCTTCTACGCTTTGACACTCCTTTGCAATCAACCTTCCTGCTTCGTGACTCCCTACTGCTTTGGAGAAAAAATATCCTTGTCCGAATTCACAATTGAGTGCTTTGAGGAAAGCTAGTTGCTCGCTTGTTTCTACTCCTTCGGCTGTTACAGCCATACCTAAACTATGAGCTAGGGTGACAATTGTTTGGACAATCTTTAAATTTTGCTCCTTAGTTTTGATATTGCTAATAAACGAGCGATCAATCTTCAAAATATCCATTGGGAAACGGTGCAGATAGCTTAAGGATGAATAGCCAGTACCAAAATCATCCATGCACAACTGAATACCTAGGGCTTTCAATTGCAGGAGTGTGACAGATGCGGATTCGCTATCTTCCATGATTGCGCTTTCAGTAACCTCCAGCTTCAAACTACGAGCGTCCAAACCAGTCTGCTGAAGAATTTGAGTAACTTGCGTTAGTAGATCTGGTTGCATAAACTGTTTCACTGAAAGATTGACGCTAATTGTCAAAAGCTCTTTCAAGCTGGGAAATTCTATCTGCCATTGGCGTAACTGACGACAAGCCTCAAGAAGTACCCACTTACCAATCGGGACAATCAGTCCAGTTTCTTCGGCTACAGGAATGAACTCTGCTGGGGAGATCGTCCCTCGTTCTGGATGTTGCCAGCGTAACAATGCCTCAAATCCTGATATTCTGCCTGTTGAGAGCGAGATAATGGGCTGGTAGTGAAGATGAAAATTCTGGCATTCGATCGCTCTGCGCAAGTAGGTTTCTAACTGCAAAAGTACCACCGCTTGAGTATGCATAGCTGTATCGAACACTGAATATCTAGCCCTACCGAGATGTTTGGCACGATACATTGCAATGTCAGCGTTACGTAACAGTACCTCTGGGCGATCGCAACCGTCAGAACTGTGAGCAATGCCAATACTAACAGTGGTGAATATTTCGTGTCCGTTCAAGACAAAAGGTAGTGCTAGTTCTGTTTGAATCCGCTCGGCGATCTGTATTACTAGGTTAATATCTTTTACATTCTCAAACAGGATGGTGAATTCGTCCCCGCCAAAACGTGCTACTGTATCTTCGTCGCGCAAGCAATGTTTTAACCTTTGAGCGATCGCCTGTAGCAGCCGATCTCCAACTAGATGACCAAAGCTATCATTGATCGGCTTGAAGCGGTCTAGATCTAAAAAAAGTACGACAGTCGAACAGGCTTTACCAATACTTGTCCGCATCAGCGAACGTGCAAGCAACTTCATGAACAAGGCGCGATTTGGCAAACTCGTCAGTGCATCGTGAAATGCATTATTCACTAGTTGTGCTTCGATCCGCTGGCGATCGCTGATTTCTTTTTCCAATTTTTGATTTGTCGCCTCAGCTACCGCCGCCCTTAACAGCGCATCTTCAGAGGACTTACGTTCAGTCAGATCGCGTGTCACTCTGGCAAAACCACATAGTTGCCCAGCAGAGTCATGTAATGCCGCGATCACAGTATTTGCCCAAAACCGCCTCCCATCCTCTCTTACCCGCCAGCCTTCATCTTCAAATCGACCTGTAGTAGCAGCAATCTTCAGTGCCAAATCGGGCTTACCTTGCTCGATCTCTTCAGCAGTATAAAAGCAAGAAAAATGCTTACCAAGAATTTGATTTGCCTGATAGCCTTTAATTTGTTCGGCTCCTGCATTCCAACTGACAACAAGCCCATCAGGAGATAGCATGGAAATTGCGTAGTCCTTTACACCATCTACTAACAAGCGGAAACGCTCTTCGCTTTGCTGTAGTAAATTATTCGCATTGACTACCTTGGATAGGTTAAGGCGCAACTCAAGTTGCGCAACCACTTGGCGACTTAATGCTTGCAAAGCCTCCACCTGTTGGCGAGTGAGTTGGCGGGGAATCGAGTCGATCGCACAGATTGTTCCCAGCGGGTATCCCTCAGATGTGACTAGAGGCGCTCCAGCATAAAATCGGATATTGGGGTCAGATGTCACCAGTGGGTTTGTGGCAAACCGCTCATCTTCTAGGGCGTGTCATCAATTGAGCAAGATGACGATCGCTGCGAGGTAAATTGCACCGAGGAAGTTGACTGCCCGCTTATCATAGCGAGTCGCAATCGCTCGATACTGCTTGAGTTTAGCAAAAAAGTTTTCAATTAAATGCC
>DATNQH010000073.1:0-6209 GCA_036704105.1 Leptolyngbyaceae cyanobacterium | reverse complement strand
CTGTTGCTGACCAGTTGCGTAGTTTGCATGACTTTGGTGCTAAAGGAACACTCGTTCGCTTCTCGCAAGCACACTAAGGCATTGTCAACTTCAGGAGCGGTTTTTAGCTTGACTTCCGCAACAAATCTAAAAGAGGATTCTTAACTTTTAAGTATTTGAGGATTAGCCTAATGCTGCTTGGCATTGATTTAGGAACAGGCTCTGCTAAAGCATTGCTCCTAGCGACAGACGGAACCGTAGTAAGTGAGGCTTCAATCTCCTATCCTGTTCATGCGCCTCACGCCGGATGGGCTGAGTCTGAGCCAGAGGATTGGTGGTTAGCTGTTGCTTCAGCTATTAGGAAGGCAGTGGGAAATCACGCTGATGGGGTACAGGCGATTTCACTTTCAGGCCAGATGCATGGTGTTGTCATAGCTGATGCGTCAGGGCAGCCCCTGCGTCCTGCTATCCTCTGGGCAGATACTCGCTCTAGTGCCACGCTTAGCGCTTATCATTCGCTCGATGCCGCTATTCTAGAGCGCTTGGGCAACCCAATCACAGCAGGAATGGCCGGTCCAACTTTGTTGTGGCTACGAGAACACGAGGCTAGTGCCTACACCGAAGCACGTTGGGCACTTCAGCCAAAAGATTGGCTACGCTTACGCCTGACTGGAGAAGTTGCAACCGAACCATCTGACGCTAGTGGTACTTTGCTTTACGATCTTGTGTTAGACAACTGGGCTTGGGTTGCAATCTCAATGCTGAATCTACGTTATGATTGGTTGCCAAGAATTATCCCCTCTAGTGCGATCGCAGGCTACCTAACAACTGATGCTTCAGAGCATCTTGGCTTAAGAGTTGGCTTACCTGTTATCGCTGGTGCTGCGGATACGGCAGCGGCGGCACTTGGTAACGGACTACTAGAGCCTGGATTAGTTCAGCTAACCATCGGCACAGGCGCTCAAATTATTACACCTCGCTCCCAACCAATTATCGATCCTCATGGACGCACACATCTATATCGAGCCGCTGTACCTAACGGGTGGTACACCCTTGCAGCAATGCAAAATGCGGGACTAGCGCTTGAGTGGGTGCGAGGTATCCTCGGCTTGAGTTGGCAGCAAGTCTATACTAAAGCGTTTTCTGTTCCCCCTGGATGTGAAGGATTAACATTTTTGCCATATTTAACAGGTGAGCGAACTCCACACCTCGATCCCTATGTACGCGGGGCATGGGTGGGGCTTGGACTTCATCACACACAGGCGCACTTGATGCGGGCAGCTTTAGAGGGAGTTGCTTTTGCCTTACGGCAAGGTTTTGAAGCACTTGAGGCAACAGGTTTTAGAGCGACAGAACTGCGTTTAGCAGGTGGGGGAACGCAAGAAATGCCTTGGAAACAATTACTGACTGATGTCTTAAGACTACCCCTCTACGCAACTACAGTTACGGCTGCTTCCGCACGTGGTGCTGCTCTACTGGCGGGGATAGGAATTGGTGTTTACAAAGATGTTGATGAAACGAGCAAACTAGCAGCCACACCAACGCTTGCTGCAATTCCCCAATCAATTGATTTAGCTCTAGAAGAGGCTTGGATACGATATCAATCCCTTTATCCACGACTTAAAAAAATCTGAAATAAGTTTAGATCGAGGAAGCAGTGCTAAAAGGTATCTACAAATAGATTCTTAAGTAGTAAAGCTGTTTAACATCGTCTAGTGACAGATTCTAATAAATGTTTTGCTGTGTTCAACATCATAGTTAAAGATGGTGCTAGGAATTCTGCCTCCTTTTTAGAGTTCAGGATAAAAGGCGGCAAAGTATAAGAACACTTTGTTCTTATACTTTGCTACTTGCCTTGACACTTAGTAATGTATCTCTAAACTACTTCCGCCGATACTACTCCTGCTGTACAAGATAATATGCGCTCCACAAAGACCCTCTGCCATATACTTTTGATAGTTAATCTGCTGAAGCATCCTAGCCTGCTTAAGGAATTTTTCTTATGCCAGTGAAAGTAATTTGACTTTCACTTTTGAGGTGTTTCCTGCTTTTACTAGAATCCTAGCTTTGCCGTTGGCTGCGGCGTTTGAGTCATCGTCAGCATGGAGGATTGATCGTGAGGCGGTAGGATAACTGATAAAGTCCCAAGTAACATAGTAGCAAGCACAGTACCTGCCCAAGTAGTCATCTTGGTTTTGGCTATTAAACGTGGGGATACTTGTTCAACAGTGCGCTTCATTGGCGACTGTACTGTTGCCACTGGCATCGTAGACCAGAGAGGGCGTAGCTTCAACACTCACGCATACAAACACTGAACTTCAGGGTCAGTTGTCAACCACTGCTCTATTTGCCCTCGTTCGGCAGCAGTCACTTCACCATCTATATAAGCACTTAGTAGCTCGAAACGATCTCGCTGGTACATATTCATAACATCAGTTGATTGATTAGGAGTGTGAGTATTATTGCTGGCTTTATTCATAGCCTTAAACTCCAACAGATGAAGTGATGCCTGAATACTTGTTCTACGTTAAATGCTACAACTGCCGCAACTGAAGTAGATGAAATAGCAACAACGGACATTAATGAGCCGTATTGTTTCTGCTTTCAACAGTGGGAAGTTATGCTAACTTTTTGAGTTGTTCGCGCACCTCGGAGGGGAGATAACTTAAAGCTTTACCCTGCCATCCTTTTGTTTCTTGATAATGTAACAAACCGCAGTAAGTATCTCCTTTGTGAATATGCCATCCCCAGTTAGCTGGAATCACTTCATATCCAGATAAGCTCTGAGTTAAATAAATGTTAGCTTGCTCAATTTTTCCTTTGATATTCATGGCGTTTTCTTAACTTAACTAAATTCCTAGATAGCATCAACACTGCAAGTATTTGATTTAATACTATTATGAACAGTATCTATCTGTTTTCTTTCTTGAGAGTTATTAAAGCGTTGTCAGAAGAAGGACATTTGCCAGCAGCAGATTATCCATAAGAATTAGGCATTAAGAACAATTGTATATTTGGCTATCTCTTTAGGTTAAAAACGTTTTTGAGCGGAATATAAACTCTATCTGGCGTTAGATGAATTAGAAGAAGAAAAGCTATATATTTCAGCAGCCCTGGCTAACAAAAGCTCAATTGTTACCTCTGGTGTTTAGGAAATTCCACTAGGATTAAAAGTAGGATAATCCAAAGGTTTCGTGGCGGTGCATAAAAGCTAGGGGCGTACAAGAGGGGTTTGATTTCTATTAACGAATAGATGACCCACCGCAGCCTTGAATTGGCTATTAGTCCTTATTTACGCTTAGCATTTGAGCTTAATACGTAATTAGTATAAAGTTTTGGATTTGTCCAAATACCAAGTGCTGTGGCTGAAAAAGTCCGAACAACTAAGGCAGGGATTGAATCAGGCAATCTCCTATGAGAAAATTTGCGCTTAAAGCTCCTCGCACGGGTGCATTGAACGCCAATGTCTGTTCCTCAAACAACAACTCAAAAATGAATTTTTCTCTGACTTGCAAGCTTTACGCGATCGCATTCAAAAACTGTTTGACGCTCCTCACACTTGTACAAGCGATCTCTGTCTCTTCTTATAACTTTATCTTAAAAGCCCTTTTCTATGCAGCTTCACATTAAATTGGTATTGGTATTAGAAACGGCTTCTAAATGAGCGAGCTTTTTTCTACCTTTGGGCAGGGACGGGAGCTGGGAAAAATTTTTACGATTTTTGTGTGGTCAAACTCACTTTTATCCCTGTTTAATTTCACCCTAATAATATGAGCTTCCTTTCGCTCGAAGAACTGAAAGAACTCGTCGAACAGCCGCAAGGAGTGTGTGTATCGCTCTATATGCCGACTGTGGAGCTTGGTTCAGAAACTCAGCAAAACTCTGTCCGCTTCAAGAATCTAATTCGGCAGGCGGAAGCGGATTTAGAAAAATCTGAATTGCGTCCAGCCGATATAGGTCAATTTCTTCAGCCCGCGATCGATTTGGATGAAGATGAATTTTGGCAGCATCAGGACGCAGGTTTAGCTTTATTCATTTCAGAAGGATTCTTCCGCTTCTATCGTGTGCCGATTGAAATGATTGAACTGGTGGTCGTGAACACTAGCTTTCATCTTAAGCCGTTAATTCCGCTGTTGAGTGGAGATGACCGCTTCTATATTCTCATGCTTGGTCAGCGCGATGTGCGGCTTTTGGAAGGCAATCGCTACGGCATGACTCGTGAAGTAGAAATCGAAGGCTTGCCGAAGAGCATGGATGAGGCCTTGCAGTATGACGAAGAAACGTCGAAAGATGAACAGCGACGCCAGGGCGCGGGCGCAGGTCGTTCAGCTTTGCAAGCGGGTGGTTCCTATCACGGACACGGCGGCGGGCGTGAAAACGTCAAAGAAGAGTTGCTGCGATATTTTTATCTAGTGGATAAAAGCTTGCACGACTTTTTTCGCAAACGCCGTGCGCCACTTGTGCTAGCTGGGGTTAACTATTTACTGCCGATTTACCACGAGGCAAATACCTACAATTTCATTGTGGAAGAAGGAATTCAACACAACACAAAGGAGCAAACAGCACAAGAACTTCATGCAGAAGCCTGGGCGATCGTGGAGCCGCAATTTAAAGCAGACCAGCAAAAAGCGATCGATTACTATCATGAATCGATCGCCGCTGGCAAAGGATCAAACGACTTGTCAGAAGTAATTCAAGGCGCGTTTTTTGGTCGTGTAGAACAGCTTTTTATTCCGGTCGGTGTGCAAAAATGGGGACATTTTGAGCCGGACTCAATGCAGCTTGAAATGCACAATGATGCACAACCTGGCGATGAAGATTTGCTGAATGCAGCAGCGATTCAAACGATCTTTCATGGTGGAACGGTATACGCGGTTGAACCGGGAGAAGTGCCGGACGATACACCAGTGGCGGCAGTATTTCGCTACTAATTGCGCTCGATTCGAGCGGATCTAAAAGTCCGATCAATTCAGGGGTATTTTATTCGCTCACTTCAGCCTTGAACTCAACCCAGAATCAAACAGCCCTGGATCGATCGCCGGGATGAGGATCTTCTTGTCCCGGCAAATTATTGGTTAACCATCCTTGTAAGAATAAGTTGGGCAGCCTTTTTTATCCAGTTTTTGTGTATATGGGTCGCAATACGGTTCGGCTTTTGAAGCTCTCTTGTCAGGAATGGACAAGGGGACAAGGGGACAAGGTGACAAGGGGAAAGAAGGAAGTTTATAAAGACGATACACCAAAGATCAACGCATTATTACAGGTGCCCAAACTGCCATTAGCGCTTACAAAGACAATTGGATTATTGTTGGCATTACCAACCAAGGCGGAGTCGCTGCGGGTCACAAGTCCATGCAAGAGTGCATTAAACAACAGCAGTACACGCTTGAGCTATTGCCACAGTTGAAAGAAATTTAATTCTGCCCTGATTTTGAAGGTAGGAAATGTTCCCGAGTTACTTCTCACAATGTTCATAACCACAGCAAAACCAAATGGTCTGGGCAGTACCGCAAACCTCGGCCTGGTATGTTACAACTGGCCATGGCCAGATATAAACACACTCCAAATAATTCCCTGTACGTAGGCGATCGCCCTGAAGACGAAGAGGCAGCCCAACGAGCAGGCATATCTTTTCTATCGGCAAGGGATTGGATCGAGCAACATCAGGGCGTTGCTGAAAAAGTAATGATTTAGGTAGAAAACAATGAATTTTGTGGACAGTGTTACCGCCCAACTTTAGTGAAAATTTTTTCTAATCATAAATCAAGTTAACCAGATCATCATTTACTTTCCCGACTTTTTCACGAGCGCGTTCCAATGCCTGCTGATAAAATATTTGATACTTCAGCGTTTCTAAGGCTTGTTTAATTTCTGTTTGCTGCGCCTGTAGCAAATCAATCCAGCCTGCTGCGATCGCAATCTCAACCCCGCTCACAGTAATACTATCTACGCTCAGCATTTGAACAGTATAAATAAGTGTTTGTTACTAACTGTGTTGCTTCAATTAGCTTAACAGCTTAGTAACAACGAAAACATTGTGAAACTTTGATACTGCTGCAATAAATAACAAAAAAAAACTAACAACTTGCTGTATTGTTAGTTTCTGACGCATATGCAGTTACTAAATTTATTATTTATAGAATAGCAATTTAACCACCACTGCTTCACCTATCTTCTAACCTGGTAATGATAAACTTGTTAAGTTGCCATGTATTATAAAATACGTGGCT
>DATNQH010000072.1:0-2319 GCA_036704105.1 Leptolyngbyaceae cyanobacterium | reverse complement strand
CCACTGTTACTGCAACCGTTGGCTGCTCTCATCGATCGAGCGGTCTAATGAAAACAAAAAAAACTTGTGCTTGAGACAGATCGAATTAAAGTCAGTACTCAAAGGAGCGATGGCGAAGGGCGAGAGGAAGAGTTAATACTTAAAACATGATACAAAATGACACAGCATGATATACTATTTCCCAGAGTTAGGAGGAAGTATATCGTTAAATATGTCACGCCAAAAGAAGCCGCCGAACAACTCGGCGTACACTTCCGCACCCTCGTCCGGTGGGAAAAAGAAGGAAAGATCCAAGCGATCAAAACCCCTTCCGGTCAACGAAGATATGATATCCAGTCATACACAGCTAAGTCTGGATCTCGCTCTACCATTATCTACGCAAGAGTGTCCAGTCGCGCCCAACAACCAGACCTCAATCGACAAATCGCGGCTATTGCAAATCTTTACCCAGACGCAGAAATCATTAGCGAAATCGGTGGGGGACTCAACTTTAAAAGAAAAAAGCTTCTTGCCTTACTGGAACGAGTCATGCAAGGAACTGTCGGACGCATTATTATTGCCCACAAAGACCGACTTGCTAGATTCGGATTTGACTTGTATCGATGGATCTGCGAACAACATGGATGTGAAATCGTGGTTCTCAATGAAACAAGTTTATCTCCAGAGGCAGAAATGGTTGAGGATATCCTCGCTATCCTCCACTGTTTTAGCAGCCGACTCTACGGACTTAGAAAATACAAATCTCAGGTCAAAGAAGATCCAGATTTACCCAGACTCAAATCTAAAGAAAGAGTGGAATAAATGGGTAGCTGCTTGCCGTTATTGCTTCAATCAAGCAATCGCGTATCAAAAGAAAAACGAGAGGGTATCTAAACTTAAGCTCCGCAACATTATCATGAATTCCGACCTACCGGAATGGGTAAAATCTGCCCCCTGCCACATTAGACAAAATGCGATATTCGACGCTCACGGAGCATATACAGCCTCAAAGGATTGTAAGTTTAGAAGCTGTAAAGCGCCTAGACTTACAATCAAGTTCAATCACTCTAATTACAAGTTGGGCAAATGGTATCCTAATTTGACTAAAGGGCTGACATTTATTGCAAGCGAACCATTACCCAACAATAGTAAATACGCCACTCAATTGATTAAGACTAAAAATGGATGGTTTGCTGTATTTCTTGAGGAACGTAATATACGCCCTTCAAAAGGAGATGGTCAAGTCATTGCTCTAGACCCAGGTGTACGCTCCTTCCTGACTGGATTCGACGGCAATCAGTTTGTTGAATTTGGTAAGAGTGATATGGGGAGGGTCGCTCGCTTATGCCAACATCTTGACGCTTTAATGAGTCGGAGCGCCAAGTCCCCATCTCGCCGTCAAAGACAAAAAATGAGACAGGCGGCAGCGCGGTTGAGAAGCAAAATCAGAAACTTGGTTGATGAGTGTCACAAGCAAGTCAGCAATTGGTTGGTTAACAATTACCAGTACATCCTGCTACCGACTTTTAAAACGTCAGAAATGACCAATAAAAAGCGACGCAAGATTAGATCTAAGACTGCGAGACAGATGTTGAATTGGGCGCATTACCGATTCAAATTACATCTGAAGCAAAAAGCTGAGTTGAATGACTGTAACGTTATCGATGTAACAGAAGAATTCACCAGCAAAACCTGCACATCTTGCGGACACGTTCACCGAAAGCTAGGTGGAGCTAAAGTATTTAAATGTCCTGTTTGTAATCATACTATTGCACGGGACTTCAATGGTGCTTTTGGCATTTTGCTGAAAGCTTTGAGGGATACCTCCTACACCATCAGCGATGATAGTGTAGCTATTGTTGCACTGCCCGATAATATATCGAGTTGTGTCGCATAAATGTATCAGAAGCCTTCTACTTCACTAATCACGAGCGCTGCGTAGGCAAAATGTGTTGGGATTCGGTGGAAATGCATCCATGCCATGCTACATTGCTGCTTGCTCTTTTAAATGAGGCGCACTGGGAAATCATATCAGTAGAGCAGGCTCTAGCTGCTGGTTGGATAGTGCCGATTGCCGGAGAGGAGATGGAGCTGCTGCATGGGCAATAAACTTCTACTTGTTGACCTTAGCGGCACGATCCTCACGCCACTGTCAGGCGGCAAATTTATTCAGCACCCCAAAGACCAACGGATTATCAAGGGTGCAGACAAGGCTCTAGCTCACTACCACAAAGAAGGCTGGGTAATTGTCGGGATTGCAAATCAGGGTGGGGTAGCAGCTGGTCACAAGCAGCTGGCGGACGCGATCGCACAGCAGCAGCATACACTTGAACTACTTCC
>DATNQH010000071.1:0-29959 GCA_036704105.1 Leptolyngbyaceae cyanobacterium | reverse complement strand
GCATAAGAGATACCAACTACCCAGTAGGCGCGGCGTATCCCAAAATAGAAATAGTAAGGCTAAAGCACCCAGCAGTAACCCGACAATTCCTTTTGTCAGACAAATTAGCCCTAAGCCAATTCCCACGCCCAAACAGTAGCGCAGATTGCGACGCGATCGCAACAAACACCAGATTGTAAATAGAAAAAAAGATACTACTGCCCCATCCAACATTGCTAGTCGCCCGTGTCTTACCAGCGGTAACATTGTCAAATAAACCAAAGCTGAGAAAATAGCCGGGGAACGTTGGCGAAAAATTTCTCGCCCGATGCCGTATAAGAGCGGCACCGAGATCGCTGTTAGCAATGCTCCTGGTAAGCGTGATGTCGACTCATTCACACCACCAACGAAGTAAGCCAAGGCTATCAGCCAATGCATCAAAGGCGGTTTGTTGAGATAAGGATCGCCCCCTAGTGTGGGATAAAGCCAGCGCGGCGAATTAAAGCCTCCTTGCCAAATTTCCCGCGCCACGTGGGCTACAGTGCCTTCATCCCAATCTCGCAAGGGTAGATCGCCAAGATTAATGGTAAAAAGTAGCATAGCTGCCAACAGCAGCCCTACAACCCATAGTCTTTCAACAATGCGATCATGTTGACGATTCCAGTTTTTGGCATTACCCCAAATAAAAGTGCGATCGTGCATCTGATTTTTTTATGATTTCAAGACTGAAGTTGCCCTGCATCTAATTTTTTTATGACTTTTTAATCAATTTTTTCTGATTTGTAACGATTGTCAAACTTAATACGTACTAGATATAGTTTTACGTAAACAGATGTAAAAAGTAACACGAGCTTGAAATAATCATTATAAGAACTTAACTAGACTCATGCAGGTGCTGGTAAGCTACTGAACTATAAATTATGAGCTAAATGTTACGCAATTGAAAGCTCTATAAAACCTGCCTATTATGGAAGCAACAGAAAATATAAATTTTTATCATTATTGGCGTACTTTCAAACGCCGATGGCCCTATGCATTGGTTACTTTTGGCTCTGTAGTCTCGCTTACATATTTCTATGCAATAACAAGAGCGCCGATATACAGTGCGCAAGGGAAGCTGCTTTTCAAGCAGGATCAAAGCTCTTCTTTAATCAAATTTGATTCACAAAATCAACAGCAAAATAATCCAACTTCACCAGATGATAGATCCCAGGCTACAGAAGCAAAAGTTATTAGTTCTACTCCAAATTTGCAGAAGGCTTTAGAACGGATTAATATTATAGGTCAACAAAAAGCACCGCTAAAGCTGGGGGAGTTGCAACAAGGAATCGAGATTGCTGGTCTGGAAAAAACAGACATTCTACAGGTTAGCTACAACAGCAAAGATCCCAAGCTGGCTGCTTTAGTAGTCAACGAACTGATGAAAGTATACGTTGAAAGTCATCTAGAGAACAGCCGTGCTGCTGCTTCTTCAGCTGCAAAGTTTATTGGCGCACAATTGCCTAGAGTCAAAGCTGAAGTTTACAGCGCGGACTTGGCTGTACGTAACTTTAAAGAAAAAAACCAAATTACAGACCTGGGCCAGACACAAGGGTCGGTCGCAGCAAACATTGAGAGAATAGGTTCCCAAATTGATTCAGCTGAATCTGAGCTTGCGGCCCTAAATTCACGCTCCAAAACATTACAAGCAAAACTAGGAGTTAACGCTGAGCAAGCCTTAGCAGTGAATTCCCTCAGTAAGTCTGCTGTAATTCAGGGAGTGTTGCAGGATTTGCGAGAGGTACAGAGCAAGCTAGCAGAGGCTAGATCTCGTTACCTAGAATCAAGCCCGACGATTGTTCAACTCAAAGATAAAGAAGCGCAGTTGAAGCGTCAAATACAGCAGCAATATGCACAAATTTTCCAAGGTCGGCAAACAGGGCGTAGTAACAAATTGCAGGTAGGACAGATTCAAGAGGATCTTACGACTCAGCTAATTAAATTAGAAGTAGACCGTACAGGTTTAGCCAGTCAGTTAGCTGTTCTAGCTAACCAGCGAGATGTTTACAGAAAAAAGGCTGCTTTGTTGCCCAGATTGGAACAGCAACTGCGGGAATATCAAAGAGAGTTATCAGCAGCTCAATCTACCTATGAAGCACTTCTGAAAAGTCTTCAAGAAATCAAGGTAATAGAAAATCAAACGGTTGGTAACGTCAGAATTATCGAGACAGCGCAACCTTCAGAACAAGCAATTAACGCCAGCAAAACATCAGCGATGATGGCGGGAAGTCTAGCAGGAATTTTGCTTGCTAGTGCTGTTGTTTACCTTTTAGAAAAGATAGACAAGAGAATCAAAACAGTAGAGCAAGTAAGAGAGCTTTTTGAGTACAAATTGCTGGCTACGATTCCTGACTTTAGTAAAACAAATAAATCTATAAATGCGATCGCAACTTCCGATGAAAGGAGATTAGCGATTCCTGTTCTCGAAAGTTCTCATTCATCTATCAGTGAGAGCTTTCGGATGCTTCATGCCAATCTGACATTTTTGAGTTCAGAGAAGGTCATGCAAGTAATTGTAGTCACAAGTTCTGTTCCCAAGGAGGGTAAATCTACAACAGTTGCCAACTTAGCAGCAGTAATGGCGAGTTTAGGTTATCGCGTCTTGATCGTAGATGCCGATTTGCGCCGTCCCTCACAACATGAAATTTGGCGAATTCCCAATCAAACCGGGTTAAAGAATTTTATTGCTGCACGAGGCGATCTTAGCGCCCCCGTCATTCAAAAAGTAATGAACAATCTTTATGTCCTTAGTGCTGGATCTGTGAATCCGAGTTCACCCGTATTCATTGACTCTAGAAGCATGGCTGCTTTGATTAAGCAATTGGGAAACAAGTATGACTATGTGATTTTTGACACGCCTCCTTTAGCAGCTACGGTAGATGCAAACATATTAGGCAAGATAGCTGATGGCGTGATGATTGTAACTCGACCGAGCATCGCAGATTCAATCAATTCTAAACAGGCTAAAGAAAGCCTTGATCGCTCTGGTCAAAATATTGTCGGTGTCGTTGTTAATGGTGTGATTCCTGACAATGAATTTCACAGCTATTCTTACGCCTCTGCCGATGGCGAGTCATCTTTTAGTAAGACAGCTCAGAAAACAAGAAACTGGTTAGAAAATTTAAGATTTTTTAGACGCTCCTGAACCTGATCGATAGCTGTATATACTGCGCTTTGAGTGCAATTGTTCACCTTACAGATTCATGAGTAACCTTATTCGGCATTATTGTGAAATTTACTGACTATAAACGTTGGATTGCTCTAATTTCTGTTTTTCTAGCTGGACAGGGGTCTGTACAGGTACTCAATTTAATCATTGGATTTCTGTTACTGCGTTGGCTGAGCGTTGAAGCTTATGCCCAATACAGCGTAGCATTTGGTTTTCAAAGCACGCTAGGCCTGCTGGTTGAGTTAGGCTTTTCTGGCTCAATTTTGGCGTTGGTTGGCGATCGCGGCTTTGACAAAAAGGTTGTGGGTACTTACATTCGCTCGGTAAAATACTTTCGCAACCGCTTATTAGTTGTGATGTTCCCGATAGCTGCAATTGCGTTTCCTTTGGTCACGTTTAAGCAAGGCTGGGATTGGACAACGCAACTGCTACTATTCGCTTCAATTGTCAGCTCTGTATTCTTTCAAGGCTGGGTATCTTATTACTCACCGCCACTACTGATTCACCAACAAATTAAACAGTTATATAAACCTCAAATCATTAGCGCAATTGGTCGAATTATACTTTGCTTTATCCTCTACCTTACGTCAACCTTAACATCTTGGACAACTGCCTGGGTAAGCTCAGCAGTAATTGCAGTTAATGGTCTGCTATATCAAAGAAATACTAAACACTTGATTGATGAACCATTAGATAACGATCCCAAGATTAACCGTGAAATACTACGCTACCTTGGTCCACTCATTCCTGTCATAACCTTTAGTGCTTTTCAAGGACAGATATCACTCGCACTTATTACTATTTTTGGTGAAACTAAAAGTATTGCCGAAGTTGCGGCGTTAGGAAGGCTAGGTCAGTTATTTGTCATATTGGGAGCTTTTAATCGTGTACTTGTTGCCCCATATATTGCTAAAGTAAACAGCGAAAATTTAGCTAAAAAGTATTTTCAAATTCTCGTAGGCTCAGTGACAATTGCCGCCATTTTGTCTGTGATCGCCTTTGTATTTCCACAGTCGCTACTTTGGATATTAGGCTCTAAATATCAGAATTTGATAGATGAAGTTGGCTGGGTAATTGCAGCTAGTAGCTTTAGTTATGTAGCTAATGTTTTGGAAGTGATGAATTCTAGCCGCAGGTGGATTTATTGGTGGGGCAGTAGTTTAGAAATTTCATTAATACTAATAGTTCAAATAATTTGCATATCTGTTATGAATCTAAATCAAACAGTAGAGGTAATTTATTTTTCGGTAATCGTAGCTATAGCTTATGCGAGCGTACACCTTTTAATAGGTAGCTATGGACTTTGGCAAAATTATCGGATTCAAAAATTTATCTAAGCGAAAGTTGTATTTATAGAAATTAAAATATGATGCATCAAATTACCCTCCCGTCAATTGCTCGTAGCTTTTTAATTCGTAAGCTGCTAACCAAACTCTTTTGGAGGTGGGAGACACAGCGAAAATATCAGATTCGCCAACGGGCATTTAATTTGCCCCCCATACCTGTTAATGCCAATCCTACTACTGTTTTGGCAGTATTATCTACGCCAAGTACTATTTGCGATGCTGCTTGGGCGGCTCAAAGTTTATTAAATTACTTACCAGCAGAAATTGGCTTAACAATTGTTGTTGATGGGGAATTACCAGCAACTACGATTGAAAATCTCAAGGTTTTATTTCCTGGTATTATTTTAAATTTCACTCGCACACTGTTAGAGGAAATTCGCTCTATTGCACCAAAAACAGCACAATTAGGTGATTACCATCCAATGGGTAGAAAGCTGGGAACTATTTTAAGTCTCCAGCAAAAATACAACTTGCTGTATAGCGATGCCGACATTCTTTGTTTCGGAGAAATGCCTGAAATATCTCAAGCATTAAAAACTAATTCAGAAATAGGTTTATACCTGCAAGATATTGGAAAAGTACAAATAGAGCCTATAACTTTGGAGCGAGTACATAGCTTAGGTCTGGAATATGCCTCAACGATAAACGTAGGATTTCTCTACATCCCGCAAAATTCCCTGGAAATTGGGATAGCAGAACAACTACTTGATGATGGGAAAGAAATTAGCTCGTGGTTTCCAGATACTATGATTCTTTCTGTCCTCATGCAACAGGCTAAAGCAAAGCCATTACCAAGATCCAGATATGTCGTTTCTGCTCAACGGCAATTCTACTTTGAAGATGATGTGTGTTACGACCAAATTGCTGTGCGACACTTTATCACTCCAGTTCGTCACCTGATGTACTCAAAAGGTATGCCTAAACTTTTGCCGCAATTACAACGACAAAACAGTTAAAAAAAAGAACTTTATTTGAAGGCGTTAGTATTCAGATGAAAATTGACAAGATTATATCAATGGCAAATGAGAAAGTGCGGCTGCGCTTTCTAGCTATGGAACGTTCTCTCAGAGCAGTTGGTTGTCAGCTGCCTTTGTTAGTTATTCCCTATGACGATAATCTGTTTGAGTTACCTGAAGGATCGACATGGTGGGAAATTCCCGAAATTACCAGTTGGTTGAAAGCTCAAAAGGCTCGTCCAGTGATGCGAAAGTATCAATGTTTGACTGTGGGGAATTACCAGTTTGTAGACGCAGATGTTTGTTTCTTGAGGAATCCTGAAGAAGTCTTGTCACCCTTTTCTGGGTTCATTACTTCTTGCGGACACTGGAACAATCCAGCACATACCTACACTGATGAATCAAGATACATAATGTCGCAAAAGAGTACGACATGGCAGAAAAATGTATACAATACAGGTCAATTTGCCTGCGATCGCATACTCTATAGCGTCGAAGAACTTAAAGCACAAGCAATGCGATCAGATCTGATTGGAACGTGCGTTCAGATGCCGTTTCACGAGCAGCCAGGACTTAATCTCTTGACTTTTGAATCTGGAGTCGATGTAACGAATTTGACATTACCGCCTGAGTGTATGGAATCGACATGGGCGGGGGATTATCCAAGTGATTACGAGCATTATTGGAGCGAGGAGCAACGCAAACCATACTTACTTCACTGGGCGGGACTACCGATGGATATGCCTCGACCGATTCACCAGATTTTCTATAACTTTCTCACCCCAGCAGAAAAAGCTGAGTGGGATGAGCAAGTGAGGCAACGGAGTTTGTCAGAAAAGAAAAATAGTCAATCTGTACGGGCTTTAGCTCGTCGATTTAAGCGTGCTGTTGAGACGTTGGTACAGCCATGAAAAGTCCTTTATTCTCAGTAATCGTTCCAACCTGCCATCGCAATGACTTGCTAGCCAAATGCTTGGATTGCTTGGATCCAGGGGTGCAAACCCTAAGCGCAGAGCAATATGAAGTTATCGTCAGCGATGACGGTTCCCTTGCAACTGCTTGTGAGATGATTCGCGATCGCTATCCTTGGGTAAAGTGGGTGGCAGGTTTGCGTAAAGGTCCAGCTGCTAACCGCAATAATGGTGCTAAATATGCTTGCGGTGAGTGGCTGGCTTTCACTGATGATGATTGTTTGCCAGATCCAAATTGGCTTTCGTCTTTTGCAGCAGCCACTAGTGGATCTGCTTTGGCTCTAGAAGGTGCAATTCATCCCTTGAGCGACTGCGATCTCGATCTAGCTGAGTGTCCGATAAATCTCACAGGCGGCAACTTTTGGTCTGCCAATATTGCAGTGCAGCGATCGCTATTTGAAAAAATTGGTGGATTTAATCCAAATTATCCCCTTGCTGCCCATGAAGATCAAGATCTACACTTGCGTCTTTCCCCTCTGACGGCGATCGCTTTTGTACCTGAAGCATATGTTCATCATCCCGTCCGGGTAC
Source organism: Leptolyngbyaceae cyanobacterium (assembly GCA_036704105.1). Lineage (GTDB taxonomy): Bacteria > Cyanobacteriota > Cyanobacteriia > Cyanobacteriales > Chroococcidiopsidaceae > Chroococcidiopsis. Next base: position 22,968 of record DATNQH010000071.1, on the reverse strand, counting down.
TTACCTTAAAAGAGGCAATAACTCGTATACCCAAACGCTGTGCTGCTTGGGCATATCATGTCAACACTAATAGAAAAGCACTAGGTTTTGAAAGTAACTTAAGTGTCGTTCTGGCTGATTATAAATTCCACCTCATAACTTTAGTGCGGAGTTTAAAACACCTTCACTTTAAGAGAGCTTTTGTAGCAATAACTATGTTGATTGCTGGTATTCCAATTACCTGGAGATACCTTTTACGCAGCAATCCAACGTAATGGAAAAATTTGATCGCCTCCACTGCGCGAGTGAGGCAAGTTGTAGATACTTACTATTATAAAACTGGAGCAGAAAATGCTAACTAATAAACTTATCTCAATTTGTATTCCTACATATCAAAGACCTGAACTTTTAAAGCAAGCCCTTGAATCTTGTTTTGTACAGCAATACGAGCCACTTGAAATAATAGTCGGAGATGACTCTAAAGATGACGCTACCGAAAAGCTAGTTAGAGAACTGCAATCAACTTGGAATGGTCAATTGCATTACGTGCGGAATGTTCCTTCCCTGGGACAAACTGGAAATGTAAATATGCTGTTTGAACTCGCCAAGGGTGACAGGATTGTACTACTTCACGACGATGACTTGCTACTTCCCAATGCAATAGTAGATCTCGATCGATGCTGGCAAATTGAACCCGACCTAACTGCGGCATTTGGCAAACAATATCTTATTTCAATGGCGGGAGAAATACTTCAAAAAGAGTCTGAAGAGTTAAATACTATTTTTTATAAAACAGCAGAAACTGAAGGCTTACAACCATCCTCTATCGACTCAGCAATTCTCCAACAGTTTCCAAATAATAGCTACATGGTACTTTCATCAGCGGCTAGAAGCATAAAATATAAAGAAAGGGATGAAGTAGGTGATGCCTGTGACTACGATTTTGGAATTCGGCTAGCACTCAAGTATGACAAATTCTATTTCATCAACAAATACACAGCAAAATATAGAATAACAGATGGTTCCATTTGCAGACAAAACAGTTTGCCAATGAGCGAGTATATGTGTTCGATGCTTCAGTCGCTGATGCAGTCGCCCGAACTAGCTGAATCTTCAAAGCAAGCTTGTAGGCATATGCTTAAGAGCTTAGCACCATTGGCACTTAAAAGCTGTGCGATCAAAGGAAGAAAAAAAGAAGCTCTGAATATCTATTTATCTGAATTTTACTCTTTGAAAAAACGTTTAAGTTTACAGGGTATTTATTATTTGATGCTCATCTTTTTCCCCGGATTTGAAAGTAGAAATTCGAGGAAATGGAAGCTGTCTTAATAGTATCAGTTACCCGATCGCTCTAAAACGTCATCAAGTGGTATAAGTCTTGAGAAACCTTACCCATATCGTACCTTCTCTCCCGCCAGCGATGGGTGGAGTAGGTGATTATTGCGTCAAACTCTGGGAGCATTGGTCTGAACCTCAGCCTGAATGGAGTTTTCTGGTTCCACAAGCAGCAGCGGCAAGTCAAGCTCAATGGGCTGAAGTTAAAATCGCCGAGTTTGAGAAATCTACAACAGGCTTGATTACTGCTTTAGAGCAGGTAAATGCTCAAACAGTTGTACTCCATTATGTGGGCTACGGGTTTCACCCCAAAGGTTGTCCAGTCTGGCTACCTCAAGCACTTAAGGAATGGAAAAATGTTAGCTCAAAACGGCGACTAGCAGTCATGTTTCACGAGCTATACGCCACAGGGCCAATTTGGCGTAGTACCTTCTGGGTTAAACCGACCGCACAAAAAATTATTCGAGATTTAATTGTTTTAGCTGACGTATGGCTGACAAGTTGTTCGCGCTATCAGTCTAAATTAGTCGATGAATTTACTGCCGATCTGAAAAAAGGTGCTGTAATTCCAGTTGGCTCTAATATCCTACCCGTTGAGCCTGTAAACTGCGATCGCCCCTGGTCTTTGTTTGTAGGTAGCAAGCTCAAAATCGTCATTTTTGGTCTGGCTAATACTCGATTGTGGGCAATGAATGTTCATGCAAAACTTCTAAAGCTGCTGTGCGAACAAGGTTGGGTTGAGAGTATTACCCTAGCAGGTACTAGCGAACTAGATCCAAAAGCTGCCAGAGAAATGGCTCAACATCGAGCAGATATTGGTCACGCCCATCTTTGGCACGAGGCTTTTGATTTAACTCCTAGCCAAATTTCTCAACTACTTGCAACTCAAGATTTAGGACTAATTAGCAACGAACCTGACATTTTAACCAAGTCCGGCTCGTTTGCAGCTCTTAGCGTTCACGGCGTGCTGTCGGCGGTTTGCGGTAAAACAAATCTGGAACAGGATGACTTGTACAAAAGCGTTTTTCTGTATGACAGTTCAGAACTGAACTCGAAATATCTGGAGAAGATGCAAAATCAGCAAGAGATCGAGCGGAAAAAACAAGCGCTACAAATCCTAATAGAAACGAGCCTCAGCTGGAAGACAATTACAAAGGCGTGGGTTCAACACTTAGAACAACTGGATAATATATGAAGTCAGACAAAATTAAGCTGGCGATCGCGAGTTGTGGTTTAGGTAATGTCAATCGTGGGTTTGAGGTATCGGCAGCACGTTGGTATCAGGCACTGAGTCATGAACCTAGACTAAATGTAAAACTATTTTGTGGTGGAAAGTATCCAGGTGGGACTGTAGTTTGGAACTGCCCTCGAAATGGTTTTGTTGCCAGACTATTGCGTCAGTTAAATTTGCTCCACGATGGTTGTCGTCTAGAACAAATAAGTTTTGCCTATAGTTTTCTGCCTTATTTAATCAAATGGCAACCTGACGTTATTTGGACTCAAGAATATACACTGGGTCATTTTTTCAATCGCTTACGTGAGAAATTCAAACTACAATATAAAATTATTTTTTGTGATGGCGCTCCTGTGGGTCCAAGTGCTTACCAAGAATTTGATCTCATTCAGCACTTAACTTCTCACTCTTATGATGATGGCAAACAGTTCGGTATCTCGGCTACCAAGATGCAGGTGTTGCCTCACTGTACTCCAGATAAAAAGCCTATAGAAAGCCGTCAAAGTCTACGTGAAGCATTTGGATACACGAATGAAGATTGGGTAGTAGTTTGTGTTGCTGCTTGGAACCGTCACCACAAACGAATTGATTACTTAATCGATGAGGTGGCTGCTCTCAAAGATCCTCAAGTCAAGTTATTGTTATGCGGTCAACCTGAAGCTGAAACAAATTCCTTAAAAACTTTAGGTGAACAAAAGCTGGGAGGAAGTATTCAATGGCGAACTTTGCCTGCTAATGAAGTTAATCGAGCATTGTATTTAGCAGATGCGTTTGTTTTACCTAGTTTGAGTGAAGGTTTACCAGGAGCCTTAATTGAGGCAGCAATGGCAGGGTTGCCGATTGTCAGTCACAAATATTCTGGCGCAGAATTTATTTTGCAATCCGATTTTTGGATGGCCGATTTATCACAAACTGGTAGTTTGACAAAACGCTTAGCTCAACTGAAAAATAACCCACCAAATACAGAAAAAATTAAGCAACTTCAAACTCAAGCAATCGAACGATTTAGCGATCGCGCGCTTGCTCCTCAGTTTTACGAAATGGTGAAAAACTTATCTAAAAGTAATGAACAATGCAATGACAAATCAAGTCGCCATATGCATTCCCACATATAATCAAGCACAATACCTTCTTGAGTCAGTTGGTAGTGCGTGTCAGCAAACGTATCCAAATATTGAAGTTTGGGTATGTGATGATGCCAGTACAGATGAGACACCTGAAGTTATGGCAGAACTTTGTCGGCAATTTCCTCAAGTTCGCTATCATCGACATCCCCACAACTTAGGCATTGCTGGTAATAATAATTGGTTGCTAAGTCAGCCGAAAACCGAATTTATTGTTCGCTTAGACTCAGACGATATTTTAGCGCCGGATTATGTAGAAAAATTGTTAAAACTGCTATCAGAGCATCCAAAAGCCGCTTACGCACACGCTGCTGTCCAAGAAATCGATCAGCATGGAAAACCGACTCGATTGCGACAGTTGGGATCTCGCTCTCGATTTCAAAATGACGAGGAGGCCTTGCAAGCTTCCACTTCAGGCTATCGAGTCGCGGCAAATATTTGTATGTTTCGCTCAATTGTACTGCACCAACTCGGCTTCTACCGCACAGGTTTGAACTTTGGTGAAGATTGGGATTTGTCTGTTCGGATTGCTGATGCTGGTTGGGGTAATGTATATAGCCCCGAAGTTTTAGCCAGTTACCGTTTTTGGGTTGATGCAGGTCAGGTACGCGCCAAGCGAAAACAAACCGAGTTAAGCGGCGTGATTCAAGTCTATTCGCTTTCGATACAGCCTGCTTTTGAGCGACGCGGCTGGGATACAGAAATAATTCAGCGTCAACGCTGTCAGATGGCTTTAAATTATGCGATCGCTTTAGATTCGCCCGTGTATACAACAGCAGAGAAAGCAACCATTGTGGAACTGCTGCAAGAAATGGGTGACTCGCAAGCCTTGCAACGTCGTATAAAACTAATGCGTTGGGGCTTTGGTTCTTATTTCCGTTGGCAAACCAGTCTCAAGCTCAAATTGAAAGACTCTTTCAAGCAGGGGTTGACTATATTGCGTAATTTTGGCTAGTAGTAATGTTTCTAATAACTCACCCAACCGGAAACGCGAATGTCAGGGCTTTGCTAGTTGGAGCATTGCTGGCAGGAGAGTTAGGATACTTTCAAACAACCGTCGCAGCACAAACATTAGATTCGTGGGTTCGCCTAATTCCGCAAAATTTTAGCAAAGAATTTCAAAGACGTGGCTACGATATTCCAAACTCTAAAATCTCTATACGCCCTCTGAGGGAGTTAGTTAGGTTACTAGCATCCAAGTCAAATATTAGTTTTCTAACGGCGCACGAAACAGGGTGGGCATCCGTTGATTCAGTTTATCGTGACCTCGATCGCTATGTAGCCAAACAACTGCCGCGCGTTTGGAAAAAGCATCAACTATCTGCTGTTTACTGCTATGAGGATGGTGCTTTTCATACATTTAAAGCCGCGAAACAGCTTGGGTTAAAGTGTTTCTACGATCTACCTATTGCTTACTGGAAAACTAGTCAACAATTATTGCGTGAAGAGGCACAGCGATGGCCAGAGTGGGAACCAACGCTAGTAGGAACTCGTGACTCCCCAGCTAAGCTTGAGCGTAAAACCGAAGAATTAGATTTAGCAGATGTGGTAATTTGTCCAAGTAAATTTGTTTATGACTCTTTACCGACAACTACTCGCCAAACTAAAAAATGTATCGTGGCTGAATTTGGTTCGCCTGAGATTGGGTTACACACACAAAAGTCAAGAGACTTGACGCGCTCCCCACTCCGCGTACTTTTTGCAGGTTCAATGACCCAGCGCAAGGGACTGGCAGATCTTTTTGCCGCAATGAAGTTGCTCAACCGCGCGGATGTGGAATTGGTAGTACTTGGTACACCCTTAATGCCAATGGAGTTTTATCGTCATCAGCTACCTAACTTTACTTACGAACCGACACGGCCCTATCAAGAATTGCTTCAATTAATGCAATCTTGCGATGTGTTTATACTACCTTCAATAGTTGAGGGTAGAGCTTTAGTACAGCAAGAAGCAATGAGTTGCGGTTTACCCCTGATTGTGACTGCTAATGCTGGGGGTGAAGATTTAATCGAAGAAGGTAAAACAGGATTTCTAGTGCCGATCCGCTCACCCCATAAGATTGCTGAAAAAATTGCATATTTTGCCGATAATCGTCACCAACTAAACGAGATGAGTACTCAAGCTCGTCAAAAAGCAGCACAAATGACCTGGAACAATTACAGCCAAAAAATATTGAATGTTGTTCGAGCTTCAAAGGCGGCGTAGAAATACTTATGGCATCAACCAAAACGGTACGCAACATTCAGCAAATTATCTGGCTCTATTTCTGGTTATGGATATTTGAAGGAGCCTTAAGGAAATGGGTGGTTCCCCAACTATCTGCACCTTTATTAATTATTAGAGATCCAGTTGTTATTGGTGCATATTTTCTTGCTTGGAGAGCAGGAATATTTCCAAAAGACATATTTACTAAAAGCATTATTTGTCTCGGTTTTCTTTCATTATTAGGAGGTTTAGCTACAGTTATCACGTCTAACGATAACCTTACGGTTGCGATTGTTCTTTTTGGTTTACGCGCCAACTTCTTACATTTACCTTTGATTTTTTTAATTCCCAAGGTGTTTAGCCGTGATGATGTCAAAAAGCTAGGCGGGTGGGTTCTTCTGTTGGCAGTTCCTATGGCTTGCTTGATGGTTTATCAGTTCAGTTCCTTGCCTGATGACTTTATCAACAGAGGTGCTGCCACAGGTATGACGCAGATCGCATCAGCAGGAGGTAAAATTCGCCCATCTGGCACTTTTTCTTTTATCACGGGTGCTGCTGAGTATCTTTCCCTGGTTGCAACATTTCTCTTATATGGTTTATTTCAAAATAAAGTCTATCCTTACTGGCTGCTGATTATTTCTGGAATTAGTATAGTTTTGGGGCTGGCCGTTTCAGGTAGCCGCTCTGCACTTGGGTTGGTAGGAGGAGTTTTGATATGCTTAATAGCTGGCTTATTAGTCAGACCAGCGCTGATTGGCAAGTCTTATAAATTTCTGGTTCTTATAGGTGTAGTTTACTTCGGCATTAGCTTTATACCCTTTTTCGATCAAGGCATCGAGATTTTCAGTGCCAGAGTAGAGACTGCTAATAGTGCTGAGGCGAGTAGTGGCGGTATTGTCAGCCGATTTTTCAACGGGTTTCTCAATCCCTTTTCTCAAGTCGATCGAATCCCTCTACTTGGGTTTGGACTTGGTATGGGGACAAATGTAGGTGCAGTTCTGTTAACAGGGAAAGCCCAATTTCTGCTGTCAGAGGGTGAATGGGGACGGGTAATTTTTGAGAGTGGCTTGGTGCTTGGCCCGCTGTATATTTTGTTGAGAATAGCGCTTGTAGCTTGGATAGGCAAGCTGAGTATCAAGAGTGCAGCTGCTGGAAACATCCTTCCTTTATTATTCTTTGGTAATTGCGGTATCCTGCTGCTTAATGGTCAATTTAGTCAGTCCTCCGAAGTTGGCTTTACTGTTTTAGCAAGTGGCTTATGCTTGGCATCTACTAAATTAATGTTTAACAACTCCAAGCAAACAAATGAAAATTTTACTAGTAGGCAATTACTTACCTGATCGACAGGAAAGTATGCAACGCTTTGCTAAGATGCTTCAAGTTGGCTTAGTTGAGTTGGGGCATGAAGTGCGTCTGATTCAACCAGAACCTTTTTTCGGCAAAATCAAGCGTTCTGCTAGCGGATTGGGTAAGTGGTTAGGTTACATTGATAAATTTGTTATATTTCCCCGTCAATTGCGCTCTTGGGCTGATTGGGCAGATGTAGTACACATCTGCGATCATTCTAATGCAGTTTATACAAAGTATTTGAATGTACCTCATGTAGTAACGTGCCATGACTTGTTGGCTATTTGTTCTGCATTAGGAGAAATCGAAGAAAACCCGACTAAATGGACTGGTAGGCAACTTCAGCGCATGATTCTTGCAGGGCTTGAGCGATCGCACCGGATAGCTTGTGTTTCAGAAAAAACTAAAACAGATTTGTTACGTTTAGCAAAAGTCGATACCAGTACCGTGTCTGTAATTTATAACGGTTTAAACTACCCTTACAGCCAAATGGAAACGGCTGAGTCTCGCAAGCGTTTGAATTCTCTAGGTATCGCTAGTAACTCACGGTTTATTTTCCATGTTGGTGGAAATGACTGGTACAAAAATCGTTTAGGTGTTCTGACAATATTTAATTACCTAAGACAAGAGCCTGATTTGTCAGACCTGCATCTAGTGATGTTAGGTAAACCTTTTACTCATCAGATGCAAAAATTCATTCAATATAATAACTTAGAAATGCAGGTAAAGGAATTAGTAGCTTTAGAAAATGAAGACTTACGCGCCCTATATTCCAGTGCCACTGCATTAATATTTCCTTCATTACAAGAAGGATTCGGTTGGCCAATATTAGAAGCTCAAGCCTGTGGCTGTCCTGTTTTTACCTCTAACCGATCTCCAATGACAGAAGTCGGTGGAGATGCGGCTATTTATATCGAACCAAACTCTCCTAAAGAAGCTGCACAAAAAATTGCATATAATCTTCCCTTCACTGAAAAATTAAAACAAGCAGGGCTGAAAAATGCTCAAAATTTTTCTACTAGTAAAATGATTGATGAATATATCGAGATTTATAATAGCCTCTTAAATAAAAAAACTCTCAAGCAATTTAAAAAAATTTAACAGTTGTTACTATTATAACAACTCTAATTTTTTGCTGATTTTATTATGAATAATAGCAAAAAAATGTATGTGCAAGTAACTATATATTTTTAAGGAAGCTATCTAAATGTGTGGGATATCTGGAATCTATTCATTAGTAAGTAAGATCGAATCTCCTTTACAAATTCAGAAACTAAGACACCGGGGGCCGGATTCAACAGGAGAGTGGTGGTCACAAGATAGACGGGTTTGGCTCGGTCACACCCGACTTGCCATAGTAGACTTAAGCTCAGTAGGCAATCAACCAATGATCGATCCGGCTACTGGTAATGTTATTGTCTTTAACGGCGAAATTTATAATCACGAACAAATAAGAAAACATCCCCTGTTGCAAAAAGTAAATTGGCAAGGAACGTCTGATACTGAGACTTTACTGATTGGCTATTCTATTTTTGGGAAGCAAATAGTTTCTCTTTTAAAAGGAATGTTTGCTTTCATTATTTGGGATCGAGTAAATCAACAAATTTTTGCAGCACGCGATCGCTTTGGCATCAAGCCATTTTATTATACTTATCGTAGCAATGTATGGTCTTTTAGTTCAGAAACAAGACTGCTAGAATCCGAAGGGATATCTAAGGAAGGATTATCTCTTTACCTACGATACGGAGCTTGTCAGGATGAACAGTTAATTTTGGATGGAGTCAAAGTACTGCCATCAGGCTGTACGCTCACCATCAGTCACCAAAATAATGCTAGCGTCGAAAAATATTGGCCTAATACAATAGATTCACTAACTGATTTAACTGCTGAAGAATCTAAGTATAAGATCCGAAACGCGCTAGAAGTAAGTGTGCGGGAACATCTTTTAGCAGATGTACCAGTAGCTTCTTTTTTGAGTGGTGGGATTGATTCATCAATTGTGACAGCTTTGGCAGCTAAGTATTATCCAGGGACATTGAAAACATTTTCTTTAGGCTTTGCACAACAGAGTTTTGATGAAACAGCGATCGCTAAAAAAATAGCAGATAAATGGTCAACCGATCACACGAGAATAGAACTAGAACCGAGTGACGTTTGTAAATGGGTAAAAGAAGCAGTTACATCTATGGATTTGCCATCGGTAGATGCTATCAATACCTACATCATTTCAAAAGCTGTTAAATTGCATTCAGTTAAAGTAGCACTTTCTGGTCTAGGTGGAGATGAGATTTTTGGTGGTTATCCATCGTTTAAAGATGCACATTATCTGAGGTTGTTGTCCTTATTACCTGAGTTTGTTGGTAAAAATATAGGCAGATTGGGTAACAAATTATCGAAAGTAGGAGATATTGCGGGACAGCGTGTTTCTATCCAAACGGCGGCTTTAGCAAGGCGAGTGCAGTCTACTAATTTAGACTTAAAATTTCTAGGTTTGCCTACTCCAGCTTTTACAAACTATGGAAATTTTTTTGTTGATAGCTTTGGAGAAGTTAGCTGGGCTGAATTACGAGGGTATATGCAAAATATGCTGCTTAGGGATAACGATCAAATGAGTATGGCAGTTTCGCTGGAAACGAGAGTTCCTTTTCTAGATCATCAATTAGTTGAACTTTGCCTCGCACTTGAAGAAAAGGCAAAGCGCCCCACAAAGGAAAATAAGAGCCTGCTTCTAGAAGCCTGTCGAGACTTATTGATACCTGAAGTGTACCAACGTCAAAAGCAAGGCTTTACTTTGCCGATGAATTATTGGCTAAGAAATGAACTGCAAGACTTTTCTATAGAGGGTTTATCAAATGTTAAGCAATATTTTCCAGAGTTTGAAAAGTTTCTGGAAAAATTACACGCCTCTTTCATGAAAGAAAAGCTACATTGGACTCGCTTGTGGCTATGGGTAGTTTTAGGTCACTGGCTGGCTCAAAGAAATCCGCTCTAACTTTAGTAATTTCTCGAATATGCGTATTCTCAGAGCTATTAGATCTACCGATCAGGCTGGCGGTGGTCCGATTGAAGGAATTATTCAGTCATCCCAGGTTCAATTAAAATTGGGACACACCGTTGAAATTGTCTCTCTGGACTCTCCAGACGCACCTTGGTTAAAAAGTTTTCCAATTACAACCCATGCCTTGGGATCTGCCAAAGCAAGCACATATGGTTATTCCAGTAAATATGTTCCTTGGCTACGCGAGAATGCTAGAAACTACGATGTCGTAGTTGTTCATGGTATATGGCAATACTCTAGTTTTGGAGCTTGGTTAGCTTTACGTCAGCTCGGCATACCCTATTTTGTTTTTACTCACGGAATGCTTGACCCCTGGTTCAAACGCACCTATCCGCTCAAGCACCTGAAAAAATGGCTTTACTGGCCTTGGGCAGAATACCAGGTATTGCGGGATGCCCAAGCTGTGCTGTTTACCTCCCAGTCAGAACGGATTTTAGCGCGGCAGTCATTTTGGCTATACAAGTGTAATGAAATCGTTGTCAATTATGGCACTGCTGCACCCACAGGATATCCAGAATTACAACGCCAAGTCTTTTTAAATCAGTTTCCCCAACTGCGTCACAAGCGCATACTTTTATTTCTTGGTCGGATTCATGTCAAGAAAGGCTGCGATCTGTTAATAGAAGCATTTGCAAAAGTCGCTGGATCGGATAATTCGCTGCACCTAGTCATGGCAGGCCCGGATCGAACAGGTTGGCAAGCACAATTGCAGTCATTAGCCAAAAAATTAGGCGTAGACCAAAAAATTACTTGGACAGGGATGTTATCAGGAAACTTGAAATGGGGTGCGCTTCACGCCGCCGAGGTACTGGTGCTACCTTCCCACCAGGAAAATTTTGGCATTGTAGTCGCTGAGGCGATGGCTTGCAAAGTTCCAGTACTAATATCTAATAAAGTCAATATCTGGCGTGAGATTGCCGCTGATGGGGCAGGCTTAGTAGCAAATGATGATTTAAATGGCACCACTCAATTGCTGCAAAAGTGGTTAGCGATGTCACCAAAAGAGCAGCAAACTATGCAAGAAAAAGCTAAACAATGCTTCAGCGAACGTTTTGAAATTCATCAAGCAGCACAGTGTTTTATTGAAGTATGCAATAGTCAAAGTATTTATTAGTGAAAAAAATAACTTAATAAATTAATAAGATTGATAATTTATGGAATATAACGTGCAAGATCTTGCTAGTTTTCGGCTTCCCCCTAATTTTCGTGGGCGATCGGGATGGTATGTGCAACTGTGGTGGCTAGTTCAGTCTTCGCTATTTGCTATGTCTCCTCAATTTATGTACGGTTGGCGGCGATGGTTGTTGCGAGTTTTTGGTGCCACCATTGGAGAAAAAGTTTTGATTAGACCTACTGCCACAATTACTTATCCCTGGAAAGTTCGCATTGGCGACCATAGTTGGATTGGTGATGACGTAGTTTTATATAGCTTGGGCGAAATTGAAATTGGCTGCAATGTAGTTATTTCTCAAAGATCGTATATTTGTACAGCCAGTCATGATTATGCTTCTCCAAGTTTTGATATTTTTGCCAAACCAGTAAATATTAAAGACGAAGCTTGGATTGCTACGAATGTATTTGTAGCTCCCGGAGTAACTATCAACAAAGGTGCAGTTGTGGGAGCTTGTAGTAGTGTGTTTAGCGATGTACCTGAGATGATTATATGTATTGGCAGCCCAGCCAAGCCTTTACGCAAGCGAGTTAGCGAAGCAATTATTAATAATCAATTAAACAGTGAACAAAAAAGTAGCGTTTGAACTCAAAAGTAAAATTAGAAAAGACTTAGAGAAAAGTTATAGATAGTTGACTAAGAATAAAGAAATTACTGACGCACGAATCACAAAATCTACTGTTTAACCGAATCAATATAAGTTATTAATGGCTGTTTTTACACTCTTATTAGCTTAAGCCGATGTTCAGTTTCAGGAAAAAGTTGATCGCTAACACACGAGTTAAACATCATTGGTCTAAACGTAATCGTCAGCAAAGGTGGTTGGTGTGCGCAGCGATCGCCTTTGTCTTGACGGTATTCTTATCAGGCTGTATCGAATGGAGCAGTCTAGCTCCTCTGTTTACCCCGCATTCAACAGGTAACACAGGGGAGGTATCCGCGATCGCCGCTTCAGAGCAGGAGCAGAACTTGATTCCAATCCGTTTCACCCTAAAGGAACCAGGCTTCGTCACGCTGGTGATCGAAGACCAACAAGGCAAGCGCGTGCGGAACTTGATGAGCGAGACACCTTTCCCCGCAGGCTCTAACGTAGCCTACTGGGATGGACTCGACGATATTGGGCGCGATACTAAAGCAGCGGAGCGTGGCGTTTATCACATTCCTGGTAAGGCGATTGCGCCTGGAACCTACCGCGTGCGCGGTCTGAGCCGCCCCCAAATCAACCTGCACTACGAAATGACCGCCTACACCAATGGCAATCCGCCTTGGCAGACAGCTGACAACAGCGGAGAATGGCTAGCCAACCATACAGCGCCCAGCGCGGTACTCTTTGTCCCAGAGGGTGCAGCGCCTAAACGCTCAGTTCCTGGAGCCTTTGCCTCCGGTGGTCAGGTACTCGTGGGAAGCCGTGTAAGCGAAGGGGGCAGCGGCTTGGCGTGGCTGGATTTGAATGGACGTAAGCTGCACGGGCAGTTGTGGGTCGGTGGGGTGTGGACTGGAGCGACGCATCTAGCCCGCGACAATGGCACTTGGGCAGCAAACAAATCGAAGTCAGTGCCAGGTGTATATGCTTATACTGCTTCGACCTGGGACAACGAACTGCGGCTGCACGAATTGTTGAGTGCCACCAATAAGACAGATGCGCCCAAAGACAATCGTTTTGGCACAGGCGAAGATCGCCCAGTCCTTACTCCCAACTTCAAGTTTCCCGACAAAAAATCTGCCGAACTCAATGGCTTAGCAGTCAACAATGGTCTGCTCGTCGCCAGCCTGACGAAGTTGAATCAACTGCTTTTAGTCGATGCCGCTGCTCATAAAACACTAGGCACCGTTCCACTGGATGACCCACGCGGGCTAGCCTTCGACCGTCAGGGTCGGCTGTTGGTTCTTTCCGGTAGGCAGTTGCTGCAAGTTGAACTGAATACTAATCCAGTAAAATTGTCTGCACAGCAGGTCATCGTCGCACAAGGGCTGGAAGACCCGCAGCAGATGACATTCGACGATCAAGATAACATTTACATCAGCGACAGAGGCGACAGCCATCAGGTGAAAGTTTTCAGTCCCGAAGGCAAGTTGAGACGTGCTATCGGCGATGCAGGCAAGCCAGCGGTGGGGCCGTATAACCCCAACCACATGAATAATCCAAATGGCATCACCATCAGCAGTGACGGTCATCTATGGGTAGCTGAAACGGATAAAACTCCTAAGCGCGTCAGTGTCTGGACGCTAGACGGCAAACTGTACAAGGCATTTTACGGCCCACCGCAGTATGGCGGCGGTGGCAGGCTCGATCCGCTTGACAAAACCCGCTTCTTCTATGCGGAAGAAGGCGGCATGGAACTCAAACTGGACTGGGGCAAAGGCACCAGTGAGCCTGTTTCTCTCTACTATCGCCCGGAAACGGACACTTTAGGCTTGCCCAGCAGAATGTTTGTTGACAGCCGCCCACCGGAAACACCGATTCATGTCAACGGACAGACTTACCTCACAGATGCCTACAACACCAGTGCTACTAATGGCACGTCGAGTGCGGCGATCTGGCTGCTGCGTAATGGTGTTGCAGTTCCCGCTGCTGTCGTCGGACAAGCCAGCGACTGGAATATGTTCGGGGTGAATGGAAATTTCTCCGTGCGCTGGAGCGGCTTTGTACAGCCGAAATATTCAGAAACTTATACGTTTTCTGTGGTGGCTGATGATGGCGTAAGGTTATGGGTAAACGGACAGAATGTCATTGATCGATGGGAAGATGCGAGTGGAAAAAATCAAGGAACGATCGCGCTCAAGGCTGGTTCGAAGTACGAGATCAAAATGGAGTACTTCAACAAAGGTGGTAGCGCGATCGCGCGCTTGATCTGGTCGAGTCCAAGCCAACCCGAACAGGCGATTCCGACTAGCCAGCTTTATTCTTCGGCAACGTCAGAAAAAACCGGAACGGGTCTTAAAGCTGAATATTTCGCCCAGAAGGATTTGAAAGATCTCAAGGCAACCAAAACTGATTCTGAGATAAATTTTGATTGGGGGGTCGCCGTGCCACAGCCTTTGCTTGCCAAGTCTTTTGAGGCATTCAAAGCCCGGTTGCCCGTCGGCACTGATTTGACCAAAGATCGAGTTTTGTTCGTTTGGTCTGACCTGAATGGCAATGGTAGGCCAGAGCCAGAGGAGGTGACGACAACCAAGGGCGAGACATTGAGTGTAAACGTCATGCCGGACTTGTCAATTGTCACGGGTACGGCAATGCTGTTCAAGCCGCATTTTACACCTAATGGGACACCGATCTACGATGCCACGAAGGGAACTACTTTGGTTGCCCACACGCAAACGCCCACCTCTTCCGGTGGTGGTCAAGCGCTGCTGGGCAAGGACGGCTGGACAGTCTTGACCGTAGCCCCAAAGCCTTACGCACCCGAATCAATAGGCGGTGCTTATCAGGGAAGGGCGATGTGGTCTTATCCCAGCTTGTGGCCAGGTCTCCATGCATCGCACACTGCGCCCATGCCCTCTAGCCCCGGTATGCTGATCGGCACAACCCGCCTGCTCGGCACGATCGTTTCTCCGCGCGGCTCCGACGCTGGGGAAATCTGGGCGATTCTGGGAAACAAGGGCAATGTCTATCTGTTCACCACTGACGGCTTATTTGTCGCCACCCTTTTCAAAGACAGTCGTACAGCATCATGGTCTAATATTCCTGCCCAGCGCGGTATGCTGGTTAACGATGTCAGCATCGGCGAGGAAAACTTCTGGCCTTCGATCGCGCAGACCGCAGAGGGTCAAATCTACCTAGTGGTCAAAGACAGCAGTATCGTTCGGGTAGAAGGACTAGAAGGAATTCGGCGACTTCCCACTCGCTCTTTAAAAGTAACTCCTGAAATGCTCCAGGCAGCTGTTGCCTATTCCTTGCAGACCCAAGCGCAGCAACAGCAGAGCCTCGGGCAAAACACCCTGACAGTAGCCATGCGCCAGACACCCCCAACGGTGGATGGCAAGCTCGATGACTGGGAAGGAGCTAATTGGGTCACGATTAATACTGGTGTGAAGCAGTCGGAAGCGGCTATAGCTGTATCCGGCGATCGACTTTACGCGGCGTTCAAAACGAATGACCCCCAGTTGTTGAACAACTCAGGCGAAAGCCTGCAAAACCTGTTCGCAACAGGCGGCGGACTCGACTTGATGCTCGGCACGGATGCTAACGCCGATCCCAAGCGAAACCAGGCAGTGGCAGGCGATGCACGCCTGTTGGTCGCGCGGGTTAAGGGGAAAACAGTAGCCGTTCTCTATCGGCCTGTTGTTCCAGGCACGACGACAGAGCCAATTTCTTTCAGTTCGCCGCAGCGCACAGTCAAGTTTGACCAAGTGGAAGATATCAGCTCTCGCCTCACACTGGCGACTGTAACCCAAACAACACCAAGTCAAAAAATGGAGGGCAACTATGAATTCTCTATTGGGCTGGACACTCTAGGGCTGAAGCCTGTTAATGGTCAAGTGATTCGTGGCGATGTGGGCTTTTTAAACGGAAATGGTTTCCAGACCCTACAGCGCGTCTACTGGAGCAACAAGGCATCTGGGCTAACCTCAGATGTGCCGAGTGAAGCAGAACTCACGCCCCAACTTTGGGGAAATTGGGAATTCAAGCCAGCACATTGACATCCTCGTAGATTCACTTACGCGCATTCACTGTATTAATTGTATGGAAATAGTAAACGCTGCCTCTTCGATCAGTGAAATTACGCTTGGACATAGCTTTGAGGTAGCGTTAAGTTTGTGTTGTAATTGTGCAAAGATCGTGATGTTTCTTTAAGAGAAGGGGCAGGCTCAATGTAGCTATCTTCAAGATTTTTTGAAATTAAATAGCGTTATGTACAAGCGAGCGTTGCTCACCCGCTTGCTCGTTTATTTTAGCAGAAATTGGTGCTTTTACCTGGTCCGCTATCAGGACAATTCCTCTTTGCAAGTAATGTTTTTATACTCGCAAGCAAAGCAAGGGCTGTAGCTGCTGCTTTGGGCGTGAGCTTTCAGTGTGCCTGCACTATACCTTCAATGTTGGCAAATTTTTTATGACTTTTTCTCGGCGTCAAATTCTCAAGGCAGCTAGTTGCTTTGCTGCCGGAATTACAGCAACAAATGCTAAAAAAGCTAGCCAGATATTTACTGATATTCCGGTTGCTAGTGCTGCTGAAACATCCACATCGTCTCAATCCAATTGGGTAGAAAGGATCCTTAATAGTGACGGCACAATCAATTGGACACAGTACACCAACGTCGCCAATAACTATGATCACCCAGATATCATTGACTATCGGCTTGGCCCCGGCTACACCTTCTATCATCCAACGCCGGAAAATATTCCCACACTTTGGGGACCGAACGACGATGGCTTTTTTGGCAATTGTAGTACTCTCAAATCCGGTGGCTCCACTAATGCTACAGATTGGTACGCAATGTCTGGTCAACTGTTGTTCTCACCGGATACGACAGCAGCAGCAGAATATCAACCTGGTGTGGCGCGAGCGCGCAACGGTTCGATTTATCTTTACCAGGGTGCTAGTCCTGAATACTGCTTTGACACACGAGTGCAATGGACACCAGACGCTGTAAATTATTACAACACTAATCCGGAAATCGCCGTCACTCAGCAGTTGTGGAAGGATGCTTCGGGTGGAAGCGTACCCGCACCACCAATAGCCACTGTACGAACGAAGGCTACAATATGTGGTGTCACTGGGTATTTAATCTTCAAGAATGGATTGATTGGTGTTGCAGGCACAGGCAACGATGGTTATATCGGTTCTGGAAGCGAACCCTACCACTTGATGAAATTGCCCGCAGGTAAGGTACCTACAGCCGCAGCAGTGACACCCAACAACGAGTTTTTGCTGGTGACAGTGTGGGACACAAAAAATCGTAAAGGCCAGGTAGCTGTAATTGCGATCAAAGGCAGAGCTTTAGCTAACGAAAAATCGTTCAATTGGGGATTTCCTAACTGGCCGACGATCCGGGACATGAAGCTTTTAGGCTATGTGAACCTGCCTTTTGCCGCTCCAACTGCGATCCAAACCTCAGTAGATTATGGTAGTGGTTCCGGTCGCGGTTTCAACGATAACCAAAATCTGAATTTGGACTTACAAACCGAACGCGATACTTGGTACAACTGGAGCGACAGTGTATTTAAGAGAACCGCGCGTTCTGGCTACGCGGTGGTGCTTTCACGTGCTGAAGATAAGGCTGCTTTTATCGATTTACAGCCGTTGTTAGAGTACTACCGAATGATGTACTTTACGACTCAGGATAAATACGATTCTACCAAGAACGAAGGCACTGCCGCCAACCAGTGGCCGTACACCTTCTCCTATTCGTCACAGCAAAAGCCGAAGGTGGTGGCTACCATTAATGTCAAAAAGCCGACCGCCGTCGCCGCCGGACTAATTTGGTCTACCGGACACTGGCGCGACAACAATGATACGTTTCGGGAGAATGTTTACATCGCAACGATGGACGGCGAGTTGCGTATGTATAAGGTGGGTAATCTGATGACTACTGACTCTGAAGTCAAAATCGGTGAACCTTTCAAAATAGTTGCCATCGGCAAGAATCCCACCAGCATCGATTATGGTCATAATGCGATCTTTGGTAACGATATATTTATCAACTGTCGTGGGGATAAGGCTGTTTATTATCTCTACTACGATGGCACTGTCCATGCTAGCTTCCGCGATGCCCGACTGCAAGACCCAGTATATGTAGCTGTGTCTAATAATAGTCGTGGTGTTTACAGCTGCCCGATCCTGTCGGTGATCGATTTTAAAGGTCGACAGGTAGTCAACTATCGCTATCAAAACAATCTCACTGAAGCGTTGCGCACCCCAGTCGGCAATCCATCCGGCAGTTCTATGTTTGAATACGGTCACGCGACATCTTTGCCGGGTCAGCCCTTTATGTTTACCCTTGCTGAGGTAATCTGAGCTGTTTGCCGTGCTAGTTGGCTTATCAGTGGTGGTGGCCTGGTTGACTGACAAAAGTAGAGGAGAAGGGAGGTCAAGCCATTGGATAAAGGGCTTTTCCGGTTTACTGTGAAAGTTACCACACTCGAACAGTCAAACCATGCAAACCTCCCGTCTTTATCATCAACTATGTGATTTATTGGGTCAATCAAGTCCTTGGGCAAACGGGCGGCATTTGCAAACTTTGATTTGGATGGTAATGGGGTTGATTTGTAGCGAGTGCATTAGTCTGACGAAATGGTGCGTCTATGTCCGTAGTCGCGCCCGCTTTGCTCAAAGCCATCAACGCCGCTTCAGTCGGTGGTTACACAATCCGCGTATCAATGTGCAACGGCTATACAGCCCTTTAATAGCATCCATGCTAGTCGAGTGGGACAGATCAGAGATCACCTTGATTGAAGATACTTCAATGCTATGGAATGAGTACTGTTTGATCCGATTGTCCATTCAATACCGGGGACGGGCAATTCCTTTCGCGCGTGCGAGTGATTCGACATGGCAGTAGTAGTATTCGATTTAGTGTTTATCAAACCATGCTGAAACGGGCATCTAGGCTTATCCCTCCAGGTGTTTCAGTTTGTTTATTAGCAGATCGGGGCTTTGCCGACACCCAACTAATGCGCTATCTGCGTGACACTCTGCACTGGCATTTTCGGATTCGGGTCAAAAGCAACACTTGGATTTATCGCCCCCATCAGGGCTGGAAACAACTCAAACACTATCATTTGGCGGCGGGGGAAAGTGTTTTGCTCCAAGGGGTAACGTTGACCAAGACTAATCCACTGCCTGCTGTCAATCTGGCACTCGGACGCGACCCTCTTTCCGGCCAAATCTGGCTAGTTGCTACGGATGAACCTGCTTCCCTGCAAACATGAGCGTGAATATGCCTACCGCTTTCAAATTGAGGAAGAACTGCTTGACGAGAAATCCAACGGTTTTCAACTTGAATGCTCTCAATTGCGTTCCGCACCCGCGCTTTCCCGTCTCTGTTTTGTCCTCGCGGTGACATCGCTCTTGTTAACTGTGCAGGGGCAGCAGGTAGTAGCAACTGGGAAACGGCGGTGGGTTGATTCTCACGCTGCTTCGGGGCAATAGTTACTTCCGCATTGGCTGGAATTGGGTTAAGGGCTGCTTCCACCACGGGTGGCAATTATTTCCTACTTTGAGCTTGAAAGGCCACGCTGATCCTGACCCTTCTTTTGCCTCGAAAAAGCACAGGTGCAAGCAGGACGAACGAGAATTCACTGTAAAATCTTATCACTATGCGTCTTAAGTTTTGTCAGTCAATCAGGGAGCAGGTACTAAATTTCAACCACGCACTTTTTTTATTCTCAATACTGCTTAATTCTTAACCGAGAAGTATTGCATTAGCTTATCTAATTCAATCACTTGTTATAAAAGATATTCGTGTTTAAGTAGGCCACTACCTTTGCTGAAGCAAAGGTAGTGGCTTTTATTTAAATCGATAATATGCTCGTAACTTAATATCGCTTTGATGAAGTAGATGTGAAAATGAGCAAGGGCTGTTGGTCAAAGAAGCTGTGTTGATGGTAAATACCGCATAGGGGGGAGAAAAATTACTGCTTTTCTTAGCAAATTTATCGTTTGTGTAGCACAACTACAAAAGCATTGCAATCCAAAACTGGAATCCAATTTAAACAAAAACTTCTGGCTTTCAAATCAAGCCACAGATAGTGATTCTCAAGCCATTGAGAACATACATTATTACTTTTATCTGACTTTTTTTATGATTTTGTTCAGATTTAAACCGATTGTATAAGTTAATACTAAGCACTAAAATTATTTAACCTTAATCGGTATTTAGCTACCACATTGAGGCCAATTATTATTACTTTTATCTGACTTTTTTGGGGATCTTATTCTGATATCTGACGATTGTATAAGTTGATATACGGAACTAAAATTTCCAGAGTATGAAGGCAATAAACTGCCATATTATACGTCGGTGAATTATCACCATTGATATTCAGGGGCATCGAGGTGGATTTATACAAATAGAGCATTTCAGTTAATGCTCATCTCTACATATAAGCCAAATTTATATAAGCCAGATTTAGTTAAGTCCACCAACACGCATAGAAGTATGTTGTTAAAAATTTTACCAACTCGGAATTAATTAATATGCGTAATATGCGACTTTTAATATACGGAATCAATTATGCTCCTGAACTTACAGGAGTGGGCAAATATACAGCAGAAATGGCAGAGACACTCGCTGCCTTGGGACACGAAGTCCGCGTTGTCACAGCATACCCTTACTATCCAGCTTGGAAAGTAGAAGCAGGTTTTTCTCCTTGGCGCTACGAACACGAGTGCATCAGGGCGGTTAAGGTATGGAGATGCCCTCTGTGGGTTCCCAATCGACCATCAGGGTTGAAACGCCTTCTACATCTAGCATCGTTTGCTATTAGTAGTTTACCGCTCTCGCTTTGGCAGGGAGCATCTTGGCAACCTGATATGGTGTTGGCGATCGAACCAACTTTTTTCTGCGTGTTGGGCGGGTTGTTGGCATCTGGTTTAGGCGGTGCGAAAGCATGGCTTCACATTCAGGATTTTGAGATCGACGCTGCATTTGAACTTGGGATTTTACCTTCATCTGGTTTCACTCGGAAGCTACTGGAGGCACTAGAGCGTTGGTTAATGGAGCGCTTTGACTGCATATCTACAATTAGCGATCGCATGGTAGATCGATTGAACAATAAAGGAATTCAACCAACTAAATGCGTGTATTTTCCCAACTGGGTAGATACAAAAACGATTCGTCCATTACACAGATCTAACCAGTTGCGAGAGGAATTAGCACTCTCACCAGATACTTTTGTTGCTCTTTATTCGGGCAGCATGGCAGAAAAGCAAGGACTAGAGATTTTAATTGCAGTAGCGAATCTCTTAGCAGCAGACTACCCAAAAATTTTATTTGTTCTTTGCGGGCAGGGAGCGGCAAAGAAGCGGTTAGTTGAGTTA
The DNA here is from genome assembly GCA_036704105.1 of Leptolyngbyaceae cyanobacterium. Lineage (GTDB taxonomy): Bacteria > Cyanobacteriota > Cyanobacteriia > Cyanobacteriales > Chroococcidiopsidaceae > Chroococcidiopsis. Next base: position 1,535 of record DATNQH010000071.1, on the reverse strand, counting down.
TCTAAAGATTTGCCCAACGTGCGTTTTTTAGATTTACAGCCAGTGGAACGGTTGAACGATTTATTAAATCTTGCCAACGTTCACTTGCTACCCCAAGTTTCCAATGCAGCAGACTTGGTGATGCCCTCCAAGTTAAAAGGAATGTGTGCTTCAGGTAAACCAGTAATCACCACTGCCTCACATGGGACTCAAGTTGCTCAGGTAGTGCAAAAGTGTGGAGTTGTGGTTCCACCAGGAGATGTGACAGCCTTAGCCAAGGCGGTTGTAGAATTAGCAACTAACCCAGAAAAATGTACTCAATTGGGTAAGGCAGCTCGTGAATATGCCATCAATCACTGGCATCAAGAGAAAATTCTGGGGCAACTAGAGCAAAAGCTGCTAGGTTTGTGTGCATCGCCAAAAACGGAAAGTGTTGGTGTTGATGCTCCGATATTTGGGCTGTCGCTCAAATCTCGCATCCAGTTAAGCCGCCGCCTTAAGTAAACTACCCCACACCTGGAAGGCGGGGGCTTTCAAGTAGCCCTGAATCATCTCTATTCAAAGAACAGAAAAGACTCGAACCTCGAAGCGGGTTTACAGCAGCCGCTCCAATAAGAGAAAGCACATTTGCAGCATTCCAATCGCTGTCGCCGTGCCACAAACAAATATCATTCGTACATTTGAAAGACTTTTCAGAGCGCAGTCCAATATGAAGGCACTTATGGCACGTCTGACTACTCCATGCAGGAGGAACGGCAACAATCTTAATACCAAATTGCAATCCCTTGTACTCAAGAAACTGTCTCAATTGGTAGAAAGCCCAGGAGTTAGAGCGAAATCGCTCAACTTTATTTCTAGGCTTGTTGTTAGTACGTTCGCGTATCCCCGTCAAGTCTTCAATAGCAACGGCAGATTTTGTGGCAATCGCAGACTGAACTATTTTCTTGCTGATGTTGTGGTTCAACCACGTTTGAAATCTTCTCTCCCGCCCCTGGAGCCGTTTCAAGAGTCGTCTCGCCCTGCGACGAGTTGACCTTGTGCCTTTTGTGGCTTTCTTTTGGAGAGAAGCGCGTACCCGACTGTATTTATCCCGAACTCGCTGTATTTGTTTCCCGTCCCATTTGTCCCCGTTTGATGTATGAGCTATTTCCCGACGACCAAAATCAACCCCGATGACGTTATCGGATTTAATTGGTTGAGGAGTTTCGTCTTTAACTTGTATATGGATGTAATACTGTCCGTCTCGGTGTTTGCACAACTGAGCCGAAGTTGGTTTACGTCCGGCAAGTTTACCTCGTTGGTAGTTACTCGCCGCCAACTTGATATGCTCCCTGCCTTCTACCAAAGTCAGGCTAACTGTCCAGTCTTTTTCCCTAAAGTCAAAAATCCTAGCGTCATAATCAACGCTAGTCGGCTTAACTCACATCTTGCACCTAGCAATCTGAATGTCAAAACCACAACTACGTGCAAGGGGAGCTAGGCGGTCAATATTAAGTAACATATGAGACACGACTATTTGGGGAAAAATAGATTCTAAAGCAGTTTGTGCAGCCTGT